>HF989505.1:0-4154 GCA_000432175.1 Eubacterium sp. CAG:786
GAAGCAGTTTCTGAACCTGTCGCGGAAGCTGCCTCAGAGCCTGTCCATGAACCTGAGCGCAAGCCGGAAAAGGAACCCGAGCCGGAAGAGGAGTTCACCTCTACAGCAGCTGCATTTTCATCATTTGAACTGGAAGAAATCCAGCGCGCGATGAAAAAGAAGCTTGCCCCCGAGCCGCCATTGTTTTTTGACAAGGAAAAGCTGGCTGCGGAATTGTACAATAACCTGTACGACAATCTCTATGAAAACCTGAAAGAAACTGTAAAACGCGAAGTACTCAGGGAACTTGAGGAGGAACGTAAGGAAAGCACCGGCAAAAAAGGCGGCTTTTTCAAGAAACGCTGATAATCACTGCCCCTGCGGAAACGCGGGGGCGATTGACAGAATGGAGGAAAAAATGTACACACCTAACGAACACAGATATGAAAAAATGGTATATAACCGCTGCGGGAACAGCGGGCTGAAGCTTCCGGCAGTTTCGTTCGGAATCTGGCAGAATTTCAGCTACAAGGATAATTTTGAAAATATGGAGCAGATGATGCGCACGGCTTTTGACCTGGGTATCACTTACTTTGACGCTGCGAATAATTACGGCAACCCGTACAATGGTTCTGCTGAGGAGAATTTCGGCAGGATACTTGACCGCGGGCTGCGCGCATACCGCGACGAACTGATAATCGCGACAAAAGCGGGCTATGAAATGTGGGACGGCCCCTATGGCGACAGAAACGGCTCCAGAAAGTACCTGACTGCTTCCCTCGACCAGTCTCTGAAACGCATGAAGCTTGACTATGTGGATATTTATTACCACCACGTTTTTGACCCGAACACACCGCTTGAGGAAACCGCGCTGGCTCTTGATAACGCAGTCAGACAGGGAAAGGCGCTGTATGTGGGCATTTCCAACTACAACAAGCAGCAGACCGCAGAGATAATGTCGATTTTCAGGGAACTCCACACTCCGTTTGTGATAAATCAGCCCAGCTACTCTATGTTCAACCGCTGGATAGAAACAGATGGCCTGAGGGATTTTGCTGCAGAAAACGGCGTGGGACTTGCGGTGTTCCAGCCGCTTTTCCAGGGACTTCTTACAGACCGCTATCTCAATGGTGTCCCCGGGGACTCCAGGGTATCCAAGGGGTGCGTATGGATAAAGAATGATATTAATGAGGAAAAGCTCGCAAAAGTCCGCAAACTCAATGAGATCGCGGCAAATCGCGGGCAGAAGCTTTCTCAGATGGCGATATCATGGGCGCTCCGCGGGGGAAAGGTGACTACTGTGCTCATAGGCGCTTCAAAGCCCAGTCAGATAACCGAGAACGCAGCCGCAGTGGAACATCTTGATTTCACGCCGGACGAACTTTCCGCAATAGAAGCCGTTATTTCAGAATAATTTCGCATATTTGTTACAAGTAATTAAAAAACTACTTGCAAATATCGATGTCTTGTGCTATAATATAAAGGATAATAAGCGGCAGATGCGGCTGTGAATAAATGTCTGTATGGTCGCGCCCCACGGTAATTACCGCCAGGCAGGCTGAATGTACAGGACATATCCGCAGAGCCGCGCCGGATAAATAGGCGCAGCGCCGGTGTACGAAGGAGTTTCCCTCCAAGCTGGTAAAAGACGCTTTCCGGCTTTAAGAAGTGAACCGAAAGGAAGTTGATTATGGCTAAGATCGCAGTTCTGGGTTACGGTACAGTTGGCTCAGGAACAGTTGAGGTTTTCTATAAGAATAAGGAAAGCCTTGAAAAGAAGGCTGGACAGGAGATGGATATCAAGTATATTCTTGATATCCGTGATTTCAACGACAGTCCCTACAAGGAGAAGTTTGTCAAGGATTTCAATGTTATTCTGAATGACCCTGAGGTTACGGTCGTAGCTGAGGTTATCGGTGGTCTTAAACCCGCATATGATTTTGTAAAGTCTGCTCTAGAGGCTGGCAAGAGCGTTGTTACATCTAACAAGGAACTTGTTGCAGCTAAGGGCGCGGAGCTTCTCGCTATCGCTAAGGAGAAGAATGTTAATTTCTTCTTTGAAGCGAGCGTTGGCGGTGGAATTCCGATAATCAAGCCGCTGCATGCGTGCCTTTCCGCTAATGAGATCGACGAGATCGCAGGTATTCTCAACGGAACCACTAACTTCATTCTCACAAAGATGATCCGTGACGGCATGGATTTCGAAAAGGCACTCAAGATCGCTCAGGATCTCGGCTATGCAGAGCGTAATCCTTCTGCTGACGTTGATGGTCACGACGCATGCCGCAAGATCTGCATTCTTGCTTCTCTTGCTTTTGGTAAGCATGTTTACCCTGACAGCGTTCACACCGAGGGTATCACCAAGATAACACTGGAAGACGTGGACTACTGCGACAGCGCCGATTGCAAGATCAAGCTTATCGGCTGCGCAAAGCGCGAGGAAGCCGGCAAGATCTCCATTGGTGTTTTCCCCGCAGTAATCAAGGACGAGAGCCAGCTGGCTGGCGTAAACGACGTTTTCAACGCTATACTTGTCCGCGGTGACGCTACAGGCGACGTTGTGTTCTATGGCAAGGGCGCCGGCAAGCTTCCTACTGCGAGCGCGGTAGTTGCCGACATCGTATCTGCCGTAAAGCATTCCGGCACCAGCAAGTCCCTTACATGGGCTGACAGCGACCAGAATTTCATCAAGGATTTCAGCGATTTCTCCTGCGCAAATTACATCAGACTTTCTTCCAAGAATGTGGAAGTCACCAAGGCAGTTATCAAGGCGCTTTTCGGCGAAGTCACATATCTTTCCAGAAAGAACCAGCCTGAGAATGAGCTTGCATTCACGACCGGCGTAATGACCGAGAAGGACACCCTCAATGCAATCAAGAAGGTTTCTGATGGCGCAGAGCTCCTCGGCAGAATTCGCGTACTGGATTATTGATACAGCATTGCTGACATATTGCAGCGGGTCGGCGTGCGGCTGACCTGACTGCGGCAGCCGGCTTTTCGGCTGTACTGATAAATTCGGAGGATTAGAAGATAATAATGGAAGCAGAAACCCCTAAGTACAAACGTGTGCTGCTCAAGCTGAGCGGTGAGGCTCTTTCCGGCGATAAGGGCAGCGGACTGGATATTCCCACCATTGAGAATATCTGCCGCAGCATAAAGAAGTGCGTTGACGTCGGCGCCGAGATAGGTATTGTTGTCGGCGGCGGTAATTTCTGGCGCGGAAGAAGTTCCGAGGGAATGGACAGGGCGCGTGCGGATCATATCGGCATGCTGGCAACAGCTATGAACGCTCTTGCCGTTGCTGATGTCCTTGAAAAGCAGGGCTGCCAGGTCAGAGTGCAGACTGCGATCACCATGCAGCAGGTCGCTGAGCCCTTCATTCTCGGCAAGGCTATACGTCATCTTGAAAAGGGCAGAGTTGTGATCTTCGGCTGCGGAACCGGAAACCCGTTCTTCTCCACGGACAGCGCGGCTTCACTGCGCGCCGCTGAGCTGAATGCAGATATTCTGCTCAAGGCGACTATGGTTGATGGTATCTACGACAAGGATCCCAAGAAGTTCCCCGACGCTGTGAAGTACGACGTGATTACGCATCACGACATTCTCGTAAAGAAGCTTCAGGTAATGGACAGCGCAGCAGCAGCCATCTGCACCGAGAATAACATTCCGATAATCGTATTTGATCTTAACCGTCCCGACAATATCTATGACGCTATCATGGGCAAGACTGTCGGAACGCTCGTTACAAAGCATAAGCCGCAATAATATTTCAGAGAGGTGCCAAAATGAAAGAAATACTCGACACAGCCAAGGAAAAGATGGGAAAGTGCGTGAACGCACTTGAAAGCGAGCTTGCAACTATCCGCGCAGGCCGCGCTAATCCCGGAGTACTCGACAGGATCACTGTTGACTATTATGGCTGTCCCACTCCCGTGAACCAGATGGCTTCCATTTCCGTTTCCGAGGCAAGAATTCTCGTTGTTCAGCCGTTTGACGCTTCCACACTCAAGTCCATTGAAAAGGCTATCCAGGCAAGCGACCTCGGTATCAACCCCACAAATGACGGTCGTGTTCTGCGTATCGCATTCCCGCAGCTGACAGAGGACCGCAGAAAGGAACTCTGCAAGCAGGTCAGCAAGATCTGCGAGGAGAGCAAGGTTGCAGTTCGTAACGTA
>HF989505.1:4220-11806 GCA_000432175.1 Eubacterium sp. CAG:786
AGAACAGCGAGATCACAGAGGACGACCTCAAGGACGCAGAAAAGAACATTCAGAAGATCACCGATAAGTTCATCGAAAATATTGACGCAGTAGGCGCTGATAAGGACAAGGAGATCATGTCTATCTGATGGCAGAGTTGTCAGTACCACAGCACGTCGGCATAATTATGGACGGGAACGGCAGGTGGGCGAAAAAGCGTGCACTACCACGGAATTTCGGACATAAACAGGGTGCTGCAATCTTTAAAAAGACTATCAACTGGGCGCGGGAACTCGGCATAAAGTGCGTGACTTTCTATGCGTTTTCCACCGAGAACTGGAAGCGACCGGCTGATGAGATCGACGGAATTATGAACCTGCTCCGGCAGTATATCAAGGATATACGTGCTGCGGCGCGGGAAAACATACGTTTTATCTTTCTCGGCGATATTACTGCACTGCCTGAGGACATCACTGCGGAACTACTGGATATACAGGCGTCCACGGTGGATAACGACGGCTTTATTGCGGGGGTTGCGCTGAACTATGGCGGCAGGGACGAAATAACTAGGGCAGCCAGGATATTAGCGCAGCAGACGGCTTGTGGGGAAATAACACCGGAAAGCATAAACGAGCAGTCAATAGAAAAACTGCTTTACACGGCGGAAATGCCTCCGCTTGATCTGATAATCAGACCCAGCGGGGAGCAGCGTTTGTCGAATTTCCTTATCTGGCAGGCGGCGTATGCGGAATTTGTTTTCATGGACGTCCTCTGGCCCGATTTCACAAAAAAACATCTGGAATATGCGATCAGCGAATACAACGAGCGCGACCGGCGCTTTGGCGGAGTGTAGTTTCAGAGGAAGGATTGCTTATGCGCACGAGGCTGATTTCTGCTGGTGTTGGTATTATTATTGGTGTGGCGATTTTATTTCTTGACAATATTTTCGTGTATTGTGCAGGGATATGTTTCTTGTCATCAGTTGCAGTTTGGGAACTTACGCGCGCTATAAAGTGCGATAAATTCAAGTTGCTGCGTTGGGCAAGCATTGTTATGGGCGCGGTTTTCCCGATAGCGATTATTCTTCCGTGGGTAAATTTTCTTATCCTGCCGCTTGCCATGGCATATATCATTGTGATGGCGCTCATCATGCTTAAGAACCACAAGGAAGTCAGCTTTGAAAAGGTTCTCGCGTGTGGTGCGGCCGGAGGTCTTCTTCCGACTTCGCTCAGTTCCATCGTTCTGCTGAGGTACTCTCAGAGCGGTGAACCGCTGGGAATTTTCATGGTGCTGTTCATTTTGTTCTGTGCATGGTTTGGGGATTCCGGGGCGTATTTTGTCGGAACTTTCTTCGGCAAACATAAGCTTTGCCCGCTTATCAGCCCTAAGAAAACAGTCGAGGGACTTATCGGCGGCGTGGTGACCGTTGGCGTTGTTACAGCGATAACCGTACTGATTTACAATTCGTTTATTCTTACTGAACATCAGCTGAGTTACGCGGTGCTTATTCCACTTTCGATGGTGGCTTCGCTTGCCGGCGTTGTCGGCGACCTCTCTGCGTCGGTGATAAAGCGCGAATACAACGTAAAGGACTTCGGTAACATAATGCCAGGGCATGGTGGTGTTCTTGACCGCTTTGACAGCGTTACTCTGGTTGCGCCGTTCCTCTATGTTGCCATGTCTTATCTTGGCAGCTTCATTTATGCATGACATTTTCTGCCCATTCACATGCGTGAATGGGTGGTTTTGTTCAATGAAATAATTTCTCACCCACAGGAGTATAATAATGAAGAATATAGTAATTCTCGGCTCCACCGGCTCTATAGGCACCCAGACGCTTGACGTCTGCCGTATGCACGGATTTGGCGTCAGGGCGCTTTCTGCGGGAAGCAACACGGAACTCCTTGAAAAGCAGGCGCGGGAATTCCACCCGGAATATGTCTGCATTTTCAACGAGAATGCATTCTCTGACATGAAGCAGCGGCTTTCTGACACAAATGTTAAAGTGCTGTGCGGAATGGAGGGTCTGTGCGAACTGGCGCGCCTTGACTGCGACATAGTGGTGAATTCCGTTGTAGGTATGGTGGGACTTGTCCCCACGCTTGAAGCCGCAAAAGCCGGGAATGACATCGCACTTGCGAATAAGGAAACGCTGGTTGCAGGCGGAAGGCTCGTCACAGACTGCATAAAGCAGAATAATGTGCAGCTGCTTCCGATAGACAGCGAGCATTCTGCGATATTCCAGTGCCTGATTGGTGCCGGGGAAAATCGTCCATCAAAGATACTGCTGACGGCCTCTGGTGGTCCTTTCTACGGAAAGACCCGTGACGACCTGCGCAAAGTAACTGTCGAGCAGGCGCTTAAGCACCCCAACTGGAGCATGGGCGCGAAAATCACCATCGACAGCGCCACCCTTATGAATAAGGGACTTGAGCTTATTGAAGCGGTGCGCCTTTTCGACGTCAGACCTGAGCAGGTGGAGATAGTTGTGCACAGGCAGAGCATAATTCATTCTGCGGTGGAATTCGAGGACGGAGCGGTCATCGCGCAGCTGGGCAGCGCTGATATGCGCATTCCGATACAGCTGGCGCTGACTTACCCGGAAAGGCTGCCATCGCCCGCAAAAAAGCTTTCACTGTTTGACGTGGGTCAGCTGACTTTCGGCAGGGCAGACGAGGGAACATTCACCTGTCTTGCGGCTGCGAAAAAGGCTATCTCGCTGGAGGGCAACGCGCCCTGCATCGTGAATTCCGCAAATGAAGCGGCAGTGGCGCTTTTTCTTGACAGGAAGATAAAGTTCCTGGATATCGGCGATGTTGTGAACGGCGCGCTTGAAACCGTGAAATTCATCGCGCAGCCCACGCTGGAGGATATTCTTGACACCCGCAGAGCCGCTGAGGAATACGTTGCGGCAAGGTTCGGAAACTGATTTTGGAGGTCATATGCAGATAGTAATCGCGATACTGGCATTCTGCGTTATAATAATAATTCACGAGCTCGGGCACTTTGCCGCTGCAAAACTGTGCGGCATACAGGTCAACGAATTCGCGCTCGGAATGGGACCGGTGATATTCCGCAAAAAGGGAAAGGAAACGGAATATGTTATCCGGCTGTTACCCATCGGGGGTTCCTGCTCAATGGAGGGCGAAAGCGACGAAAGCGATAATCCCCGGGCGTTCAACCGCAAGCCGGTATGGCAGAGAATGATAGTAATTGTCGCAGGTCCGATAATGAACCTTGTTCTGGGATTTATTGCTGCGCTCATTTACATCTGTACGGTTGCAAATGTGGGCACTACCACGGTCAGCGCTTTTCCGGAGCATTCGCTGTGTACGCAGCAGCTGCAGGTCGGCGACCGTATCGTATCGATAGAAAATACGCATGTTTGGACGACGTACGACATTCAGTACAAGCTGCAGAACAACTCCGGCAGGACAAACGAAAACGGCGAACTTATCCTTGATTTCACCGTAAACCGCGACGGTCAGAATGTCCAGCTGAAAGACGTTCCTTTTAAGCTGGAAACCGACGAGGACGGTTCCAGCAGCGTTATCTACGGGTTCTATGTTCAGCCGCTGGAGCGAAATTTCCTGTCGGTCATTGAGTACTCGGGCAGAGAAACGGCTTCTATCAGCAGAATGATAATTTTTACGCTGGCTGACCTGTTCAAGGGAAAATACGGGCTTAAAGACCTTTCGGGCCCTGTGGGGACTGTCACGGTGGTTTCTCAAAGCGTAAGCTACGGGCTGCCGTCGTTCATGTATCTGTTTGCGTTCATCACGGTGAACGTCGGCGTGTTCAATCTGCTGCCGATACCCGCGCTGGACGGCTGCAGGTTCCTTTTCCTGGTGATAGAGGCGATACGCCGCAAGCCGCTCAAACCGGAGGTGGAGGGTATAATTCACCTTGTTGGTTTCGGGCTTCTCATGCTTCTGATGCTTGTAGTAACATTTGGCGATATTTCTAAGCTTATCAGCGGAGGTTTTCAGTGAGTAAGAAAAAAGTACAGGTCGGTGGAATTACACTCGGCAACGGGCATATTTACATTCAGTCGATGCTGAATATTCCCGCAGAGAACGTTGCGGGAAGCGTGGCTCAGGCAGTCGAACTGGAAAAGGCAGGCTGCGAAATCATTCGCGCAGCTGTGCCGACTGTTGATGATGTAAAGCTCATTCCCGCATTAAAGGAAGCTGTGAGAATTCCCGTCGTTGCTGACATTCACTTTGATTACAGAATTGCACTGGCGTGCGCTGACGCCGGCGTCGATAAAATACGTATAAACCCCGGTAACATCGGCAGTCCCGACCGTGTAAGGGCAGTTGCGGACGCGTGCCGTAAAAGGAATATTCCGATACGCATCGGCGTTAATTCCGGTTCGCTGGAACGGCACCTGCTGGAGAAATACGGCAGGCCCACTCCGGAAGCCCTGGTAGAAAGCGCCCTGGGTCATGTGAAACTTCTTAACGACTGCGACTTTGAC
Source organism: Eubacterium sp. CAG:786 (assembly GCA_000432175.1). Taxonomy (GTDB): domain Bacteria; phylum Bacillota; class Clostridia; order Oscillospirales; family Ruminococcaceae; genus CAG-115. Next base: position 8,680 of record HF989505.1, read on the forward strand.
GACATTGTTATCAGCATAAAATCCTCAGACGTAAAGCTGATGATTGCAGCGTACAGGCTTCTCGCGCAGCAGGTGGACTATCCGCTGCACCTGGGCGTTACTGAGGCCGGTACAGAGCGCATGGGGATCATAAAATCCGCAGTCGGCATAGGTTCTCTGCTTTGCGACGGGATTGGCGATACTATCCGCGTTTCGCTGACTGCCGACCCGGTAAAGGAAATATACGCGGCAAAGGATATACTGCGCGCCTGCGACATGGGCGGAGGTGTGCAGATAGTTTCCTGCCCGACCTGCGGCAGGACGAAAATAGCGCTTATCCCGCTTGCAGAACAGGTCGAAAGGCTGTGCGCCTCAGTAGACAAGCCGATAAAGGTGGCTGTTATGGGGTGCGTGGTCAACGGTCCCGGGGAAGCCCGCGAGGCTGATATAGGAATAGCAGGCGGCAAGGGAGAGGGCATTCTCTTCAAAAAGGGAAAGATCTTGCGAAAAGTGCCCGAGGACAAGCTGCTTGAGGAACTGAAAAAAGAGATAGACCTGCTGTGAGCAGAAATGAGGAAGGATATATAAATGCCTGCAAAACTAAGCGAGCTTTTTGACGGACTGACGCTCCCGGAAACGGCTGCCGGGGGAACGGTGCTCAAAATAGTATACACCGAGGAAAAGAACGAAATACTTATCAATCTTGCGATGGACGAGCTGTGCTCTGCTGCGGAAATACTCGCCGCAGAGGGCAAGATCTCCGCTGCTGCAGCCGGTGCGAGGGCGCGTATTTACCCGAGTTACCCGGAAGCGCTCTACACGCCTGACTATATCAGCGAGGTAATGGCGCTGATGAAGGACAGAAACGGCGCAGTTAACGGCTACCTTGACAATGCCGAGATAAACGACGACGGTGAAAACTGCGAAATTTCCCTTAAACACGGCGGGCGTGAAATGCTCATGCAGATGGGCATAAACACTTCTATTGAGCGCATGATAGCTGGATTTTTCAAGAAAGCGATACATGTAGAGTTCACCGGAATTTCCGAGGTGAACATGGAGGAATACATGAAAGCTGAGGAGCGTCCTCCGGTGCAGGTCGTTCCGTATACCCCCGCACCCGCGCCATCTGAGAACAAGTATCAGGGCGGTGGTGGAAAGGGCGGAAGGCGCGGTTCCTCCGTGCTGAAAGAGCCAAAGGAGATCAAGCTTCCGTTCCAGTCTGATATCATTGAGGAAAACGCAACTCTGTTCTACGGCAAGGGAATAAGCGAAGCGCCCCTTAAAATGGCTGAAACATTCGGCGAGGGCGACGAAGTGACCCTGTGGGGAGAGGTTTTCAAGACCGACGAAAAGACCTCCCGCGATGGAAATACGTTCATTTTCACCGCATACTTTTCCGACAAGACTTCCTCTGAGATACTCAAGGTGATAACCCCGACTGAAAACAGCGAGATAATTAAAAGCAACATCAAGCCGGGCAAGTCGATAATCGTCAGTGGTAAGTTTGAGTTCGATACATTCGCAAAATGCCTGAATATACGTCCATGGTCCATTGCTTCCATAAAGACGAAGAAGCGCCAGGATAAGGCAGATGAGAAGCGCGTGGAACTCCACCTGCATACCACCATGTCCGATATGGACGCGGTAACTCCACCCGCAGACCTGGTAAACCAGGCGTTCGCGTGGGGACACAAGGCTATAGCCATAACCGACCACGGCAACGTTCAGGCATACCCCGAAGCAATGAACACCGTTGAAAAGATACGCAAGAACGGTGGGGAGTTCAAGATAATCTACGGCATGGAAGCGTATTTTGTCAACGATTCCGGCGCGCTGGTTTCCGGCTGCACTGAGCATTCGATAAATGACGATATCATCGTGTTCGATATAGAGACCACCGGACTCAGCCGCGAACTTGACCGCATAACAGAAATAGGCGCGGTGAAGCTTCGCAATTTGGAGGTAGTTGACAGATTTCAGACATTTGTCAACCCGGAAAAACCCATTCCTGCCAACATAACCGAACTCACCGGCATTACTGACGCAATGGTCGAGGACGCTCCCTCGGAAAAAGAAGCGCTTGAGAAGTTCATCGCGTTTGCCGGAAAGGGCGTTCTTGTCGCGCATAATGCGGATTTTGATACTTCCTTCATAAAAATAGGCTGCGAGCGCCAGGGGCTGACATACGATATACGTTACGCTGATACGCTGAAACTTGCACGCGCTGCGCTCCCGCACCTCAAGAACTTCAAGCTGGATACGGTGGCAAAGGAATTCAAGCTTGGCGACTTTAACCACCACCGCGCTATCGACGATGCGGAAATGCTGTCGAAGATATTCATTTCCCTTGTTCAGGTATCCTGCAAGGGACACAAGCTGGAAAAATTCGGAGATTTCAACACGATACTCGGCGATGTGGACGTAAAGAAGCAGCCCACATACCACATGATAATCCTGGTAAAGAACCAGGTCGGCTTAAAGAACCTGTACAAGCTGGTTTCCTATTCCAACCTGAACTACTTCTACCGCAAGCCCCGCGTGCCGCTGTCCGAACTGCAGAAACACCGCGAGGGACTTATAGTCGGCAGCGCCTGCGAAGCGGGTGAACTTTTCCGTGCGATACTCGACGGAAAGCCGCAGGAAGAGATAGAGAGCATAGCGTCGATATACGACTATCTCGAAATACAGCCTATCGCGAATAACGAGTTCCTGGTGCGCGAGGGCATGGTTTCTGACGACGAGGGACTGCGCCAGCTGAACATGCGCATTGTCAAGCTCGGCGAGAAGCTGAACAAGCCGGTGGTTGCCACCTGCGACGTCCACTTCATGAACAAGGAGGACGGGATATTCCGTAAGATACTGCAGGCAGGGCAGGGCTTCAAGGACGCCGATAACCAGGCGCCGCTGTACCTGCGCACCACCGATGAGATGCTGGAGGAATTCAGCTATCTTGGCGCAGGAAAGGCGAAGGAAGTCGTAATAACCAACACCAACGCCATTGCCGATATGGTTGAGGATATCCGTCCGATACCCAAGGGAACATACACGCCTTCCATCGAGGGCGCGGAGCAGGAACTCCAGGACCTCTGCTGGACAAGGGCGATGAACTGGTATGGCTATGATGACAAGATACCGGAGATAGTCA
>HF989506.1 GCA_000432175.1 Eubacterium sp. CAG:786
AGGATATTCGTGTTGATAATAATATACCAATATCTAATGTTATTTATTATTGTGAAGAAGCAAGAATTAAAAGTGAAGGACTTATAAAATGTAATCTTAGTAATAATACATATATCAAGCAATACTTCCTACAATCATGTCTATGCTGCGGAATAGATAAAAACGGTCGATATATGTTAATAGCCAAAAACAAAAGAGTATTAGACAGCATTGCAATAAATAGAATAAAAGATAATACAGAAACTGAAATGTATTATTCAGACAACTGTTGGTGCTATAGATTATTCCGTCGGCAAGATGGGTTTTATATTGAGAAAGTAAAAATAAATCTGGCAGACTATTATATATGTCCGCAGATTTGTATGAATTTATTTATAGGAACTATACAACATCAGGCCGATAATAATATTTTGACAGTCACATACACAGACCGCGACGGAAATGAATGTAAGATTCGCGGAACAAGCAGCGAAGAATGGTATAGCCGGACAAGTCAAATATCCGGCAGATATATACACAATACTACCACTAACGGCGCAAAAATACGATTAGCAAATATTAAAACCGGTAAGATAATGGTTATTCCACTGCATAGGTTTGTGGGATATTATGTGTATAACAATTTATAACCAACATGAGGCGGTTTTCCGCCTTTTGTTGTATAATTATATAAAATGAAAGGAGAAGCAGAATGAAAAAAGAAGTATTAATAACCGAGCGGTCAATAAAGAAGTTTGAAAAGTATATGCGCGAACAGGAACGCAGCACTAGTACCATAAGCAACTACATTCGCGAATTACGGGCATTGCAGTTTTATTCCGACGGAGAAGCTATCACCAAAACCAAGCTGCTTGAATATAAATCCATTCTGAATGACAGATACAAGCCATCAACCGTTAATGTCAGCGTTGCAGCGATAAACAGTTATTTGAAATTTATTGGCAGAAACGACATTGCGTTGAAACCGGTCAGAGTACAGAAAAACAGCTTCGAGGAAAATGACAAGGAGCTTAGTAAATCAGATTACGAACGGCTGACAGTCACAGCATACAAAAACGGAGATGAGCGGCTGGCGCTGGCGGTTCAGACGATATGCTCAACGGGAATACGCGTATCAGAATTACAATACATAACTGTGCAGGCAAAAGCTGACGGTCATACAATAATCGCCTGTAAGGGTAAACGGCGGACACTGTTCCTGCCGCAAAAGCTTTGCAGATTACTAAAGCAATACTGCGATAAAAGGTGTATAACCCAGGGTGCAGTATTTGTTACATCAGGCGGAAAACCTCTCGACAGAAGCAACCTGTGGAAGCAGATGAAACGCCTGTGCGAGCAGGCGAAGGTTCAGAAAAGCAAGGTCTACCCGCACAATCTGCGCCACCTGTTCGCACGAACCTACTATAACCGTGAAAAGGATCTGTCGCGCCTTGCTGACATTCTCGGGCATTCTTCCATCAATACTACAAGAATATACACACGGGAGTGCGGGGCTGTCCATGCGCGACAAATAGAGGGTTTAGGGTTAATAAGAAATACCACACAATGTTAATTGTGTGGTATTTTAGTCTAGTAAAGCAAATCTTCCCGAAAATATTATATCACAATACGGGTTAAATTGCAAGTAGTTTTGTAATAAAAATCTTTTAATTTTGATTATTTTATCGAAAAATAGAATTTTATATAGCCGAAAATGCGCATAACAGCAATGGAAAACGAGCATTCACCACACAATTAACATTGTGTGGTATGGTGGTGTAAAGCAACATCTGTTCTGCATTTTTTAATTTACAAGTTGAAAAGGAAGGTAAAATCATGAACAAGAGAATAATTGCATTGCTTACCGTGTCAGCATTATTACTGACAACCGGTTGCAGCAAGGGCGAACCGAGCGTTGCAAGTATATCGGAAGCAGTTTCCGAAAGCACATCGTCAACGACTTCAACGGAAAGCACTGTAGGTGACACAAGCGAGCCTGCGCAGACCGCAGAAGAATCCACCACCGCAGACGAAAAGCAGCCCACCGAGGAAGCGGCTCAAACTCAGGATAATCCCCTGCTTGCTATGGACGCGCAGGAGCTTTACGAAATGGCGCATGAATTATCAGGCGACGATACGCCTTATATTGAATATGCCCGAATAAAAAAGTATCATAATGTTCTGGAGGACTCAAACAGAAAGCTGAGCTACGTCTATGAGAGCTTTCCACAGGAGGACGGCTCGGTTGCGGTAGTCAGGTCTACTATCTATGTGGGGCTTCTCGAATGCGCAGAATCATACTACGTTTCAAACACCGCAGACGGCATTACCGCCAAACTCGGCGAAAGGTGCGATATCAGCGATGTTAGTGGAATGCCCGAGGGATATACTATGCCGGCAGCAGATTACACCGACCCCATGTCGCCCATAGACCCCGACGGACTTACCGCAGGCGACATTTACACGGCAATCGACTTTCTTGCGGACGTATTCTCAAAGGCAGAAATCGGCGAGTGCGAGAACCGTTTTAATGGCGGCATATGCACCTATAATGGCGACAGCTCCTATGAGTGGGTAGTAAGCCTGTTCAAGAAGTATTTTACAGAGGATTTGTTCAACGCCTGCTACGACGCGGAAAGCGGTACGCTGCTCGGCAAATATGTCAACGACAACGGAACCTGCGTCAGGAATCCCGTTGCATTCGGCGGTCCTATCCCCGATGTGTTCAAGTGCGAATTTGTAACCAATAACGACAGCGAGATAGTCGTGCGCACTTATCTGCGTGACACTGCATATGGTGATGAATGGACAGTTCTTTCCGCGCTCACAAAAACCGAAAACGGCTGGAAAATCAGTCGCTGCAACGAAAAGGAATGAGGTGTAACGGCATGAAAAAGAAAGCTACGCTTATCACGGCGCTTGCACTTGCAGCAAGCATTCTTACGGGGTGCGCGGGCAGTGATAACGGTTCTTCCGAGAAAAACAGCTCCTCCGCTTCTGCGGGAAAAAACACCTCGGCTGACTCCGCAGGTGTATCTACGGAAAGTGGGCAGAATCCCGCCGAAGAAGTGCAGGTCGAGGATTGTACGCTAATCAAGGCGGAGGGTATGGACGCCGAAGTCCAATCCGCCTCTTTAGTGGGGTATTGCGCGCAAACCGATACATATTACGCCGCGCCCAATTACAGCGGCGGCAATTCGTTCGAGCAGGGTATCATGATACTGAACTCCGACTTTTCTGTAAAGGAAAAAATTGACGGGGTAATCTCGGCGTATCCCATTTACGGCATAATACATTACATGGATAACGACGGGAATTACTTCCTACGTATCAAGGATAAGGAATACAGTGTTGATTATGGCAAGGTTTTTTTGAGCGACGGCGTTGTGATATATAACCAAACCTATTATTCCTTTAACGGCGACAAGCTCGACCTGCCGTACCACGGTGAATTTTACGACGGCAAATGCATTTTCTACGAGAAGAAAGACGACGCATATTTTTGCATGGACCTGAAAGGAAATATCACCGACATTACCGAAAAGGTAAAGCCCATAACAAATAACGGCAGCTCAATCATTATCGCTTCTATCGAGGACAAGTATTATGTGGACTATTACGGTCAGTGGTTTTACACAGACGGTACTCTGGTAAAGAAAACGTCCGCAATGTACTACGGAACGCCTGTCAGGGGCAGCGACGGAAAGTACAGCAACGGCAGCGTGGTTAAAACAAGAGCCGAAAGCAGCTATTCTATCGACAATGGGTATTATTATTTTTACATCGACCTTGCTAACGATGAAGAACCGATTGCCGCGGACGCAACACATTATCGGTATGACTGGGGCGGACCTTATTTACTGAGTTCGGCAGGCGACAGTTATTGGGTAGGCGAATTCCCTATTGCATATGGAATAAGCGAGTTTCATAACGGGATTGCGCTTATGCTTGATATGGACTACAACCTCTATTTTGTAAACAGCAGCTATGAACAAATATCGGACACGCTCTTTACAATTACAGGCGACGACAGAAACGACGAATACGGCAAGGTTATCAATAACGCCTATATTGGCAGCGGCAAGTTTACGTTCAAAGCCAACGGCGAAACATATCTTATAAGCGCCGGCGGAAGCGACTATTACGACAATAACGCGCCCAAAGCTTCTGATACAGCGCAGGAAGAAACCGAGTCCTCAGCGCCAGTGGAAAGCGAGCAGAAGCCCGCAGAGGAAACAAAGCCACAGAACAATTTCCCGCAGAACGTGAAGTACAATGTTACAAAAACTCCGTTTGCCGCATATATGGATGAAGGAATCGATACATGGTACAGTATAGAGGGATATTCCGCCGAGTACGATGTATATTATGCTACACAGAGTTCTTGGGATGGAGCTTCTTTATCTTCTTTAAAAACGAACTACGTAATATTAAACAGCGACTATTCTGTTAAAGAAACACTCGACGATGTAAAATCGTGGTATCCGCTTTATGACACAATTTATTATAAGGATAAAGACGGAAACCGCGTTCTGCGAATCAAGGACAAAGAATACCCCGTTGAAAAGGGTAAAGTCACCATAAGCGACGGCGTTATCATTCAGAACGAAACGTACTATTCTATGGACGGCGACAAGCTCGACCTGCCGTATCACGGCGAGTTCTACGACGGAAAGTGCTTCTACACCGAGGGCGGAAAGACGCTTTGCATGGACATGAACGGCAACGTCACCGACTACACCGAGAAAGTAAAGCCCATAACCGACGCGGGCTATGACGTAGCCGCCTTAATCGACGACAAGTATTATGTGGACAGCAATAGACGCTGGTACTCCTTAGACGGCACAAACCTAAAGGTGTACGGAAAGCCTTACAAGGGCAGCGACGGAAAATACATCAACGGAAACCAGGCGAGAACCAAGAACGTAGACGAATACGGGCAAGTAACAAAATGCGGTGTAATTGACCTTGCTTCCGGCGAAATGCTATACGATTTTAATGATACGAATATGCGCTATGAATGGGGCGCAGATTCTGTATGGGTAAGGGAAAATGGCAATTACAAACTGTGGTACAATTGGGAAAACAAAACTCAAACTGCATATGCGCTGAGCGAGTTCTATAACGGCGTTGCCCTGACGCTTGACAAGGATATGAACATCTATTTTGTAAACTACAACTACGATAAGATATCGGAC
>HF989507.1:0-1590 GCA_000432175.1 Eubacterium sp. CAG:786
CATCGCATTCGGCGCACTCTACCCATTTTCACTTTTCAAACCGGTTTTTAGAGGTTCCCTAAAACACTTCTGCGAGGTATTCATCATGCTGAACAATGCAAAAAACGGAACTGTCAGGATACTCCCCGGCGTTTTCCGCGAGAGAATGGACGTTAACCGTCGCTATCTCATGGAACTCGACACCAACTGCCTGCTCCAGAATTTCTACCTTGAAGCGGGAATAATCCTCCCCGGGCTGCAGGTGGTCGACGACCCCGCCACCGCTAATATCCACTGGGGCTCGAACAAAAGAACATCTGCATTTCCCCCTGACAAAGAATGTTTATGAACATTATACATCATGAACACGTCAGCCGTCAAGGGAGCGTGGCTTTTCTGCGCGCTTTTTTTGCGTGAATTCCCGGGTGCGCCGTATGACTGTGCCCGAAAGCGCCAGCACCACCGGGAGATTGACCGCAGCCATCATTCCGTTGAACATATCCGCGATACCCCACGCGGAGGACATGTCGATCACTCCCCCCAGCGCCGCAAGCAGCGTGTATACCACCCTGAAAGGAATCACCGCGCGTTCCCCTGCGAGGTATTCCGCGGCCTGCGCGCCGAAGCTGCCCCAGCCTATCACCGTGGTGAATGCAAACAGCGCCACAGCTGCGGAAAGCAGCATCCCTGCGGCGTTGCCGAACACCGACGAGAACGCGATCGTCATGAGTTCGGCGCCGGTGACTTCTTCCAGCGTGGCTTCCCATTGAGTGCCGTGCGGGGTGCTGTGCGGTATCCCGGTGAGTTTCATGACGTTTGAGCAGGTGACTCCGCTTTCCGATATCAGCACCGTGAATTTCTCACCGTAAACTGTCCGCATCTGCGCTGCCTCACCGGAGCCGACAGTCAGCAGGGGAGCGCCGCTGGTGACAAGGCTGTCGCATTCCGTCAGCCGGAAGTACTGCGGCTGCGCGCTCACGTTGTTGAACGCTTCCTGCATGGGGATTTCCCGGCAGGGGCTTGCCAGCAGCACGAATGCAGTCATGGAACACATGACGATGGTGTCGAAGAACACCTCGAAAATGCTCCACATTCCGTGCACGCAGGGTTCTGTCTCAGACATGGAAGCATGTGCAGCCACTGAGGAACCAAGCCCCGCTTCATTCGAGAACACCCCTCTCCTGAAGCCCATGCTCACAGCCTGCTTGACCATGTATCCGCTGACGCCTCCCGCAGCCGCTTCCAGCCCGAATGCGCTGCGGAATATCAGCCCCATGACGTCGGGCAGGCGCGTGATGTTGACCGCGAGAATGTACACAGCTGCCGCGATATACAGCGCGGACATCACCGGCACTATTTTTGCGGTGACTGCGGCAGTCCGCTGGGCGCCGTTCTTTTCCCTGCCAGTGAAGAAAACCGCGCCCGTGACCAGCGCCAGAACTACCGCAGTGACCACCCCGGGAATTCCGAAGCCAGCCTGAATGGACTGTGCGGCGCAGTTCGTCTGCACGATATTCCCCATGCCGAAGGAGGAAAGCACGCAGGCACCCGCGAAAACAGCTGCAAGCGGTTTCGCGAGCGGCTTTGTGAGGCACTTTTCCGGCAGTCCAC
>HF989507.1:1595-3799 GCA_000432175.1 Eubacterium sp. CAG:786
GTGACGCACTTTTCCGACAGTCCACCGCGAATGTACCACATCGCGCCGCCCTGCCAGCTTCCGTCGGGCTTCCTGCGGCGATAGAGACAGCCCAGCAGGTTTTCAGCATAACCTGTCATCATTCCGAGCACAGCGGAGATCCACATCCAGAATACCGCTCCCGCGCCCCCGGTGGAAAGCGCCGTCGCCACCCCGGCGATATTTCCGGTGCCGAGGGTCGCGGCAAGCGCGGGGGACATCGCCTGCGCGGCAAGCGCGGAGGACATCGCCTGAAACGGCGTTATAGAGCCACCCGATGAGGAATTCCCGCGGGAGAAGATGGTGCTCTTCAGCCATGTGCCGGCGCGGCGCAGCTGGAAAAATCCCGTGCGCACGGAAAAGTACGCCCCCGACACCAGCATCATCGCCAGCATCGGAGCGCCCCATAATATGTCGTTTGCGCTGTTTATAAGGCTCCTGAGCAGTTCCATAAATTCCCCTCCCGGACAGATATCGGTACATGCATATTTGCCGTTCTCATGGGATATTACAGAGATAATGCACAACTTTTGCATATTGTGAGAAATACGTGAGTTTTTTGCGATTTTTTTATTTAACTGCTGACGAAAATATGGTACAATAAATTTAACATTGGTGAAATGTCTGGCATTTTCAGACAGAGTAGCACCGTTCACGCAGAAATCAGGTTATATCGGCTGACCGGACGGCTCCGTGGACGCAATGACTCCACAGCGCCCACTGGAGGTAACAAAATGGATTTTCGTTACAAATTACTGCTGATAGAGGACGATGAAAGCGTAGAACACTACACCTGCCGCATGCTGGAGATAAACGGCTATGACGTGGTTTCCGTGAACAATGGCAGCGACGCAAAGCTTATGGCAAAGTCCCACTGCCCTGATGTGATACTGCTTGACCTGGGGCTCCCCGACATGGACGGCATGAGCGTGCTGAAAAGCGTGCGCGGCTGGTCGCAGGTGCCGGTGATAGTGGTTTCATCCCGCGGGGACGAGGAGGACAAGGTGACTGCGCTGGAAAACGGCGCCGACGATTATGTCGTCAAACCGTTCGGCATGCAGGAGCTTCTCGCGCGGATAAGGGTGGCACTGCGCCATGCGCGCTCTGCAGGCAACAATGCGGAAGTACAGCGCGATATGATCGAAGTCGGCGACATGCGGATAGACTACCAGAAGCACCGCGTGTATATCGACGGCGTTGACGCAGAACTCACCCAGAACGAGTTCCGGATAGTCGCGCTGCTGGGGCAGTTCCGGGGCACGGTGCTGAAATACGACGACATCATGACCCGTCTGTGGGGGCCGAATTCCACCGGCAACAACCAGATACTGCGCGTCAACATGGCGAATATCCGTCGCAAGATAGAGCCGGACCCTGCACATCTGAGGTACATAATCACCGAAAACGGCGTGGGCTACCGTATGCTCGACGATGAGGAATACAAAGAAGCGCTCGCACAGTCCAGCGGGCAGACTGAATAAAAGAAACACCCCGTTTCCGCGGCATTCCGCACTGAAACGGGGTATTATTATTTGCTGAGAAGTACGACCGCCTGGGAGCCGACGCCCATTCCCGCAAGGCCAAGACCCTCTTCAGTGGTGGCTTTTACGCTCACCTGTGAAATATCGCACCCGAACGCGGCTGCAAGGCTCTCGCGCATGGGAATGATGAACTTCGCGAGTTTGGGGCGCTCCGCGATGATCGTGATGTCGAGGTTCCCGAGTTCCCACCCGTGGGAGCGCATCAGGGTTATCACCTCCGCGAGAAGCTTCATGCTGTCGGCACCCTTGTACCTCGGGTCGCTGTCCGGGAACAGCTTTCCGATGTCGCCAAGCGCCAGCGCACCGAGTATCGCGTCCATGAGCGCATGCGCTGCAACGTCCGCGTCAGAATGCCCGAGAAGCCCCAGCTCTGAGGGGACTTCCACCCCGCAGAGGATCAGTTTTCGTCCCTCGACAAGACGGTGTACGTCATAGCCTGTGCCTATCCTTACCATTTTTTACCACGCTCCATATATCATATTAGGTAACCTCTAAAAACCGGGACACGAGCAGATTTCGCACATGACTTATATCAGATGCTAGGCGTCAAACCGCAGTAATACTGTATGTATTTCAAGGTTTGACAACGAAGCAGATGATATAAGTCATAGAAATCTGCCGTGAAGGAGGTTTTTAGAGGTTACC
>HF989507.1:3845-8346 GCA_000432175.1 Eubacterium sp. CAG:786
CATTAATAACATGATACAACAGCCGTGCTGATTTGTCAATAAAAATTTGCATAAATCCAGAAATAACGCTTGACAAAGGGGATTATTTGTGATATAATAGTGATACCTCGAATGGGGTTTATTTTTTTGTGCCTATTTTTAAAAGACAGGCACATGATATCACCCCCGTTTATAACCTGCAATTCCGCAGACGAGGGAGGCAATAATGCCTGAAAGGGCAAGAAAATAGGAGGTGCCGAAAGTGAGAGTTAAAATTACACTGGCGTGTACAGAATGCAAACAGCGCAACTACAACACCATGAAGAACAAGAAGAATGATCCTGACAGACTTGAGATGAACAAGTACTGCCGCTTCTGCAAAAAGCATACTCTTCACAAGGAAACCAAGTAATCAGGAGGAGTCCAAATGGCAAACGAGATCGAGAAGAAGAACGTTGGCACAGACACTCCCGATGAAATTTCCGATGTAAAGGAAAGCGCAGGCTCCAAGGACAAGGAAAAGAAGTCCAAGGACAAGGACGCTAAGGACAAGTCCAAGAAGGCGTCCGCAAAGAAGCCGAAGAAAGGTATCGTAAAGTATTTCAAGGATTGCAAGGCTGAATTCAAGAAGGTCGTATGGCCCACGCCCAAGGAAACCACGCATAACACCATCGTTGTTATCGTTGTCTGCCTGCTGGCTGGTCTGTTCGTATTCGGTATAGATTCACTCTTTGCACTGATCAATTCACTGGTACTGGGCTGACACGTTCAAGGGGGTTAATATGGCTGACACCGAGGCAAAGTGGTATATACTTCACACATATTCCGGCTATGAGAACAAGGTCGCAAGCGACATCATGAAGGTCGTTGAGAACAGAAATCTCCAGAATCTCATCGAAGAGGTCTATCTGCCCGTTGAAATGACCAAGCAGGTCAAGGAAAACGGCAAGGAGGTCGAAGTCGAGGAGAAGCTTTTCCCGAGTTATGTGTTCGTCAAGATGATCATCACCAACGAATCATGGTATATATGCCGCAACACCCGTGGCGTTACCGGGTTCGTGGGACCAGGGTCACAGCCTACTCCGCTGAGCGAAGAAGAGGTCAGAAATCTCGGCATCACCACCAAGGAAACGAGCGTTTCTCTTGATGTGGGCGACAGCGTAAAGATCAAGTCCGGTCCTCTCGAGGGATTCGAGGGCACCGTAAGCTCCATCGACCCCGACCAGAACAAGGTCGTTGTAGACCTGGTTATGATGGGACAGATGGCTCCGACTTCGTTCGAGCTTTCAGCTGTCGAAAAAATCTGATCCACTATTAGGGTGAGATCGAACTTCAAGTTTTTTATGGAGGATTAAAATCATGGCACAGAAGGTAACAGGATTTATTAAGTTACAGATCCCGGCCGGCAAGGCTACACCTGCGCCCCCTGTTGGTCCTGCACTGGGTCAGCACGGCGTTAATATCATGGCATTCACCAAGGAGTTCAACGAGCGTACCAAGGATAAGGCAGGTCTGATCATTCCTGTTGTTATCACCGTTTACGCTGATAAGAGCTTCACATTCATTACAAAGACCCCTCCCGCAAGCGTACTCATCAAGAAGGCTTGCAAGATCGAGAGCGGTTGCGGCGTTCCGAACAAGACCAAGGTTGCAAAGATCACCAAGGCTCAGCTCAAGGAGATCGCTGAAACTAAGATGCCCGACCTGAACGCAGCTAACATCGACACTGCTATGTCTATGATCGCTGGTACTGCACGTTCCATGGGCGTTGAGGTCGTTGACTGATACGACCCCCTGTCACTACTAATCAACTATTAATTCAGTGGGAGGATCTATTCCGCTTGACCACAAGGAGGATTTTTTAATGAAACACGGAAAGAAGTATGTAGAAAGCACAAAGCTCGTTGAGTCCGCTAAGGTTTACGAGTCCGCTGAAGCTTTCGATTTAGTATGCAAGACCGCTAAGGCTAAGTTCGACGAGACCGTTGAGCTGCATGTTCGTCTGGGTGTTGACTCCCGTCACGCTGACCAGCAGGTCAGAGGCGCAGTTGTTCTCCCGAACGGTACCGGTAAGAAGGTACGTACCCTGGTATTCTGCAAGGCTGACAAGGAGCAGGCTGCCAAGGACGCAGGCGCTGATTACATCGCTGACAACGACACCGTTGCTAAGATCAACGGCGGCTGGATGGACTTCGAAGTTGTTATCGCAACTCCCGACATGATGGGCGTTGTTGGTAGACTCGGTAAGGTCCTCGGTCCGAGAGGCCTCATGCCTAACCCCAAGGCTGGTACAGTTACCCCTGATGTAGCTAAGGCTGTTCAGGAAGCTAAGGCTGGTAAGATCGAGTACCGTCTTGATAAGGCTAACATCATTCACTGCCCCATCGGCAAGGCATCCTTCGGCGCTGAGAAGCTCGAGCAGAACTTCAACGCTCTGATGGAAGCTGTAGCAAAGGCTAAGCCTTCTGCTGCAAAGGGTCAGTATATCAAGAGCTGCACAGTTTCTTCCACAATGGGTCCCGGCGTTAAGGTAAGCACCATCAAGTTCGGTGTTTGATCTGCCGGTTTGACAGAAACTTAAACAGACCGTCCGTCCGGCCGAGTGGTCAGGGTTCCCTGATAGGCAGGACGGACGGCTTTTTCTTTGGAGGAATTTATGAAACTTAAGATTTCCGCATTATCCGTGCTCACGGCACTGGCTATGATGCTGACTGGCTGTGTGAGCGCGACGCCGGGCGAAAGCGCTCCGGACAGCAGCTCGGCTGCTGATACAAGCGCTGCAGACTCCAGCACACCCGGCGAGTCCGCTGCGGGCGCTGCAGAGAGCAGCGCGGCTGATACTGACACCACATCGGAGGACGACATGACACTTTCAGAAAAGACATTCGCTGCAAATGAGGAAAACGTTAAGCTCATCGGTAGAACCGGTGAATACGACGGAATTCGCTGGCTGGGACTTTCCGCAAGCGGCGTGGAGTTCACATTCACAGGTACGAGCGCTTCGTTCACACTGGTGGGCGACAGCATGTATTCCAACCCCGAGAAGACCCCGAGATTTGCAGTGTACATAAACGGCGAGCGCACCATCGACGATATTGTTGACGCCCCCGAAAAGACAGTCGAGGTATTCAAGGCTGACGAAGCTGCAGAGACTACCGTAAAGTTCCTGAAGATATCAGAGGCTCAGGAGTCCACAATGGGCATCAAGAGCATAAACGTTACTTCTGTCGGTGGACTTACCCCCACGGCTGAAAAGGCGCTCAGGATAGAGTTCATCGGCGACTCCATAACCTGCGGTTACGGCGTTGACGACCCCGACCGCGACCACCACTTCAAGACCACCACTGAGGACGCTACCAAGGCGTATGCATTCAAGACTGCAATGGCGCTGGACGCTGACTACAGCCTGGTTTCCTACAGCGGTAACGGCATCGTGTCCGGCTACACCGATAACGGCGAGAAGCAGACCAGCCAGCTTGTGCCCGATGTTTACGACAAGGTGGGCAAGTCCTGGGGCAACTGGAACGAGTTCAACATTCAGGACCTCGACTGGGATTTCAGCAAGTTCCAGCCGCAGTACGTCGTAATAAACCTCGGCACTAACGACGCAAGTTACACCGGCTCTGACAAGGAACGCGTAATCGAATACGCCGACGGATACACCGAGTTCCTCAAGGTAGTACGCGAGAAGAACCCTGACGCGCATATCGTGTGCGCACTTGGCGTAATGGGCGCTTCCCTCTACAAGAACGGCGTTGAGCGCGCAGTGAAGCAGTACACTGAGCAGACCGGCGACACCAACGTATCCACGCTGCTGATGACCCAGCAGGACGGCAACACCAACGGCTGGGCAGCTGACTGGCACCCCACCGAGGCTTCGCAGGATATCGCGGCAGCTGAGATGACTGAGTACTTAAAATCCCTTATCAACGGCTGATAACTGATACCCCGTCTTTTTGACGGGGTATTTTTATGGCAATACCGCACAAAGATTGTGCGTGTATTGCGCAGTCAGATTTTTCGTCAGATTGTACAATGAGGACGACGCAAGGCTGTCGCCTTGCTAGGACGAATTGTGCAAGATGACGGAAAAGATGCAAGCAAGACACGTGCAAAATCCAATAAATGGTCTTTGTGCGGTGTTGCCTTATATCTACTTGCAAATCACAAAAGAACCGGCTATCTTTCGACAGCCGGCAAAATTATTTGAAGGTATAAGGAAAAACCAATGGTTTGAGTTTAAATCACTTGATAGCTGCAAATGCAGTGTCCAGCGCCTCGATGAGGTCGTCGATGTGCTCGGTGCCGATGGAAAGTCTGATGGTGTTCGGCTTGATGCCCTGTTCCAGCAGTTCGCTTTCAGTAAGCTGGGAATGTGTGGTGGAAGCCGGGTGGATAACCAGTGACTTAACGTCAGCAACGTTAGCCAGCAGAGAAAATATCGGCAGGTTGTCGATGAACTTCTGCGCGTCCTCTGCGGTTCCCTTTACCTCGAATGTGAAAATGGAACCACCGCCGTTCG
>HF989507.1:8398-11444 GCA_000432175.1 Eubacterium sp. CAG:786
TTTTGCGGGGGGGGGGTGGTAAACAGCCTCTACCTGCGGGTGCTTGCTGAGGTACTCAACGACCTTGAGTGCGTTGAATACATGGCGCTCAACACGCAGCGAGAGGGTTTCCAGACCCTGCAGGAAGATGAATGCGTGGAACGGTGAGATAGTAGCGCCGGTGTCACGCAGCAGGATAGCGCGAATGTAGGTAACGAATGCAGCAGCGCCGACAGCGTCGGAGAAGCTGATTCCGTGGTAAGAGGGGTTCGGCTCGGAGATCCAGGGGTAAGCGCCGGACTTCTTCCAGTCGAAGTTGCCGCTGTCCACGATAACGCCGCCGATCGCCGTGCCATGACCACCGATGAACTTGGTCGCGGAATGTACCACGATATCAGCGCCGTACTCGATCGGACGGAGCAGGTAAGGAGTTGCGAAGGTGCTGTCCACTACCAGCGGAATGTTGCGCTTGTGAGCGATCTGCGCGAGCTTTTCGATGTCGGCAACGTTGGAGTTCGGGTTGCCCAGGGACTCAACATACAGCGCCTTTGTGTTCTCGTCTATGGCTGCTTCAAAGGAGCCTTCAACGTAGGGGTCAACGAACTTTGCAGTAACTCCGTACAGCGGGAGGGTGTGCGCCAGCAGGTTGTAGGTTCCGCCGTAGATGGTGTTGGAAGCCACGATATTCTCACCCTGCTTTGCGAGCGCCTGAATGGTGTAGGTGATCGCTGCGGCGCCGGAAGCAGTCGCGAGGGCTGCAACGCCGCCCTCAAGCGCGGCAATTCTCTTTTCGAAAACGTCCTGGGTGGAGTTCGTCAGTCTGCCGTAGATGTTGCCTGCGTCCGCAAGACCGAAGCGTGCGGCGGCGTGAGCGGAGTTCTTGAATACATAGGAAGTTGTAGCGTATATCGGCACTGCGCGTGCGTCGGAAGCGGGGTCGGGCTGCTCCTGGCCAACGTGGAGCTGTAAGGTTTCAAATCTGTAGTTCTTCTCGGACATGGTGTTTTTCCTCCATAAATTAAAATTGTAAGTTGTTTTCAGAGTTAAGGTTATTTGTTACACATTCGGCCGGTATTGCACATTCGGTCGTTTCTGGCTTCGATGAATTTTTTCATTCCGGCACCTCCGTGTTTTTCTTTCTGTACTAAGTATATCACAACGGTAGGTATTTGTCCAATTGTTATTTCTTATTACATGCTATAAAAAATATTTATAGCGTCTGATATGCGATATTACATTACCGGAAGAAATTTGAAAATCCTATTGACTGATGAAAGAAACTATGATATAATACAGATAATACAGTTGTGATATTTGGAGATGAAATAATGTATAAAATATATATCGCGGAGGACGACGAGGGCATCGCAAAGGCAACGGCAAAGGGTCTTTCGGGCTGGGAGTTTGACGTTAAATGCGCAGAGGACTTCCGTAGGATAGCCTATGAAATAGCGGAATATCAGCCGCACCTTGTGCTGATGGATATAACGCTGCCTTACCGCAACGGGCTTTACTGGTGCGGGGAATTACGCCGTACCAGCAGCGTGCCGGTGATGTTCATTTCGTCCGCGAGCGATAACATGAACATTATAATGGCGATGAACATGGGCGGTGATGATTTCGTCGCAAAGCCCTTTGATATGCCGGTGCTGGTCGCGAAAATACAGGCGCTGCTGCGGCGCACATATGATTTCGCGCAGCAGGTGGGGGTAATAGAACACCGCGGCGCCCGCTTGAACACCGCAGAGGCAGCACTTTACGCCGGCGACGAGCGCATCGACCTGACAAAGAACGAATACCGCATTCTTCAGACGCTAATGGAAAGCAAGGGGAAGATAGTCAGCCGCGAAAAACTGATGAACCGCCTCTGGGAAACCGACTGCTTCATCGACGAGAACACCCTCACCGTGAACGTCGCGCGCCTGCGCCGCAAGCTTGAAAGCGCCGGGCTTTCCGGTTACATCACGACAAAAGTGGGAATGGGGTACATCGTCGAATGAGGGATTATCTGCATTTCCGCAGGCGCGTTATCGGCGCGGCGCTTCTGTTTGCGGCGCTGTCCGCGGTCATTCTTTTCCTGGGGGGAGTTCCGCTGGGCGCGCTGGGGTATCCGGCTGCGGTGTGCGGGGTGCTGGGGCTGTGCTTCGGCGTGTGGGATCTTCTGCACTACCGCAGGAAAATACGCACGCTGGAAAAGCTCAGAGATGATATCACCGTCACCTGCGATAATTTGCCGGAGCCTGAGAATTCCGTTGAGGCCGGCTATCAGGAACTCGTTAAACTGCTGTTCCAGAGCCGCGCAGAACTCCAGGCGCATTTTGAGGAAAACATCGCGGATATGACCGATTATTACACCATGTGGGCGCACCAGATAAAGACCCCGATAGCCGCAATGCAGCTTGCGTTTGCCGAGCACGATACCCCTGAGAGCCGCGAACTGAACGAGGAACTTCAGCGAATTTCGCAGTATGTTGAGATGGTGCTGTGTTACGTCAGGCTGGAAAGCGGTGAGGATTACGTTTTCGGTGAATACAGCCTTGATAATATCGTGCGCGGGGCAGTCAGGCGCTTTTCCGGGCAGTTTATCCGCAAAAGGCTCACGCTGGAATTACACCCGCTCGATCACACCGTGCTGACCGACGAAAAGTGGCTGTCGTTCGTGATATGCCAGGTGCTTTCCAATGCGGTGAAATACACGCGCTCCGGTGGGGTGACGATATCCTTTGACGATAACACGCTGTCAGTCAGCGACACCGGAATAGGCATAGCGCCGGAGGACCTGCCGCGGATATTTGAAAAGGGCTATACCGGCTGTAACGGCCGCACCGATATGAAAGCAAGCGGAATAGGGCTGTACCTCTGCAAGCGTATCTGTAAGGCGCTGGGGCACACTATTTCAGTCGAGAGCAGCGACCGCGGGACTACCGTGCTGATAGGCCTGGAAAGAAACCAGGTCGATTTAAGGGAGTAATTCGGGTTGTTGGTGTACATTCCATTTAAAAGATGTTGCCGGTGCATAATAGTTCGAGTGAAAACGAACCCGTTTTAATGCACCTACCCACGTATT
>HF989508.1:0-4611 GCA_000432175.1 Eubacterium sp. CAG:786
TTTATTTTACCTACCCGGAACATGGAACAAAACGAAATAATCCTCTCAAAATGACCGAATGATTACATCTGATATTATTCAGGTCGAACTGACAAACCCATTAAACCTGAAGCAGCTCTCAATTTATTGGATGCCCATACCAGATGTAAACATATTGATCAACCCCTTGATCAACCCCAAAAATACTCAGATTAAAGACTTAATTCTGACGCCTGAATACCCATTAACTTGTCCATCAGGAGTGCGCATCTTACATCTTTCGAGTGTCTTAAAGCACTCGGAAATCTTAATAGAAAACGATTCATATGGAATCACAATATAGTTCCGTATCTGGCAAAACTCACAGAAAGCCCTATACAAATCTATTGTAGAAGTTTTAACCCCTTCAGCCAGAATACAACATTCTGAAACAAACTGAGCATACATCCAGTCACAGTCACCCATGATAGCATGCAAACTGTTGCAATACTGCTGATATTTCCTCTGAGATTCCTCCTCGCCAGTAAAAACTGCAGCCATATTTCCACACCTCATCCTCATCTCACGATAAGCATTAATTGCCATGTAGACAATCGCCTGACGTTCAGCGAACAGTTTTTGAAGGAGCATAGGGTCCTGCTGTTCCACGGGTATACCAACCATGAAAGGAAATATGCAACATCTGTTCATAAATGCCGGGTCTACACTTGCGGTCTGAATCATATGATTTGTCGAAAACAACAGTTTGGTCTCATTAGCAATTATCTCCGGAGCCTGATATTTTCTCTCACCAATTACTGTATCTCCACCCGTAAGTGCCTTAATTATTCCTACAGCCTGGTCCGAAATCCGTGCGCCGGGCATATCCGCAAATACACACAGATGTGAACCATTCATGTACCCTGTGGTAAATCTATCCCCCAGGGCATTCATGTCAGCACAAAAAATACATTCCTTGTTCAACAAAGATTGTATCAACTGTATCATAACAGATTTTCCCGAGTTACTTACGCCAGCGAACACAAAAAACTTTTTGGCATCGTTGTGTGCTGACAACATATACCCGATTATTTCGAGCAGCCTTTGTTTCAACAAGAAATTACCATCGGTAACCACATCAAGGAAATGGCAAAATACCGGGCACTCCTGTGCCCTACCAGCGAATGGCACAGAAACAGCATATCTTACGAATATTTCAGGACTTGGTGGAAGAAACTGCATCGTGCTTATACTCAGTAACCCGTTGGGAAACGGTATCAGATCAGGGTAACTGGGCAGAGTCTCACAGTAAATCTCAGGGAGCATTTCAATTGCTTTAGCAACCTGAACCACCAAAAAGTTACTGCCTCTTTCCATCAGTTCATTTCCGCAGTAAGACATAATAATATTAATAAGCCTGTCTTCATTTATCTGATGATAACATCCATCCCAATAATTATATAAGGCTCCGTTATATTTCTTCAGTTTTGTAACACGCGATATATAACGCGCGTAGTCAAATGGGGTAGGTTTGTAATCTTTGCTTGTCTGGGGACATTTTATAGCTTCCGGATATACTTCAGTGGGGTTATTTTGCAGGGAAACATTTTCAAGAGGTGTTACTACTTTTGTAGAGACATCAACTTGATTAATTGGGTCAGCTATTTTTCTTGAGCTATTAAGTATTACAAAAGGGAAAATCCTGTATTGATTATTCTGATTGCTGTTCATTTTATAATCCTCCAATGAAATTAATTTTTCCTCTGACAGAGTTCAATAATTAGTTGTGGGCGTTATATTTATTTACTTACAGAGAAAAGCACCTTTTTCAGTGCAACTTTCTGCTCATCATATGTAAGCCCGCTGGCGCTGAGCTTATCTATTATGATTTTAATATACAAGTCGTCAACCGCCTGTTGAACATTCTCACTCGTCTGCTTTTCAGCAGGCTCGTGCCAGATGATCTTTATTTCGTTTGATTTTCTCGCCATGGAAATCTCTCCTTTTCCTTGGGAAACGCCGAATAACACAGAATCTGCTCGTCGGGTTCCTAGATTATTTCCATGTAATTTGATTTGTAATTTTTAATTTTCCGTCATACTGGTTAACAAATGCCCTATGATTTTAAAATTTTATTGCCAATTAATTTGGCTTCCGAGTAACCATATGTCTCAGTTACCAACGAACACCAAATTGAAAACTTCACCGCATGGCATATAAATAAGGTTTCTGGCGAGAAGGATAATTATTAAATAAGACAAATATTTCCTTCTGAAAACCTGATTTTAGTCATGTAATTTTGCGTCATTCCAGGTTACCCGCATAACAAAGCCATTTGATTACTCTGGTTACCTGAATCCAAACTTCCAGTAACCCATAGTGGAGAGTTAAATAGGTGTCAAAAAGAACATTATTTATTCATTTTTTCATTGACTTTTATATACACTAATGATATAATATGATTAACGAACAAACTCATGTCATTTTCTCAGGCTCATCATTTGCGAAGGAGAGAATTAAATGAATGATATAATTAAGCAATTAAACAACACTATATACTTTGAAAAAGTAGCCAATAAACCATTAGGCAATCAAAATGACTTGATAACTAAGCTCTCAGCAGCTTTTAACTATTCCCAGGATAATGCAAGACAATTTATAAATGCTTTAAACTACTATGCTTTCTATGTTCACGACATTGATAACGCACAAAATATATCGTTCGATTATAAAGCTATTGATTCTAATCCAGATCTACATAATACTTTTAACTTCTGTGGAACAGTCGTGCCCGGAAATTATTGCGATTGGATCAGTGACACATACCAAAGGCTTTTTATCCATCATGACTTTATTGTCTACTTTCGTTGTACAAGATTCGAAAATGGTTCAGCCAGTTCAGTTGACATTCCATTAATGCAAGCATCTTACAGTATAATATTCTCATTGCTTTGCAGCGTTGAACACCACGAAAAAGATTCATCTCTCCAAAGCTCGGGAAATACCGCTTTATTTTGGAATGAACAGACCTTTGCTAATTTAACTAATGTTTTCTTAGATATTTATCGGAACAAGTTAAATGCAATTCCGCCATTCATAGATTACAAATATTGTGAGATAATCACAAATGGTATCCAGCAGATATATAAAATCACTGATAAAAAAGCCGTACCTCTGCTGAATGGTTCTCCATTAGTACGTCAAATGGCTCGGAGTTCAGACTATGGGTTGTGCCTGAGTATCAATGTAATTTCATCTTTTAAAGATAAAGACGACTCTCTGTCCGATTCGATTATAAAACATCTTTTCTACTTCACAACAGGCGATAAAAACACATTTGATAATTTGTGCAAGGATTATGTCTATATCATTATGAATCCTTTTAGCAAAACCAAAAACACGATTATTTCAGGGAACCTGGACAAACTCCCAAAATGGCTTGATTTTATCAATTATTCCAAAACCTGTGTGAATTCTAATTACAGGAACACATTCATTTACAACTGGACTCAAAACTCTGAGGTTCAATCGAACGCTTTACATAATCAGCACTTATATTTCCTAACACCCAGATATAATTCGGAATTTGATCCAAGAAGCAAATTCCTGCACATTGAATTTTCATATGACGGCAAATTCTACGACCTTCCTCTGATTACAAATCA
The DNA here is from genome assembly GCA_000432175.1 of Eubacterium sp. CAG:786. Classification (GTDB taxonomy): domain Bacteria; phylum Bacillota; class Clostridia; order Oscillospirales; family Ruminococcaceae; genus CAG-115. Next base: position 3,624 of record HF989508.1, read on the forward strand.
AGAAACTGTTCAAATATGTGAGCTGCTCTACGCACACGGATGGCACTTATTAAACGGCTCGGCTATTTCACGAAAAGCTAAAACAAGAAATGTCGAAGATGAATTTATCAAGTCTCTTGACAAAACTGACGAAAAAACGGGAATCCGTATTCCAGCAGCTCTCATTTATCAACTGTATACATACTATGCTAAAAGGGAAAAACAGACAAAACCGATCAGCGACAGCGCTCTATACAAGTTGATTCAAGAGAGTGGGTTTAGATATGAAACAATGAAAAACCGCAAATCAGACGTTGAATACATTTCCGCAGAGCTAAAGCCGATAATGGAGAAGTTTTGCCCCGAATTTGACGAGAAATGGCTTGAGGAAAACAAAACAAATAAATCCATAACCTGTACAATAAACAACGATTTCTGGAAGACACTCACAGCACCTTCAGCGGAGGAAGCTTGTACATATAACGAAGAGCTGTTTGGGAAATATATCAAAGAACTATGGTCACGCTATTCATGGATGTTCAAGCCAGAGCCAATTCTTCCATCTGAATCAGATTCAGATGAGAATAAAAAAGACAATGAAACCTATGTATTAGGCTCACGGTATTTTAACTAATGTATCTCCTGCGCGAAAAACGCAGGAGATTTCCATTTCCCTTCTGCGAAAAATCTTGACACCGGAGTTTTCGCACACTATAATTATATTATAGTGCCGCAAGACCAGGAAAGGAGCCGCTCATGAAGATCGCAATATATTCCCGAAAATCCAAATTCACCGGCAAGGGCGAGAGTATCGAAAACCAGGTAGTACTCTGCCGGGAGTACATTCAGCGGAATATCCCTGATGCAAAGGACAGCGATATTCTGGTGTATGAGGACGAGGGATTCTCTGCGAAAAACCTTGACCGTCCGCAGTTCCGGATGATGATGCAGAGTGCACGGAACCAGCCATTCGACTATATCGTGGTCTACCGGCTTGACCGTATCAGCA
>HF989508.1:4664-22508 GCA_000432175.1 Eubacterium sp. CAG:786
AACGCTCATCGAAGAGCTTAACGGCATGAATACCGCGTTTATATGCATAAAGGAACAGTTCGACACCTCCACGCCAATGGGCAGGGCTATGATGAATATTGCCGCCGTTTTCGCTCAGCTTGAACGTGAAACTATTGCGGAGCGTGTACGCGACAATCTGGTGCTGCTTGCAAGAACCGGCCGCTGGCTGGGTGGAGTAACTCCCCTGGGATTTGTCGGGGAAAAGACTGCCGTTACCGACGCCGAGGGCAAAAGCCGCTCCGCTTACAAGCTGACTGTCGTTGACGGAGAAATGAGCAGGGTCCGCACGATTTACGCTAAGTTCCTTGAATTTCAGTCGCTTACAAAGGTCGCAACATGGTGTATTCAGAACAACATAAAGACCCGCGAGGGCAGCGAATTCCGCATGAGAACTGTCCGGGATATTCTCACGAATCCGGTGTACTGCACTGCGGATGAAGCCGCATTCGACTACTTCACGAAGCTTGGCAGCGACGTCTGCTTTGAACGTGAAAAAGCAGACGGAAAGCACGGTCTTATGCCGTTCCACAGAACTGAACAGAATGGAAAGAAACAGCTTCGGCTTCCCCCGGAGGAATGGATAATCTCCCTCGGAAAGCACAAACCGATAATCCCCTCGGAGGAGTGGATAAAAGCGCAGGAAATAATCAGCGGCAACGCCGGAAAGAGTTTCTACCGCCCTGTCAGAAATCAGGTTTCAGTATTTTCCGGGCTTGTACGCTGCGCCAACTGCGGTTCCATAATGCGCCCACGGATAAACAGCAACGCACGCCGCGAAGATGACGGTTCACAGACTTTCTACTATATGTGTGAATTAAAGGAACGTTCCCGTTTAAAGAACTGCCAGATGTGCAACGTCAACGGAAATGTACTTGACAAGCTTCTCTGCGATGAGATAATGAATTTCAACAAGCCTAGTTCAAATGTGGGAAAACAGCTTGATTCTATCCTCCGGCAAATCGAAAAAAAGACCGGTGGAAACCGTGAACAGACCGAGGAACTCACAAAGCAGCTTTCCGAAAAGAAACGCATGATAGCAAATCTCATGAAAACCCTCGCAATGAACGAACCGACTTCCACGCTGTTTGAATACACGAAAAACGAAGTCGAACGCCTGGATTCGGAAATCAAGAACACCGAGAACGAACTCGCAAAGCTAAGCTACATCAGCAAACAGGACGACAAGCGTTCCGAACACGTTGATATGCTGGTGAGATCCCTCGGTGAATTCCGGGAGCGTTTCGCGGAACTCTCCGTTGTGGATAAGCGCGATTTCATGCGGAAGATAATCGACCGTATTGAATGGGACGGAGAGAATGCACATATTTTTCTCAGGCGCACAGCAGGCTGACAATACTTTTCTCCGGCGCTTCGACAACTATGGGAAAGAAAAAGCTCCGCAGCATGATGACTGCGGAGCGAATATGAATCTTTCCGGAATTTCAAGAAAGGTGCAGATCCTAGGAAGCGGCTCCATGGCTAGGCTTTGTGCCTGCCATGGAGTTGCTGACGACGGAGATGTGCCTTTATTGGAATTCCCGGATGTGTTTCCGTTGGTGGGTAATTGCATTATCTATACATCTCGAAGCATAAGTTGAAAAGTGGCTTCCCTTAGAATAATCGAACGTTTCTGCCGCTCGAATAAGCCCGATAGTTCCAATGGAGATAAGGTCGTCGGCGTCCTGCTGGCTGCCACGGATAGATTCAGGATAATTCTTGTTGACGATATAAGCGACAAGGCGCAGGTTGTGTTCGATAAGAACATTCCGCGCTTCAGCGTCGCCAGCAGCTATTTTTTCAATGCACTCACGCTCTTCTGCCTTGCTAAGCTGCTTGGGGAATGAGCTCCTGCAATCCAGGTGAAGCCCTATGAAAAGCAAATTCTGTAAAACAAATTCAAGAAATGTTATCATAATTACCTCCGGATATTATTGATATCACAGTGTATTCCCCTCGGCTTGTTTTTTATTCGACATTATTTTAGAGAGGCACCTTTCTTGAAAGTTGTGTTAAAAAAACAAGCAGACGGCCCGGTGAATAAAACCGGACCGCTTCTTTTAATAATATTTTATCTCAAATGCAGCAGTATGTTCACGGGAAAGCGACGGGTATCTTTCTACGATCCCACTGTCGTCGGTGAATCCTATCATCGCAAGCGTTATGTTGCTGAGGAACTGCGGGATATTTTCATAGTCATAGCTTCCATCCTCATTATAGGTGTTGTACATTATCGCCATTTCATAATCAGGGTCATTGCTTATTTCATCGTATATATCCTGAGTTACACCGTCAATGCCAGAAACCCTGTACAGATCCACCGCACCGAATAAATGAAGTATCTCATGCGCCACACACGCCAGATTTTCATACCGGCTGCCGTATATATTGTACTGGAATAACGCAGTCCATTCATAATATGTATCGTCATATCCAGGGTAATAAACCTGCGAATATGAATTTCCCGGGACATCATACACCACCATGAAACCGATACTGTCCGTGCCGTAAGCGTCATAAATACTCCCCAGCGGTATCTCATCTTTAAGCAGCTGCTGAATTCTGCCTATATAACCGTTTGAATACGCCAGAGAACTGTCGGCAGCAACAGAAGCATCCTCATCGTAAGTGATGCGGTATAACAGGTCTGGGTGTTCCTCCGAATAATTATACAGCGTGACGTTCTTCCCATACAGATCTCCCTGCGCCTCAAGATATCTGCAGGATCTGTCTATGGAACTGTTGGTGAACTCCAGTTCCTCGTTTGTGTAGGTAGCGTCCGGCGTATCCAGAACTACCGTTACTATAACGGACTTCCCCTCCAGCGTCTTGGCACTTCCCTGCGGACGAAGTTCTACAGTCGTGGCGCTTTCGAACGTGCTCTGATAAACCGAGTTGTCCGACGTTTCCGTGTCCCAGTTCCAGTTGTCATTTGTCTGCTGTTCCAACGCTTCGCTCGTCGATATATCCCAGAACCCATCGTCATCTGAACACGCTGTCATTACTAGCGAAACGCTCAATACCGACGCTGCAAAAATAATATGTTTTGAATTCATGTGTCATTCTCCTTTGTTTCATGAATTATAACATATTTGGCGACAGTTGTCAAGCAAAACACCCACCGATTTCTCTCAGTGGGTGTGTTTTTTTATTCCTCGTCGTCAGATTCGGGAGCGTCCCAGTTGTGCCATACGTTCTGAACGTCGTCGTTGTCGTCGAGAGCTTCGAGGAGAAGTCCCATCTTCTTTATCTGATCCTCGTCGGTGAGCGTGGTGTATGTAGAGGGCACCTGCTCAGCCTCTGCGGAAACCACCTTGTAACCCTTCTTGCCAAGTTCCTCAGCTACTGTGGAAACTACAGCGGGGTCTGTGGTTATCTCAACAATGCCGTCCTCAAAGCTGAAATCGTCGCCGCCTGCTTCAAGGATATCCTCCATTGCCTTGTCCTCGTCAATGTCGCCGTCCTCATTATCAAGAACGATTATACCCTTGCGGGAGAACATAAAGGATACGCAGCCGCTTGCGCCCATGTTTCCGCCAAACTTATCGAAGTAATGGCGTATCTCGCCCGCAGTACGGTTTCTGTTATCGGTAAGGCACTCAACGATAACTGCAACGCCGTTCGGACCATAACCCTCATATACGCAGTCCTCATAGTCGTTCTTCTCAGCGCCACCGGCTGCCTTTTTCAGCAGTCTGTCGATGTTGTCGTTCGGGATATTGTTGCTCTTTGCCTTCTGTACGAGGGTATAGAGTCTGGAGTTGTTCGCCGGGTCAGCGCTTCCTGTTTCCTTGATGCAAACAAGTATCTCACGGCTGATCTTGGTGAATACCTTTGCTCTAGCGCCGTCCTTCTCGCCCTTCTTACGCTTGATGGTGCTCCATTTTGAATGTCCTGACATAAATTCGTTCTCCTTATTCTGTGTTTGATTCAATCCAGCTTCTGGAAGCCCTTTCCCAGGACCTCGCTTGCGCCGGTAATAATTACAAATGCGTTCGGATCAGTCTGCTTGACTATCCGCTTTACCTTGACGTATTCATTCTTGTGCACGGCAATGCAGACCACCTGCCGTTCCTCACCACTGTAGGCGCCCTCGCCTTTCAGCAATGTAACTCCGCGCTTCTGCTTAAGAAGACGGTCGGCTATCTCCTGCGGCTTCTCAGAGAATATCATGAGGAACTTGCCCTCAAGGCCTCCGTACACAAGCGCGTCGATCACCTTTGCCTGCACAAATACCGATACTATCGCGTACATAACTACGTCAAGATTCTTGTACACGATGTAACCGCTGACTGCAACGCCGGCATTCACCAGGAACGATATCTGCCCCAGCTTTATTTCCGGCTTGAAGCGGTTGATTATCTTGTTGATTATATCCGTGCCGCCTGTGGTTCCCTCGCGGGCGTAAACAAGTCCAAGACCCGCGCCCATCAGCAATCCACCGAAGATGGAAGCCAGAATGCCGCCTCCATTATCCGCAATATACACGGGAACATTCTTCAGCAGATAATCCGTCATGACCGTTAGCGAAGCAACGCCGATAAGCGTTTTAAGCATCGTGCCCCTGTTCAGCAGGAAAAATCCCGCGATAAGAAGCGGAATGTTTATCACCGCTATCAGCGTACCGATATTCCAGTCGGTGACATAGCTGATTATCGTCGCGATACCGGTCACTCCACCCGGGGCGATATTATTGGGCGCTGTGAAACAGTGAACCCCCAGCGAATACACGCCGGAACCCACGATTATCACGATAATGTCAATGACCCAGCGCCATACGGTTTTTGGAGCCTGTGACATAAGCACCTCCTATACCGGGAGCGCCTCGCATATTGCTGAGAACAACATTTCAATGCGCTCTTCCTGCCCTGAAAGGCTCAGGTATCCGAACAGAGTTTCCAACGCAGTCGCCCTGCGGTATTCCGACGGCTTCGCGCTCTTGGGGACTGATATTCCACCCGCGTTTCTGCCACGGCGCAGGATATCTGTTTCGCGCTCAGTCAGCATCGGTTCGATAACGTCCACCGCTTTCGACTGGTAGGAAGCCCTCACCTGCTCGACTGCAAGATCATGCAGACGTCCGGCGTTGGTGTTCCCCCTCAGCACGACTTCGCGGCGCACCAGAAGTTCATACACGCAGTCGCCGTAAAACGCCAGAACATTCGGGCTGTACGCGCCTGCCTCGTGTTCGGACAGTACTGTTAAAGCCATTCCATCAACCTTTCAGTATGTAATAAACGCAGCTGTATTCCTCACAGTGCGCTTCAAAAATGCCGCACTCCTTGCGGAGCTCGCTCATTCCAAGCGACACGCTGCTGTCGTCCTTGTGTATTCCCGCGTATTTCTCTGCCGCGGCTGTCAGCGGTGTGTAATACCCCGCATGCCAGTCGGACTTCGGTGCAATGTAGAAGTCCTGCACATGCCAGCCGTGTTCCTTGGCAAGGACAAGCACCTTATCCAGCGGAAGTATCTGCCCGAAACGCCTCTGGCAGAACATCTTCGTATCCGGAGATGGTTCTGTGAGCCAGCTTACCGCGCGGTAAACAAGCGTACCGCCCCTGGCAAGCTTCGCCCTAAGCTGCTCCAGCCGCTGCGCACAGCCATCGAATTCCACAATGCCGTTGTACCATATAAGGTCGCAGCTGCCGTCCTCGCATGGCAGCTCAAAAATCTGAACTGACGACGCGTTCAGCCCGGCCTGTCTGCCCTGTTCCGCACGGAATTCGTCCGTAAACGCGGAAGTCAGCCGACAGCCGAACTTATCACTGATAAGCTGCGGTGTGGTTATCTCATCGCCAACGAAAAGCGCATATTTTGGCGATATCTCGCCAATCATGGAAAGCACCTGTTTCGCTGTATCGGCACTTCCCGGAGAGGAACGTTCAAGGTCGCGGAGCAACACGCTGATGAATGTCATTATTCTACCTCGGAAACAGCACAGTTTCTCACGGAATTATCTAACATAATTGAACTCGAAATCGTAGATCGACACAAGGTCGTCCTCCTGAATACCCTGCTTTTCCAGCTCGTCGATTATGCCGCTGGAGCGCAGAACTCTCTGGAAGTACTGCAGGCTTTCGTAGTCCTCCATATTGCAGGTGGAAAGTATCGGCGCCATGAACGGTGCGTCCACCACATAAACCCCGTCGATTTTCTGAACGGTGAAGCTGTGCTTTTCGATTTCCATCTGCTGAAGTTCTGCCATGGTGAGCGGCTGAACCTCGAAACGCTTTGGCGGCGGCAATTTGGAAAGTTCCTCGGCTATGCAGTCCATGAGTGCGTCCGTGCCCTCGGTGGTCGCTGCAGAGATCGTGAAGAAAGGCAGGCCCTTTTCCTCAATGAAACTGCGGAAATCAGCTATCTGCTCCTCAGTCGCCATGTCGGATTTGTTCGCTGCAACGATCTGCGGGCGTTCTGCAAGATCCTCGGAGAAGTTCGCAAGTTCCAGATTTATCTTTTCGAAATCGTCCTTCGGGTCACGCCCCTCGATACCGGAAACGTCAACGACATGGACGATCAGACGGCAGCGCTCAACATGTCTCAGGAACGCGTGACCAAGCCCGACGCCCTCGCTGGCGCCCTCGATAAGTCCGGGGATATCAGCCATCACGAAGGACTGCTCACCGCGCTTTACAACGCCAAGAACCGGCGTCAGCGTGGTGAAGTGGTAGTTCGCGATTTTCGGCTTTGCGGCGCTCACAACGCTTATGAGCGTGGATTTTCCGACATTCGGGAACCCGACAAGTCCAACGTCTGCCAGAAGTTTCAGTTCCAGAACAACGTCAAAAGCTTCCCCGGGGAAACCAGGTTTCGCGAAACGCGGTATCTGGCGTGTGGGGGTTGCAAAATTTGCGTTGCCCTTGCCTCCACGGCCACCCCTGGCTACCACGACCGGTTCATCATCGGAGATATCAGCCATAATTCTGCCTGTGTGTGCGTCCTTGATAATGGTGCCCCTGGGCACGCGGATTATCGTAGGCTCCATTGATTTGCCGGAGCAGCGCTTCGCACCGCCGTTTTCGCCGTCGGGGGCGATGTACTTCTTCTTATAGCGGAAGTCGATCAGCGTGGAAAGATTGTCGTCAGCGACAAACATGATGTCGCTGCCCTTTCCTCCGTCGCCGCCGTCAGGTCCGCCTGCATTGACATATTTCTCACGGTGGAAGCTCACAGCTCCGTTGCCGCCGTTTCCTGCTTTGATAGATATTTCGACCTTATCAACAAACATTCTCTGCCGCCTCGCTTTCCTTACTGTTTGTTATTTCACAACTTTCAACTTTTATTTCATGCAATTTCAAGAAAAACTAAAGCCGGATTTATGCAATCCGGCTCAGTTGATTAATTAGATTGCAGAAATTAGTCAGCGTAAACGCTTACCTGCTTCTTATCTCTGCCGAGGCGCTCGAACTTTACAGTGCCGTCAATAAGAGCGAACAGTGTATCGTCAGAACCCTTGCCGACATTGTTGCCAGCGTGGATATGTGTACCTCTCTGTCTTACCAGAATGCTTCCGGCGTTAACCTTCTGCATGTCAGCGCGCTTTACGCCAAGTCTCTTGGACTCGGAGTCACGGCCGTTCTTGGTAGAACCCATACCTTTTTTATGAGCGAAATACTGTAAACTGATCTTAATCATTGTTTTATCCTCCTGTTATCATTCGGAAGTCAAGCTTCCCTCAACTCAACCTTTACCCCGGGGTAATCCTCCGCGATGCCCTGCATGTGTGCATGAAAGGATCTCAGAAGTTCCTCGCTGGGGCGGTCAGAACTGTTCAGGCGAAGTTCGATGCGGTTCTCTCCGACTGCCACGTCCGCGTCAGCCTTAAAGAAATCGGTCACGGTATTGCAGACCAGCATCACTGCGGAACTCACAGCCGAGCAGACAATATCATTGCCCTCGTCGCCGTAACCCGCGTGACCTGTGACTACAAATCCGTATATCGCACCGTTCCGCTCTGCAAAAATCACTCGCAGATTATGCGTTGATAGCTTCAATTCTTACCTGGCTGTACGGCTGTCTGTGGCCCATCTTTCTCTTGCTGCTTTTCTTGGGCTTGTAGGTGAAAACGGTGATCTTCTTAGCCTTGCCGTTCTTCAGCAGGGTAGCCTTTACGCTTGCGCCGTCTACATAGGGAGCGCCGACCTTAACGACGTCGTCCTTGCCTACCATGATAACCTTGTCGAATGTGATCTCGCCCTCGGCCTCAAGCTTCTCGATGAAAACGATGTCGCCTTCCTTGACCTGATACTGCTTTCCGCCTGTTTCGATTACTGCGTACATTTTAAATACCTCTTTTTAATCAGACTCGCTGCGTCGGGGTTGCATTTCTGCGCTTACGAGCTGTTTCTACAAATAGGCACAACTCACCCTGCACATGCGGCAAATTTATTATAACACATCAAAACCAGCTTGTCAAGGGGTCTGAGCAGTTTTTTTCACTTTTTTTGAACTTATTTATCCATCTATTGATTTTTCATTATTATAGTGCTATAATTATGTTTGACGGGAGGCAATATCATGAAACCAAATATCATGAAACCAAATTTCAAAACGATAGCCGCAGCTGCCATAGTCGGCACCAGTTTAATAGTCGCAGTCACAAACGAGATTTCAAAAAACATGCCTTCGACCGTAGTTATCCACGAGGAACGTGAGAGCTATGTTGACGCCGGATATTACTACACCGAACAATCCACCAGCGGCACGCTCATTATTACGCAGGAAGCTCCCGTAGGACCCGCAGAAACGCCTGCTGCAACCACCGCAACGCTGCCAGAAAACGAACCAGTCCCGGCAATCGAAAGCGAAGCCGCAGCAGATACTTCGTTCGCACAGACGACCATGACAACGTCTGCAGAGGCGCAGTTCACGGTTCCTGAAACAGTACAAACGACTGTTCCAACGACGGCGCAGACTGTTGTTACCACGACTGTGCAAACCACCGCTGCCCAGCAGACTGCTGTGGAATACACCGAACCAGCCGAACCGCAGGGTTCCATGGTTTACATAGCCTCCAGCGGAAAGGGCACGAAATACCACCGGACAAGCACCTGCAGTAACATGAAAGATGCTACCGCGGTCACTGAATCCGACGCGCAGGCACGCGGATATACTCCCTGTAAGAAATGCTACTAGGTCACCATTAATAAAAAGGAAGAGTTAATATGTGGCTGATATTTGCCATTGGTTCAGCGTTTTTTGCCGGAATTACAGCTATTCTGGCTAAATGCGGCATCAAGCAGACTGATTCCACCGTTGCAACTGCGGTCAGGACGGTCGTAGTACTTCTCATGTCCATCATGATGGTGCTCGTCGCCGGCTCTGCCGGAACTATCACCCAGGTCAGCGGAAAAACCTGGCTGTTCCTTGTTTTGTCGGGACTTGCCACCGGTGGTTCCTGGCTGTGCTACTTCAAGGCTCTGCAAATCGGAAATGTCAACAAGGTCGTGCCTGTGGATAAATCCAGCACGGTGCTTGCAATGCTCCTTGCGCTGATATTCCTGCACGAAGAGATTTCCCTCACTAAATGCATTGGCATAGTGGCTGTTTCTGCCGGAATTTTCCTCATGATCGAAAAGAAACAGGCCAGCGAGGAACGTCACGGTGCCGGCTGGCTTCCATTTGCGGTAATGTCAGCGATTTTCGCGGCTCTCACCTCGATACTTGGCAAAATCGGCATCGACGGCGTGGAATCCAACCTCGGCACTTCGATACGCACGGCAGTGGTTCTTGTAATGGCATGGCTCATGGTGATAGTCACCAGAAAAACGCACGAGGTCCGCAAAATTCCCCCAAAAGAGTTCCTGTTCATCTGCCTGTCGGGACTTGCCACCGGCGCCTCCTGGCTTTGCTACTACAAAGCGCTCCAGGACGGTCCTGCAAGCGTTGTAGTGCCGGTCGATAAACTCAGCATTCTGGTCACGGTTCTGTTTTCATGGGTGGTTTTCCATGAGAAATTATCAGTTCGTTCACTCATCGGACTTGTGGTGCTTACGGCTGGTACTCTGATAATGCTGATATGATAATTTCACACAAATAACAAAAAGTAACCTCTAAAAACAAAGAACTGGGCGCCTTACAGTGTCCAGTTCTATATTTGTTATCTTACGTTCTGTCTGAGGGTAAATCTTGTAACAAGAGTCTTCATTGCAGTCGCCTGTGCGGAAAGCTCCTCGGAAGCCGCTGCGCTCTCCTGTGCAGTAGCGGAATTCGTCTGCACCACGTTGGATATCTGGTCTATACCCGCAGTAACCTTTGAAATGGATTCTGCCTGCTCACCGCTCACGTTGGATATGCTGTCAACGGTCGTAACGATATTCTCGATCTGCTGAACCACGCCGCTGAGCGCCTCTGCAGTTTCGTCTGCGATCTTGGAACCATTATCCACCGCGCTGATGGAGCGCTGGATAAGTTCAGATGTATTCTGTGAAGCCACAGCGGACTTGGAAGCAAGGTTGCGTACTTCGTCTGCAACGACTGCAAAGCCCTTGCCCGCCTCGCCTGCTCTTGCTGCTTCGACAGCCGCATTAAGCGCCAGAATGTTAGTCTGGAATGCGATGTCTTCGATAGTCTTGATGATTTCACTGATCCTGTCAGAGGTTTCGCTGATCTCATGCATTGCAGTGAGCATTTCCTTCATGCTGTCGTTGGAAACCCCGGCCTGCCTGCCGACCTCAGCGATGCTTGCGCTTGCATGCTGGGAATCTGCTGCATTCTTGGTGATCTTCTCAGATATCTCATCAATTGTGGCTGCAAGCTCCTCAATGGAAGCTGCCTGCTCCGCTGCGCCCTGAGCGTTAGCCTGCGCGCCTGCGGAAACCTGCTCCGAACCGGAATCCACCTGGTCAGCAGACTGATAGATCTGAGCCATTGTATCGCTGAGCTGCTGCGAAAGGACTCTCATATTATCAAGCAGCGGCTTGAATTCGCCGATATAGACCTCTCTTGCCTCGGTGTGCACGTCGAAATTGCCGTTTGCAAGTTCTCCATACATGCGGGAAGTGTCCTTTATCAGCACGGAAAGACCATTGATGGTGCTGCGTGCGGCTTCTGCCATAATGCCGAATTCGTCCTTGCTCTCGTATGTGACCTTGCTGTCAAGGTTACCTTGAGAAATGTTCACGATAGCGTCCTCGATCTCGTGAATTACAGTCGTGAACGTTCTTGCCAGATAAACGGATACACCAATACCGATAACTGCGCTCACAACGCCAACTATGATCATGATAAGACCGAAGGTCTTGCCATAGGTGTTGCTTTTGTCAAACGTGTTCTCAGCACTGGTCGCGATCGCACTGTCGATATTATCTATTGATTCAACGGCTCTTTCAAGCGGTTCGGCTATGTAGTTGTTGAACGAGTCAACTCCGTCGTCGCTGGTCGCTCCCTTGATTTCTTCCGCTGCAACGCTGACATTCTGTATCAGTTCGTTGCAGGAAGCCCTCAGGGAATCCATATCACCGGAGGAATAGGTTATCTTTTCAAGCTCGTCCGAAAGCTTCTCAGTGAGATCAACTGCCTTGTCAAGATACTGTGACTTCTCCGTGTTGTTGTTATTCACAACTGCCATGAGAGTATTTCTTGCGATCTCCTCAACATAAACTTCGACATTACTCATGCGGTCCATGCCGATAACATCTACATTGTACATTTCCTTAAGATTGTTTGAAACACCGCTGATGCCAACAATTCCTGTCGCCATCGTCACGAGTATAAGCACGACCAATACGCCGAACGACAGCATGAGTTTCATGGAAACTTTCAGATTTTTCATATTCTTCTCCTGTTCTGCACTTTTTGGATACATTGCCTTTGTTGGATACATTGCCTTTGTATAATTTACTTACATACTCATTCTATCACTATTCATCAAAAAAGTCAACACAAAACTGTATACTTTGAACAATTGTTGTTGAATACTTTGCATTTCGTTAAAAAGGCAAAAAAATGCTAAGTTCTGTCCATTTATTCATTGTTCAAAATAACTAAATATGATATACTGATACTTAAAGTAAATGCCAGTGGTTTTCCCTGCATTCCCATATGAATAGAAAAGGAGTATTATTATGGCAAACCCGTATCTTCCCCTCTGGGAATATATCCCTGACGGCGAACCCAGAGTATTTGGTGACCGCGTGTACGTTTATGGTTCCCACGACAGAAAGGACTCTATCGACTTCTGCGACTATAAGCTGAAAGTCTGGTCCGCACCGATAAACCAACTTTCAAAATGGACCTGTCACGGTGATATCTTCCGCACGCGCGACGGTGCAGACAGCCCCTCAGACGTTGACTGGACAGAGGAACTGCTTTTCGCGCCGGACGTTGTAGAGCGCGAAGGCAAGTATTACCTCTACGCCTACATAGTCAACGCAAAGGGCTGCGTTGCAGTCGCTGACCGACCGGAAGGCCCCTTCAGGCTGCTGTCGAGGTACAAGTACGATATTCCGAACCACTACGACAACGGCACATTCATCGACCCCGGAGTGCTAGTTGACGACGACGGCAGGACTTATGTCTACTGCGGCTACCAGGGAAGCTATGTCTGCGAACTTAAGGACAACATGTACGAGGTCGTTCCGGGAAGCTACAAGCTTGACATAATTCCAACCGCGGAACCGCACAAATTCTTTGAAGCATGCTCACCCAGGAAGATAAACGGCACATATTACCTCATCTACTCGCCCCAGCGCGGGAGCTGCCTTGATTATGCCACCTCCGACAGCCCAATGGGTCCGTTCACTTACCGTGGGACTATCGTTGACAACGGTATTGACTACCCGGGTGGAAACGACCACGGTTCCGTGTGCTGCATAAACGGGCAGTGGTACATATTCTACCACCGCATGACAAACGGCACTATAATGTCGCGGCGCGGCTGTGTGGAACGCATTCAGATACTGCCCGACGGAAGCATTCCGCAGGTGGAAATGACTTCGCTGGGGTTTGAGAAGTCGCTTTCGCCGTATGAGATAACGCCTGCCGAAACCGCATGCGTACTCAAAGGCGGCTGCTTCATCACCGAGACCAACGTATTCGAGCGCCCGATAACCAACATAACAGACGGCTGCGTCATGGGCTGGAAGTACTTTGATTTCGGTGAGGACTACTCCTCCAAAACCATGCAGGTGCGCCTGAAAATACGGGGCACCGGCTCAAAGGGAATCCTGCACATTCGCCTGGACAGCGAAAACGGTGAAGACATCGGCGTGGTTGAATTCAGCGAGGACAGCGGCGTTATCGGCGGCAGAGTAAAGGCAGTGACCGGGCGCCACGCGGTGTACTTCGTTGCTGAAAGCGGCTACAAGGGCTGGTTTGCCGGAGAGATGGCAGGCAGACAGCTTCTGATGATCGACAGCTTTGTATTCATGAAGTGACAAAACCCTGTGGAATGATGATACGCATTCCACAGGGTTTTTTGCAAAGAAAAGGGGGGCTGTCAGCTGACAGCCCCCAAAAAGGGAAAGGGAGCGGGATATCTTAAAGCGAGAAATTACGCTTTAAGTCAAAATTCAGTGCCGCATACTCTATATTTTCTGCGGATCATACGTTGAACAGGAGTTCATCGTATGTCGGGAACGGCCAGTACTGCTCGCCAACGATGGTTTCAAGTTCGTCAGCTACCGCTCTCAGGCTCTGCATTGCAACGAATACTTCGTCGCAGTATACTCTAGCCTGCTCTGCATAGTCGGAGATACCCTGTGCCTTTACAATTGCAGCATTCAGTGCGTCGATCTTCTCGTTGAGGGATACAGTCAGAGTGTTGACCTTATTTGCCATAGCGACCTCGACTGTCGGCTCTACGCCAACTGCCTTCTTGCTTGCAGCCATATCGCATACGTCCTTTGCGAACTTCATAACTGCGGGAAGGATCTCCGTCTTTGCCATGTCGCTGGTGGTCAGCGCTTCAATGTTGATGATCTTGGAGTAGTTCTCATAGTTGATCTCCTGGCGTGCGTGCAGCTCGACCTCGCTGTATACACCGAACTTGGTGAATACCTTTACGTTCTTCTCAGCAGTGAGTGCCGGAATAGCGTCTACAGTTGTCTTGAGGTTCGGCAGACCGCGCTTTTCAGCCTCAACCAGCCACTCAGCGCCGTAACCGTTGCCGTTGAAGATAATTCTCTTGTGAGCCTTGATGTTCTTTACAAGCAGATCATGCAGCGCTGCGTTGAAGTCGTCAGCCTTCTCGAGTTCGTCTGCGAATTCAGTCAGGGAGTTTGCAACGATGGTGTTCAGTACGGTGTTAGGACCTGCGATATTCAGGCTGGAACCTGCGCTTCTGAACTCAAACTTGTTGCCGGTGAATGCGAACGGAGATGTTCTGTTTCTATCGGTGGTATCCTTCGGGAAGTTCGGCAGAGAAGATACGCCGACATTGAACATGGAGTGACCGGAGGTGTACTCCCTGCCCTCTTCAAGAGCCTCGATAACGTTCTCAAGCTCTTCGCCGAGGAAGATAGAGATGATTGCAGGAGGTGCCTCGTTAGCGCCCAGTCTGTGGTCGTTGCCTGCGGAAGCTACAGAAAGTCTCAGCAGGTCGGAATACTCGTCAACTGCCTTGATGATTGCAACCAGGAATGTCAGGAACTGTGCGTTCTCCATCGGGGACTTACCGGGATCCAGCAGATTCTGACCGTCGTCTGTGGACAGGGACCAGTTATCGTGCTTACCGGAACCGTTGATGCCAGCGAAAGGCTTCTCGTGGAGCAGGCAAACCAGGTCATGCTCAAGTGCGATCTTCTTCATCAGCTCCATTGTCAGCTGGTTCTGGTCGGTCGCCAGGTTAGCCGGCGCGAAGATAGGAGCGTTTTCGTGCTGTGCGGGAGCAACTTCGTTATGCTTTGTCTTGGAGGTGATACCAAGCTTCCACATATGCTCGTCAAGGTCCTTCATGTAGCTTGCCACGCGGTCCTTTATGGTACCGAAGTAGTGGTCGTCAAGTTCCTGTCCCTTGGGGGCCGGAGCGCCGAACAGAGTTCTGCCGGTGAAGATCAGGTCCTTTCTCTTATCGTAGGTAGACTTGTTTACCAGGAAGTACTCCTGCTCAGCGCCTACGGTTGCAACTACTCTCTTTGTGGTGGTATTGCCGAACAGCTTCAGAATTCTCAGCGCTGCGTCGGAAACAACGTCCATGGAGCGGAGCAGAGGAGTTTTCTTATCCAGCGCTTCACCGGAGTAAGAATAGAATGCGGTAGGAATGTAGAGAGAACCGCCCTTTACGAAAGCATAGGAAGTAGGATCCCATGCGGTATAGCCTCTTGCCTCGAATGTTGCTCTGATACCGCCAGACGGGAAGCTGGAAGCGTCAGGCTCGCCCTTGATGAGTTCCTTGCCGGAGAATTCCATGATAACAGTTCCGTCGCCCATCGGGGAAATGAAGCTGTCGTGCTTCTCAGCGGTGATACCGGTCATAGGCTGGAACCAGTGGGTGTAATGTGTTGCGCCCTTTTCGATTGCCCAGTCCTTCATTGCGCTTGCAACTACATCAGCGATGCTGCTGTCAAGCTCCTTGCCCTCGGCGATCGTCTTTTTAAGAGCCTTGAATACGTTTTTCGGAAGACGCTGCTTCATCGTTTCCTCGTTGAAAACGTCAATACCGAACTGCTCAACTACGTTAAAATGTTCTGCCATGTCCCTTTTCCTCCTTGAGAGTTATGTTTAGATCCCGGAAACAAAAATGGCGCTTCAGCCAGGGGCAGTAACCCCGTACTCTGAAACGCCTTTGTTTCTTGATTACATTTATATTTTAGCCGAAAATGCGAATTTTGTCAATCACATATTTGCACAAATACTTTTGCAAATGCAGCATATTTTTAGTGCGCCATACACAAAAAGAGCAAATTCTCCTGAAACAGGCGCAAAACCAACTTTCAATCAAGTCGCTGTAGCATGACCATTCAAACGATTTCAGCCGCAATTTTGCAAGTTTCAAACCGGCAAGTTGCAAAATACATCAAGTGATATTTTCCAGAGATTTTTCAAGGAACGATATCGTCTTTTCGCTCTTCGGGCTGCCGAATACTTCCTCGGGAGTGCCGTACTCTTCTATAACGCCGTCAGCCATGAATATCACCTTGTCCGCTGCGCTTCTCGCGAAGCCCATTTCATGCGTGACAAGTATCATCGTGCGCCCTGCGTCCTTGAGTTCTTTTATTACGCGGAGCACCTCGCCAGTGAGTTCAGGATCCAGTGCGGAAGTCGGCTCGTCGAAGCACAGGATTACAGGCTCCATTGCAAGCGCTCTTGCGATAGCAACTCTCTGCTGCTGCCCTCCGGAAAGCTCGCACGGATAGTTCATCAGCTTCTCAGAAAGCCCGACAGAAGTCAGAATTTCACGCGCCTGCGCTTCGATCTCCTGCTTTATCTGGTTTTTCTCCTGATGGCTGAGTTTACGCTCGCTCTGGTTTATCCTCATCAGCTCCGGAGCCAGGCAGACATTTCTGAGCACCGTGTACTGCGGGAACAGATTGAACGACTGGAACACCAGGCCGAAATTCAGGCGCTTTTCGCGTATCTCACGGTCGGTGTACTTCCCCTGAGCGTTGTATATCTCCTGTCCGCTGAGCGTTATGCTTCCGGAGTCGGGAGTTTCAAGGAAGTTCAGACAGCGGAGCAGCGTGGTCTTTCCGCTGCCGGAAGAACCGATTATCGCCAGCACCTCGCCTTTTTCCATCGTGAAATCAATGCCCTTGAGCACCTCAGTCTTGCCAAAGCGCTTGAAAATGCCGTTTACCTCTAATAATGCCATGTTCGCACCTCCGTCAGCCCTGGTAGTAGTTCAGTTTCTTTTCTGCGTAGTTCAGCAGCAGCGTCACTATACCAGTGAAAAGCAGATAGAACGCGCCGACATAGAACAGCGGCCAGATAAGGGATTTCAGTGAAACGATGTTCTCGGCAGCCTTGACCAGCTCAACGACGGCGATAACGCGCGCCAGAGAAGTGTCCTTGACCAGTGTGATGATCTCGTTTCCCATCGGGGGAACGATCCTCTTTACGACCTGGAACAGCACGACCTTGAAGAAAATCTGCGCCTTAGTCATTCCGAGAACCTGCCCTGCCTCATACTGTCCCTTTGGAATGCTCTCAATGCCACCGCGGTAGATCTCCGAGAAATAGCAGGCATAGTTGATGATAAACGCCAGAATAACCGCAACCAGTCTGTCGAACTTCACGCCAAGCCCCATAAGACCCGGTCCGTAGAACACCAGAATGATCTGCAGCATAAGCGGAGTTCCGCGGATTATCCAGACGAACACCTTGAATATCCATTTTATTGGCTGAACTTTTGACATTGAGCCGAGCGTTATCAGCAGCCCCAGCGGAATTGCGCCGACAAGCGTCACGCCGAAAATCAGCAGAGTTGTGAGAAATCCGTTTGCAAGCTGCGCGGTTACTTCAAGAAATGACATTTTAGACCTCGTTCTTTAAATAAAAAGCAAGGTGGGGCTTAGCGTCCCACCCCGCATATTGGCTTTGATTATCAGTTATCGAATGCGTATACGTCCGCGAGATCATACTTCTCAGCAAGCTTCTTGAGAGTTCCGTCAGCGACCAGCTCGTCAATAGCTGCATTTACCTTTGCTACTGTCTCGGTGTCGCCCTTTCTCATACCGATTGCGTATTCCTCAGGCTGGAGCTCAACGCCCTCAACGATCATCAGATCGTCGTAATCTGTGCCCTCGCCGATGGAAGCCTTAGCCATTACATAGTCGAGAACGCCCAGTTCAACAGTGCCGGACTTTACCTCCAGCAGAACGTCCTTCTGTGCAGAGGAACCAACGAACTCGTTCTGGGAAAGAACGGAGCTGCTCTCGATAGCAGTCT
>HF989508.1:22548-24715 GCA_000432175.1 Eubacterium sp. CAG:786
AGCTGCGCAGGAAGCGCCGGCCATGGAAGCCTCGTCAGTGTACTTGTCAGCGTTGGTCTTCTTGATGATAACGACCTGCTTGTTTCTTACATAGGGCTCAGAGAATGCCATGTTCTCCTTGCGCTCATCGGTAACGGTCAGGCCGTTCCAGATAGCGTCGATAGTCTTGGCGTTCAGCTCGATCTCCTTCTTGTCCCACTCGATCTCCTGGAACTTGGCCTCAACGCCCAGCTTCTCGCATACTGCCTTTGTGAACTCAGTCTCAAAGCCGGTCAGTTCACCGTTCTCGTCATAGTAGTTCATCGGCTCGAACAGGGTGATACCTGCAATGAATGTGCCCTTGTCAGCTATGTACTGCCAGTCTCCTCCCTCAGTGGAAGTGTTGTCGTCAGAGTTGGAAGCTTCCGCAGTCTTTACGTCAGCTGCGCTGGAGCTTTCAGAAGCGGTGGAATTGCCATTGGAAGCGCAGGAGCACAGTCCGACGGACATTATGCCTGCAAGCAGCATTGCTGCTATTCTTTTGATTTTCATGATAGGGTTCCTTTCTCCTTGTAAATATCTGTATCTTCTGCACGTAATCGTGCAATCACTTTATTATGATAGCACATTCAAGCGATTTTGTCAACCTTTCAGAGCAAAAAATATAAGGCGCCCGGCATGATGTTTTTGTGACTTCTCACAAGTAAAAACGCCGTTCGATGCTGAACGGCGCTTGTATTTTATTCTGCAGTAGTAACTACGTTCTTTGTGTCGTGGTTTGCACTGAAAATATCAGCGACATCATTGATGGTTATGTACGCCATCGGGTCAACGTCATGCACTATGGCGCGCATTTTTCCTATCTGGAAGCGGTTAACCACGAAATACAGCACAGTTCTGTCTGTGCCGGAATAACCGCCCTTTGCAGGGATCTCGGTAATTCCGCAGCCGAAGTTGTCGCTCAGCGCCTTTCCGACCTCGGTAGGTTTAAGCGTCACAATGAACGCTGCCTTGCTTCGGCTGATACCCTCGACGATGAAGTCAAGCGTTTTCAGCGCCGCATAATAAGCGATTATCGAATACAGCGGGAGCACCCAGCTTTCAAAGATAAATCCGCACGAAATATAGAGGATAACGTTATATATCATAACGAATGTGCCAACGGTCATGCCAAGCTTCTTTGAGAATATGACCGCCAGCACCTCAATTCCGTCCATAGCGCCGCCGAAACGCACCGCCAGACCGCTGCCCACGCCCGAAATTACACCGCCGAACAGCGAACAGAGCACCAGGTCATTCTCTGCAAGCGGAGAAGCCAGCGAAACATCGATAGGCAGAACATCTGTTATCAGCCACGAGAAGAACGAATAGCACGCCACCGCATAACATGCATATATCGTGAAAGCAAGCCCCTGCCGCTTCAATCCGTACAGAAAAAGCGGAAGGTTGAGCACCAGCAGGAACACAGACAGCGTAAGATAATCCGGCGTGAGATACCCCAGCAGCATGGAAGTACCTGAAATACCGCTGTCGTACAGGTTCACAGGCATCAGGAACACCGTAATTCCGAATGCGTTGATGAAACCCGCAATCGTAATCATGATAAAGTTCTTGTAGTTGAGCTTTTTCAGTTCGTTCTTCAATCGTTGTCCTCCTTATGTCGTCAGGTCAGTTCCTTTCGTCAAGGAACAGTTTTCTGAAATCCTCCGGCGTGTACGAATACGCCAGCGCCCACATCGCCCGCATCACTGCGTACTCCGTGGTCATTCCCGCTGCGGGGATAACGCCGAGTTTCTGCGCTGACTGCCCCACCTCGTAAACCGACAGGTCGCAGCCTCCGCGGAACACCTGGGTCGTCATTATCACGCGGACTCCGCAGGCGATGAGAACTTCTATCACCTGTGAAAGTCCGTTGTTATCCGGAATTCCACCCATGCCGAAACCCTCGATTATCAGCGCGTTCACGTGAGTGCCAAGGTCGTGCACAAGCTCCGGTGAAAGCCCGGGGGTAAGCTTCAGGACTGCCGCTTTACTGTCCAGACGGTTATAGAACACCGTTCCCCCATCCGCATTCCGGCTTCCTGCGCAGAATTCCTCAACAGTCTGCTCGTCCTGCGGTTCAAAACCACGGAACGCGTCAAAGTCAGTCGTGTGGACTTTCCGCGCTGCCCTGCCGGAAATAACCCTT
>HF989508.1:24908-34850 GCA_000432175.1 Eubacterium sp. CAG:786
CATCCGCCATCGTGTCTGTCCCGTGGGTTATCACGAAGCCGTCGTAGTCGCTCCAGCTGTCACGGATAAGCGCTGCAAGCTGCGTCCAGTGCTCCGGGGTAAGGTTCGTGCTGTCCAGCGAAAACGGCTGGACTGCGTGCACCTCCGCTTCAACTGAAATCCCGGAAAGCAGGTGTTCCGCTGACATCTCCGGTGAAAGACCACTGCCGCTGTCGCTGCTTGCTATCGTGCCTCCGGTGGCTATCAGCATTATCTTCATATGGCACCTCTGCGCTTCTGCAATAAGCCTTGGCTGTATCTCAGGATAAGTCCAGTTCTGCGGAAGCTCCTCTGTTAAAACTATATGCTCGATTTCGCTGCTGAGTTCGCCAAATTTTGTGATCTCGGCTGTATAAAGCATTCCGAATGTTTCTTCCCCGGAGGAATTCACCCGGTTCTTTCCAGTGACGGAATATATGCACACCGGCTTGATGGAAAAATCCAGTGCTCCGGTCTCCTCGCGGAGTTCCCTTTCTGCCGCCTCGTCTATGCTTTCGCCAGGCTCGCGATGACCGCCCGGAAGTTCCAGCGTATCACGCTCGAGATGTTTGCAGAATACCCACTTTCCTCCCGACCTGGCGATAACCACCGCGAATTTCATGCGCTCGTTCTCAATGCTGTCGTAAAACCTGACTTCCATGCTCCCTCCGTGATAAAAAAGCACTGAACTGCACGCGCCAACAGCGCCCCCGAAGGTGCGCCATTGCAACCGATAATGCGTGTAATTCAGTGCCAACCATATACCAGCTGAACCGAAATTACCTCGGCTCAACTATAAATTTCATTGCGGTCCTCTCGTCACCGTCTATGTCTACTGTCGTGAACGCAGGAATGCAGATGAGATCAACGCCCACAAGAGCCATATAGCTTCTCGCAATGGCAATTGACTTCACCGCCTGGTTTGCGGCGCCGGCGCCAACCGCCTGCACCTCGACCTCCCCGTTTTCACGGATAACTGCGGCAATCGCACCTGCAACGGATTTCGGTACGGAATGCGCCGATACTTTTACTATTTCCATAAAATCACCATTCATTCGCTTGGAATGCCTTTCGGTAAAATCACGCCGTTGTGATGATCTGCCTGTATCTCTCGATGAAACTGCATTTCCCGGTTTTCTGGTCGATGTCCATCAGCACGCCGTTAAGCTCTATGTCGCCCTCTGCAAACCTGTGGCGCTTCGGGTAATACGTCAGAAACCGGTCAATTATAATTTCCTTTTCAACGCCGAGTATGGAGTTCTTCGGTCCGGTCATACCTGTGTCGGTGATGTACCCGGTTCCGTCGATGACCTGCTCGTCGGCGGTGGGGACATGCGTGTGGGTACCCAGCACCGCAGAAACCCTCCCCGCAAGATAGAACCCCATCGCACGCTTCTCGGAAGTCGCTTCTGCATGGAAATCAACGATTTTTATACGCGCGTCGCATTTCTCAAGAATTCTGTCGGCACAGTGGAACGGATTTTCCAGCGGCTGCATGAACGTCGTGCCCATCAGGTTTATCACCGCAATGGAATACGCTCCGCGGTCAAGCACGCACATTCCCCTGCCTATCACGTCTTCACCGTAGTTAGCCGGGCGTATAATGCGCTCGTTGCTTTCCCACTCGGCTTCCATCGTTTTCTGACGGAAGCAGTGATTACCTGTGGTTATGACGTCCGCACCGGCGTCGAATATAGCGCCGGCAGAAGCAGGGTTTATGCCGTTGCCCTCAGCGGAATTCTCACCATTGACGATGACGACATCCGCGCCGAGCTTCTGCTTAATTCCGTGAAGTTCCTGCTGGAGCGCTTCGCAGCTGCGCATGCCCACCACGTCGCCGATAAAAAGTATCTTCATCTATTATCTGTAGATGATCTGATCTCTGCCAGGGCCGATACCAAGGAACCTGATCGGGCAGCCGCAGAGTTCTTCAAGGCGCTTTACATAGGCCTGCGCCTTTTCGGGCATCTCCTCAAAGCTCTTGCAGTTGGAAAGATCACCCTCGTAACCCTCGATTTCCTCGTAAACAGGGCTGCACTTTGCAAGCTCCTCAAGAGTTACAGGGAAATCCTTCAGGGTCTGACCATCAGTGGTCTTGTATGCTACGCATACCTTAAGAACAGGGAGTCCTGCCAGGGTATCGAACTTGTTGATAGCAAGAGAAGTAAGTCCGTTGACGCGAACTGCGTGGCGCATGATAACAGCGTCGAACCAGCCGGTTCTTCTGGGACGTCCGGTGGTAGTACCGTACTCGCCGCCCTTTTCGCGGATATAGTTGCCTGTCTCGTCGAAAAGTTCAGTCGGGAACGGTCCGTTGCCGACGCGGGTGGTGTAGCTCTTGCCAACGCCAATGACCTCGTCGATCATCTTCGGGCCAACGCCGGTACCTACGCAAGCGCCGCCTGCGATCGGGTGAGAGGAAGTTACGAACGGGTAAGTACCAAAGTCGATATCGAGCAGAGTAGCCTGAGCGCCCTCGAACAGTACCTTCTTGCCAGCCTGATAAGCCTCAAATGCGATAACGGAAGCGTCTGCCATGTACTTTGCAAGTTTTTCGCCGTATCCCTTGTATTCCTCATAGATGGCGTCAAGGTCACATGCTTCGCCGCCGTAAACCTTTGTAATGATAAGGTTCTTCAGTTCGCCGGTCTCCTTGATTTTCTTCTTCAGTACCTCAGGGTGAACCAGGTCGTACATGCGGATACCGATACGCTCGTCCTTGTCGGTGTAGCACGGACCGATACCTCTGCCGGTGGTGCCGATGTTCACGCCGGTCTGCTTTGCCTTGAACTCCTCAGACAGCCTGTCGAGAAGTCTGTGCCATGGCATGATGATGTCTGCGCGGGCGTCGATGCGAAGATTATCGCAGGTAACGCCGCGCTCGTTCATGTTCTTTATTTCCTCAAGCAGCACTGCGGGGTCAACAACAACGCCGCTGCCTATAAGGCAGAGGGTCTCGGGGTACAGGATACCGGAGGGAAGCAGGTGCAGCTTGTAAACCTGGTCAGCGTGAACCACAGTGTGGCCTGCGTTGTTTCCGCCGCTGGAACGTACTACGACATCAGCCTTTGCAGCCATGATGTCGATGATCTTGCCCTTGCCCTCGTCGCCCCACTGGGTGCCGACAATAACACTTGATGACATTTGAATGATCCTCATTTCTGAAAATAGAGTAGTCGGGAGTTTTAAACATACCCCCACATATTAATATTATATCACATACCATTTATGAATTCAAGGTCTTTTGAGAAATTTTTCTTGAATGCAAGAAAATTCCGCCCCGGAATGAGCGGAATACTGAAAACTACTGTTTCCTTTGAGTTTTTATGAGCGTGTAAATATCAACCCATTCAGAAAATGTGCATTTATCAAACACCTCTACGACCTCATCAATATTGTACGAAAATTCTTGATGTTCAATAACGTTGTACTCTTTTAAATATTTTTTTGCATACATTAATCCATCTTGGACGGAGCATTCATTTCCCGCAAAAAATCTATTGAATATTTCCATGAAAATTTCATAGTATGCCGGGTCTGCTGTTCCATCGTCAGCCCAGATGTAGGGATTTAAATTACCAATGTAGTATATATATTCTTCGCTTTTGTCCTTATCTGTGAGCCATTGTTTATCAAGATAGGAATAAATACATAGCAAAATTTCATATTTGGTCATTTATTGATCTCCCCCAATAATATTTTTTTCAACATTTTATTATATCACAAACTATCCATAAAATCAAAAAGAGGGAAGTTTTCACTTCCCTCTCGTATTCAGCTATTATCAGCCCTGTGCCTGAGCCTTTCTCTTTGCCTCGATATCAGCAAGAGCGTCCTTTCTGGACAGGTTGATTCTACCCTGGTTGTCGATTTCCATAACCTTGACAATTATCTCATCGCCAACGGAAACTACGTCCTCGACCTTTTCAACGCGGTGATTGTCCAGTTTGGAGATGTGGACCATACCGTCCTTGCCGGGAGCGATCTCAACGAACGCGCCGAAGTTCATGATACGAACAACCTTGCCCTTGTAGATAGCGCCGATCTCCGGAGGATTAACGATGGTGGAAATAACCTGAACGCACGCATTTGCCTTGTCCAGATCAAGACCGCAGATGAATACGTTGCCGTCGTCGTCAATGTCGATCTTAACGTCGAAGTCAGCGCAGAGCTTCTGGATAACCTTGCCGCCCTTACCGATAACCTCGCTGATCTTGTCAACCGGAACCTTGGTGTGAATCATCTTGGGAGCGTACTTGCCGACTGTCTTTCTCGGCTCGGGGATAGCCTTGAGCATTACCTCGTCAAGGATATAGTCGCGTGCCTTGTGTGTCTTTGCAAACGCAGCCTTGATGATCTCAGGGGTCAGACCGTCGATCTTGAGGTCCATCTGGATAGCGGTGATACCGTCGTGTGTACCAGCCACCTTGAAGTCCATATCGCCGAAGAAGTCCTCAACGCCCTGGATATCGACCATTGTATCCCATCTGTCGCCCTCGGTGATAAGACCGCAGGAAATACCAGCAACCGGCTTCTTTATCGGAACGCCGGCGTCCATCAGAGCCAGTGTGGAACCGCAAACGGAACCCTGGGAAGTAGAACCGTTGGAAGAAAGCACCTCGGAAACCAGACGAATAGCGTACGGGAATTCCTCAACGCTCGGAATAACAGGGATCAGCGCTCTCTCAGCAAGTGCGCCGTGACCTATCTCACGTCTGCCGGGGCCTCTGCTTGCCTTGGTCTCGCCTACAGAGTAAGCCGGGAAGTTATAGTGGTGCATGTAACGCTTGCCCTCTTCCTCGTCAAGACCCTCGAGCTTCTGGCTGTCGGAAACGGGACCCAGAGTGCATATTGTCATAACCTGAGTCTGACCTCTTGTGAACAGACCGGAACCGTGAACTCTCGGCAGCATGCCAACTTCTGCAGCCAGCGGACGTATCTCGTCCATCTTTCTGCCGTCAACGCGCTTGTTGTCGTCGAGCAGCCAGCGGCGTACTACAAACTTCTGGAGCTTGTATATAGCCTCGTCGATCATAGCGATCTTCTCGGGGTAAACTTCATCGAACTTTGCGTGGATATCGTCAACGATGGGCTTCAGGCGCTCCTCGCGGATATTCTTGTCGTCGGTGTCCAGAGCGTATCTGATGCGCTCGATAGCGAAATCAGAGATAGCGTCGAACATGTCGTGGTCAACTTCCTGGGACTCGAACGCGAACTTCGGCTTGCCGATCTGCGCCTGGATATCCTTGATGAACGGGATAAGGGACTTCACGATCTCGTTGTGACCAGCCATTATAGCGTCGAACATTACGTCGTCAGTAACTTCATTTGCGCCTGCTTCGATCATTACGACCTTCTTCTCGGAGGAAGCAACTGTCAGGTTCAGGTCGGACTTGCCTCTCTGCTCAAGGTCAGGCATAAGTACGATCTCGCCGTCTACCAGACCAACGGAAATGCCGCCGATAGGACCATTCCACGGAATATCGGAAATGGAAACAGCGATGGAAGCGCCGATCATGCCAAGTATCTCAGGGGAGCAGTCAGGGTCGACTGCGAGTACGGTCATTGTGATGGCAACGTCGTTTCGCATGTCCTTCGGGAACAGCGGGCGCATAGGACGGTCAACCACGCGGGAAGTCAGAATAGCCTTCTCGGAGGGTCTGCCCTCTCTCTTGAGGAAGCCGCCGGGGATCTTACCAACAGCGTACAGCTTCTCCTCGTAATCAACGGAAAGCGGGAAGAAATCCACACCGTCGCGGGGCTTAGCGCTTGCTGCTACGTTTACCATAACAACGGTTTCGCCGTATCTTACCCAGCAGGAACCATTAGCCAGACCACATACCTTGCCGGTCTCGACAGTCAGCTCTCTGCCAGCGAACATTGTCTTGAAAACTCTGTAATTCTCAAACATTGCATTAATTCCTTTCAATAAATTGTTTTTACTGAAGGCACAGTGTTAGCAATTAAAGTCAATATCCGGCTGCCCGGATACTCAATTTAATGCTAAGACCTGCGCCTTAGTACACATCTGTGAAAAAAGGCAGCACTGTTTCGTGCGCAGCGCTGCCCTTTACTCCATAGATTACTTACGGATACCCAGCTTAGCGATGATCGCACGGTAGCGCTCGATATCCTTCTTCTGGAGGTAGCTCAGAAGGTTTCTTCTGTGACCTACCATCTTCAGAAGGCCACGACGGGAGTGGTGATCCTTCTGGTGAACCTTGATGTGTTCAGTCAGCTCGTTGATTCTCTTTGTGAGAATTGCGATCTGGACCTCGGGAGAACCAGTATCCTGCTCGTGCAGACGGTTAGCTTCGATTACAGCTGTTTTTTCTTCTTTTCTTAACATAAAAACACCTCATTTGATTTATTCCGGTATCGCAGCTGAGGGACATAGGTGTGTTCTCCTTACGGAGCAAGATCCGCTCACCGGGAAACCGGTATGGTCGCGCACATGCGCAACACAGATATTATATCACACTTTTTCAGCTTTGTAAATAGGTTTTTTGCGATTTTTCAAAAAAAGTGTGAATTTTTACTTTTCTTCAGCAGAACGAACCTGTCTGAAGTGCCAGGCGTCGCGGCACATCTCGTCGAGGGTCTTTTCTGCCTTCCAGCCGAGTTCCTTTTCTGCGAGAGTGGGGTCGGCATATGTAGCCGCAGCGTCGCCGGGACGTCTGGGACCGATGGTATAGCCAAGATCAATACCATTCACGCGCTGGAATGTATCAAGTATCTCAAGAACTGAATAGCCCTTGCCGGTACCGAGGTTATAAGCCGGCGCGCCGGTAATGGTGCGTGCCTTTCTGACAGCTGCTACGTGTCCCTTGGCAAGGTCAACAACGTGGATATAGTCGCGGACGCATGTGCCGTCGGGGGTAGGATAGTCATTGCCTGCAACGGAAAGCACGTCGCGCTTTCCGGAAGCCTTATCCATTACTATCGGCATAAGGTTGTTGGGAGTGCCGTTGGGGTCCTCACCGATAAGACCGCTCTCATGCGCACCGACAGGGTTGAAGTAACGCAGCAGTATCATTGTCCAGGTAGGGTCAGCTGCAGACATCTCACGGCACAGGTTCTCGATGATGAGCTTTGTGCTGCCGTAGGGATTGATGGCAGACAGCGGGAAATCCTCCTTTACCGGGACCGTCGCGGGAATTCCGTAAACAGTAGCAGAGGAACTGAAAACGAACTTTGTGCAGCCGTACTTCTTCATAGTTTCGAGAATGTTGAAAGTACCGCGCAGGTTGTTGGAATAATACATCAGCGGCTTCTGAACGCTCTCAGGAACGCACTTGTAGCCTGCAAAGTGGATAACCTGCTCAATGTCGTTCTCCTCGAATATCTTATCGACTGCGGCGATGTCGAGCATGTCTGCTTCGTAAAACTTAAAGTCCTTGCCGGTTATCTTCTTTATTCCCTCCAGCGCCTTGGGGTTGGAATTGTAGAAGTTATCCATAACAACGATGTCTTCGCCTGCATTGAGAAGTTCCACACAGGTATGGGAGCCGATGAAACCCGCTCCTCCGGTTACAAGAATAGCCATGATATGACCCTCCGTTTTTTCTGTCTGCTCAGCTCTGCGGCTGAAAATACATTTTTATTATAATCCTTTTTCGCAGTTTTGTCAAGAACTAGCACGCAAATAGGCGCAAAAACCGGCGGCACCACACGATGCCGCCGGTTTTTCTAATCAACGCTTACGCCGTTACGGATAAGGTATTCCCTGAGGTCTGCACGAATACGCGAGAGCCGCGTTTTCACCGCGGTTTCCGTCATTCCCATGCGACGGGCTATATCGCGGACCGACAGGTTAAAATAGTATCTGCCGGTGAATATATCGCGGTTCTTCGGCTTGCAGTTTCTCAGGAACTCATTGAGATAACCGGCTATCTCCGAACTGTCGAACCGGTCGTCCGCTGTTTCAGTATCAGGGATAACGTCTGCAAGCTCTCCATAAAGCTCCTCGCAGGAACGGCGCCGCATGCTGTCATAAGCATTCAGCGCGGTGTTCCGCACTATTCTGCAGAGGTAGCCGCACAGCGACTCCGGCCGTTTCGGGGGAATGGCGTTCCACAGCTTTGCATAGCTGCTGCTCACCGCTTCCTCTGCGTCCTCGGGACGGTGAAGGATTCCACCGGCAATTTTGGCGCACAGTCTGCCGTATTTAGTCTGAGTTTCAGCAATTGCCTGTTCGTTTCTTTCGAAATACAGGTCGATTATCAGACTGTCCTCCATTGCCGTTTCCCCTCGCCTTCCCTATCTTTTTCAGCCGTCCGTGTCTGCCGTTATTCCGTCAACCGGGAGAACTTCCCACTCGCTGCTGGTTTTTTCCAGCACAACAGAAACCCATTGGCTCTGGTTTTCCTGATCAAAAAGCTGAAATGTCAGCCGGTACTTTCCGGTGGACAATTCCTCGATAACGTACCCCTCAAACGGATCGCCACTTCCGTTGTAATTACCGGCATTGCTGTTTTCATTGCCGATATCGCTGAATGCAGAATAAACCGCCTTTGCCAGCGAATTCTCATCAGCAGTGCTGCCAGCGTCGATTATCCATCTCTGCAATCCAAGCCAGGACATGTGCGACATATCCAGCTCTTCCAGCCCGGAATCCGTGCGCGTATACTCCGCAAGATAATTTTCCCGCCCTGTGTAGCCAAAAATATCCGGTTCATAAAGATACATCGTGAACGGGTCGTCATACGGTATGAAATAAACCTGCGTGTAATATGCGTCGCTGTCATCAGACATGGACTTCACGATTTTATACATGCACCAGCCGTCCTCGCCCGCGTAAAATCCACCGCAGGTGTTGGAACTGTCAAATATATCGCTGGAATAATTCAGAATGATCTCGTCTGTATCCGATGTCCATGTCCCGGAATAATACATTTCGAAAATATCCAGGTCGCCGGTGCTGAGCGTTACGCGAAGATCATCAGCAGTCATTGCGAAAACGTCCCTGGACTTCCTGACATTCTGCATCGTCCATGTTACATCATCAGACCGGAACCAGTACATGTCAAAATACATAGTCCTAGCGTCGTTGCCTGACTGCGTGAATGCCATGGACATGACAATGCTGACATCGGTTTTCTCTTTTAAAACCACCTTATCCCAAGGCGAACTGTACCTTTCTGTGCGGAACCAGTGAGCTTCACCGGCGTCGCTTCCCTCGTATGTATCAAGCGTGACCTTGCTGAAAAGCGCGTCGGCAGTCATGCCCAGATCTTCAGCAAGCTTTAACTTGCCAAAGTAGCCCAGCGCCGGGTATTCATCAGGAGTTGTGTCGGCAGATACCAGTTTGTCTGTACTCTCACAGGCGATAGTTCCGTTGTCGTACTGCACCACGCCGTTAATCAGCGTTACATTGCGGTAAATGTACAGCGTTTCTGCACTGTCTGCGGGAACAAACCACAGGTCGTACTGCGAACCACTCTGCGCACCCATATAGCAGCCGTCAGGCAGGCTCTCAATGCCAGTACAGGTGTAATCATCGCCGAACGCGGAATTCGCGCTGTAGCACAGGTTCACAAGTCCGTTTTCACCTGACCATGTTCCATAAAAAACATTGTTGAAAAGCTCCATAGATAATTCCGTCGGAATACCGCTTATGACGCCTGCACTCCCCACAGTGAACGAACTGACAAATTCTGCTGCGTCCTCTATTCCAAGAGTTGCAGCAGTCGTTGTCGCTGAAGCAGACTTAAGACTTGCGCCTTCACAAAGCGGTGTTACCTCTTGCCGTGCAGGCAGATTTCTCACCAAAACGATGCCAGTGATAGCAGCCGCAGCAACTACCGAACCTATCCCGATGAACAGCCCTCCGCGTTTGCTTTTTCGGCTGATATTCTTATATTCCCGGGGTCTGCTGTCCGCGGGGTATTGCGACGGATCTTCGTCGGCGTCAGCACTGCTGAA
>HF989508.1:34887-36634 GCA_000432175.1 Eubacterium sp. CAG:786
CGCTGCGGAGTTCACAATATCTTCGTCAAGCTTATCAAAAACGCCTTTCCATTGCTGTGAATTAATACCAATCACTCCTTTATCAGATTTATGGGAACCTCTAAAAACCGATTTGAAGAAGCAGTCGGTGTGCTATACACATTTTCACTCAAACAAGGTTTTTAGAGGTGACCTTATGTACCTCTGATAATTATAACAGCCGGAACCGCAAAAGGTTACACTTCAGGAAAAAATCACGGGGACTGACGCCAGCCAGCCTCCGAAAAATCCGGAAAACGCGGAATTACCTGCCGAGTGCTGCCTTAGTTACGGCAACAATATTCTCTGCGCACAGACCGAATTCCTTGAGCAGGTCAACCGCAGGACCGGAATGACCGTAAACGTCCTTTACGCCAATCTTGATAACAGGAACGGGGCATTCCTCAGTAACAACGTCTGCAACTGCGGAACCAAGGCCGCCGATAACGCTGTGTTCCTCAACGGTGATGATCTTGCCGGTCTCCTTAGCCGCCTTGATGATAATATCGCGGTCGATGGGCTTGATGGTGTGGATATTGATGATACGTGCGTCGATACCCTGCTCTGCGAGAGCCTTTCCGGCCTCAATAGCCTCAGCCACCATAAGACCTGTTGCGATGATGGTAACGTCCTTGCCGTCCTTGAGCTGAACGCCCTTGCCAAGCTCGAACTTGTAGGTCGCAGCGTCATTGAATATCGGAGCAGCCAGTCTGCCGAAACGCATGTAGGTCGGACCTACGAAATCAGCCATTGCCAGAACTGCCGCCTTTGCCTCAACATCGTCAGCAGGGTTGATGACTGTCATGCCGGGGATTGCTCTCATCAGGGCGATATCCTCGTTGCACTGGTGGGAAGCGCCGTCCTCACCAACGGAGATACCAGCGTGTGTAGCGCCGATCTTGACGTTCAGGTGGGGGTAGCCAATGCTGTTGCGTACGATCTCAAACGCTCTTCCAGCCGCGAACATCGCGAAAGAGCTTGCGAATACGAGTTTGCCGGTGCTTGCGATACCAGCTGCAACGCCCATCATATTAGCCTCTGCGATACCGCAGTCAAAAAATCTATCGGGGTATGCCTTCTTAAAGGTGCCTGTCTTTGTAGCTGCTGCGAGGTCTGCGTCCAGAACTACCAGGTCGGGGCGCTTCTCGGCGAGCATTACGAGCGCTTCGCCGTAGCTGTCACGGGTTGCTTTCTTTTCCATATCTATAGATCCTTTCGATGTTCAGAATTACTTTTCAAGCTCTGCGAGGTGGTCGCCGAGTTCCTTCATTGCAATAGCGTACTCCTCATCGTTAGGAGCCTTGCCGTGCCAGCCTACCTGGTTCTCCATGAAGGAAACGCCCTTGCCCTTTACGGACTTCTGAATGATAACGGTGGGCTTGTTGAGAACTGTTTCAGCCTCGTTGAACGCCTTTTCTATCTGGTCGAAATCATGACCGTCGATGCAGATAACATGCCAGCCGAATGCCTTGAACTTCTCGTCAATAGGATAGCTGGACATTACGTCCTCAATTTTGCCGTCGATCTGCAGGCCGTTGTTATCAACAACTGCAACCAGATTGTCAAGCTTGTACTGGGCCGCGAACATAGCAGCTTCCCACACCTGACCCTCTTCGATCTCGCCATCGCCGAGGATAGTGTATACCTTGTAGGTATCGCTGGAGATCTTGCCGGAAAGCGCCATGCCACATGCAGTGGAAATTCCCTGACCGAGAGAGCCGGTGCTCAT
>HF989508.1:36649-42380 GCA_000432175.1 Eubacterium sp. CAG:786
GCCGGTGCTCATGTCGATGCCCGGGAGCTTACCCATGGAGGGGTGTCCCTGCAGTCTGGAGCCTATCTTACGGAGAGTCTTGAGTTCCTCGACCGGGAAGAAGCCTCTCTGTGCAAGTACAGCGTAAAGCGCAGGAGCAGTGTGTCCCTTGGAAAGAACCAGTCTGTCCCTGTCGGGCATCGTGGGATTCTTGGGGTCAACGTTCATGCGGTGCATGTAAAGATAAGTCAGTGTGTCAGCGATGGAAAGGGATCCTCCGGGGTGTCCAGCCTTGGCAGCGTGTACGCCCTCGATCACTCCCATTCTGACCTTTGTTGCAGCGATTTCAAGCTGCTTTTTCAGTAGTGCGTCCATATAGACCTCCTGTGAATTATGGGCTTTCGCCCGGTTTAACTTTTATTCAAGCGGAATTCCGCTGATTTACATTTTTTCGATGTGCTCAATAAGCTGCGCCATCGCACCGGAATTATTGTCGCAAAGGACGATATCTGCGGCTTCCCAGACGGACGGCTGTGCATTAGCGACTGCCGCCCCCAGGTCTGCGGACTGTATCATTGCAAGGTCGTTCATGAAATCCCCTGCCGCAACGGTAAATCTGTCCTCAGCACCTATCGCCTTTATCAGCTGACGGTAGCCTGCCGCCTTGTCAATTCCCTCCGGCAGACACTCAAAGAACATCGGCGCAGAGCGCACCCAGTGCACGCTCTGGAACTCCGGCGTGCTCTCAACGTACTTTTCAAGCCCGTCAAGCTTCTCCGGAGGATAGGCGAAAAGCACTTTCAGCCAGCCGTCGCGCGGGATCTCATCGAGCGGCGTCCAGTCAGCCTGAACGTGCTCAAGGTCAAGGTGCCACTGTTCCATTTCATTCAGGAACGGAACAAACACCGTGTTCTCCCGCAGAACTTCCACGCCGATATCCGGGAACTTCTCAGCTATCTTTTTTATTATGCCCAGCGCCTTATCTCCGATAGCGCACTGCCACAGGAATTTCTCCTGCCTGAAGTCATACACCGCAGCGCCGTTATAAACTACTGCCGGACAATCCAGCCGCAGCTTATCGGCAATGTGCTTTGCCATCGCGTACCCGCGGCCGGTCGCCATCGTGAAGATGCCGCCGCCCCTGCGGAAGCGCTCTATTGCCTCTAGGTCCCCGGGGAGTATCTGCTTGTCGTCCGTCAGCAGAGTTCCGTCGAGGTCTGTCATCAGTATTACCTTGCTGAAATCCATTCTCAGCCCTCTATGCTCTTTAAGAATTTTTTGAAATAATCCGGAAGTTCACTGTCGAATTCCATGTACTTTCCCGTTCTCGGGTGCACAAATCCGATCTTCTTCGCGTGGAGGCACTGCCCCTCCAGCCATGCGGGCTTCCCGCTGCCATAGACCGGGTCTCCGGCGACCGGGTGCCCCAGATACGCCATGTGCACGCGTATCTGATGTGTACGTCCTGTTTCCAGCCTTACCCTGAGATGAGTGTACCCTGCAAAGCGCTCCAGCACAAAATAATGCGTCACTGCCTCGCGGGAATTCTCGGTCGTCACGCACATCTTCTTGCGGTCGGTCTTGTGCCGCCCTATCGGGGCGTTCACAACTCCGTCCTCTTTTATTGCTCCGCAGACAACGGTTTCATACTCGCGCGTGAAGCTGTGTTCCTTTATCTGCTCGGATAATCCCAGGTGCGCAAAGTCATTCTTCGCCACCATGAGAAGCCCGCTCGTGTCCTTGTCGATACGGTGGACTATCCCCGGGCGTATCTCGCCGTTTATTCCCGAAAGCCTGTCGCCGCAATGGAACATCAGCGCGTTGACCAGCGTGCCGGAATAATGCCCTGCCGCCGGGTGGACTACCATGCCCTTCGGCTTGTTCACCACCAGCAGGTCGTCGTCCTCGTAGACTATTTCCAGGGGAATATCCTCCGGCAGAATGTCTGCGCTCTGCGGCTCGGGGACGTTTATTTCAACAAGCGCACCAGCCTGCGGAATATCCTTTTTACCGCAAGGCAAGCCGTTAACCAGCACGTTTCCCTGCTCTATCAGCCGGACTGCCGCGCTGCGGGATAATTCCGTGCCGTCGGCAATAAGCTTGTCCAGACGTACCCCTCCGGGTGCGATGATCTCAATCGTTTCCATCGGTTTTCGGCGCTTCGGGAGCGCTTTCTGCAGATTTGCCCTGCTTCTTCTGACGGCTTTCCTTTACCTCGTCTATCACAACGAAAAGGCACAGCAGGATTCCACCTACTACCGCGCAGATATCAGCAAAGTTGAATATCGCAAAGTTGATTATGCGCACATCAATGAAGTCAATAACAGCGCCGCCGTTGAACACACGGTCAACCAGATTTCCAACGCCGCCGCCAATTATCAGCGAAACCGCAACGACATACGGCGCACGCTGTATTCTCTTTGTCAGCAGACCCACTATCAGCGCCACTATCACGACAGAAGTGATAACGATGAGGAACACCGTTTTTCCCTCCATCATGCTGAATGCAGAACCGCTGTTAAGGCAGTAGTACAAATTCAGCACCTCGGTGTCACCGGCTTTGATGAGGTGAACCGTGGAGTTCAGTTCCATGTTAGTGCTTATCAGCCACTTGGTCAGCTGATCTATTCCCACAAGCAGCAGCGCCAGAACAAGCGCCGCATACTGCCTGTATTTACTCAGAAATGCTTTCATTATGCCCTTTCTCCGAACTGAATGCCATCAACAAATTTAGCAGGGAAAGGGAAAATCCCCTCCCCCTGCCAGGATCTATCAGCCCAGATCAAGCTTCATAACTGCTGCGCAGCGTGCGCAGAGGTGCGGGTACTGTGCGTCAGAGCCTACTGACGGAGCATGGCTCCAGCAGCGCTCGCACATCTCTCCGGCAGCCTTTTCAACGGTGACGGAAACGCCCTCAACAGCGCCCTTGAATTCGCCGTCAGCGCCGTTCTTAACATTAACGTAAGAAACGGAGAATGCCTGCGCAAGTTCCGGATAAGAGGACAGCTGCTCGTAATCAGCGCCCTCAGTGCAGATAGTCACGCCAGCGTCAAGGGACTTACCGATAACGCCCGCTGTACGCTTCTCCTCAAGAGCCTTGAGAACATCGTCGCGTACTGCGTGGATCTTGTTCCACTTAGCCTCAAACTCAGTGCTGATAACAACGCCGGTCTTTTCGGGCATCTGGTTGAACGGAACGCCGCGCAGGTCGTCTGTGGACTTATGCGGCATGTACTTCCAGATCTCATCAGATGTGAATGTGAGGATAGGAGCAACAAGTCTTACCAGAGAGTCCAGAATGATATACATTGTTGTCTGCACTGCGCGTCTTTCCTCAGCCTTTTCAGCGGAGCAGTACAGCGTATCCTTGACGATATCCAGGTAGAAGTTGGACATGTCAACAACGCAGAAGCTGTGAATTGCATGATATGCAAGATAGAAGTCAAATGCTTCATAGGAAGCCTTTACCTTTTCGATAACTGCGTCAAGTCTTGACAGCGCCCACTTGTCAAAGTCGCTGAGCTTATCCAGTGCGACCATGTCGGTATCAGGGCTGAAGCCCTCTCCGTTGCCCAGATTTCCAAGAATAAAGCGAGCGGTGTTTCTTATCTTTCTGTAAGCCTCGGAAAGCTGCTTAAGCATTTCCGGAGAAACTCTTACATCGTTGTGGAAGTCAAGTGAAGCCACCCACAGACGGAGCACATCCGCGCCATACTTGCTGATTACTTCCTCAGGAAGCACGACGTTGCCCTTGGACTTGTGCATTACCTCGCCCTTGCCGTCAACTACCCAGCCGTGTGTGCAGACTGCCTTGTAAGGCGCTCTGCCGGTGGTGGCAACGGAAGTCAGCAGTGAACTCTGGAACCAGCCGCGGTACTGGTCGCAGCCCTCAAGATAGAGGTCGGCCGGCCAGGACAGCTCAGGACGCTCCTGGAGAACAGCGGCATGTGTGCAGCCGGAGTCGAACCATACGTCGAAGATGTCCATTTCCTTGCGGAACTTGTTGCAGCCGCACTCGCACTTAACGCTTGCGGGAATGAACTCGGACGGATCCTTGGAGTACCATGCGTCGGAGCTTTCCTTTCTGAACATGTCAGAAATTGCCTTGATGGTCTCGTCATTTACGATGACCTTTCCGCAGTCCTCACAGTAGAGTATCGGAATCGGAACACCCCAGCGGCGCTGACGGGAAATGCACCAGTCGCTGCGCATGTTGACCATGTTCTTGATACGTTCCTCGCCCCACTCAGGGATCCACTGAACGTCCTCGATAGCCTTGATGGTGTCAGCCTTGAACATATCAACGTTGCAGAACCACTGGTCTGTAGCGCGGTAGATGATAGGCTCGTGGCAGCGCCAGCAGTGCGGATACGGGTGGACTATCTTCTGCATTGCGAGCAGTGTATTGTCGTCCTCAAGACGCTTGGCAATAGCCTTGTTTGCGTCTGCAGTCTTCAAGCCGGCAAAATCGCCTGCTTCTTCAGTCAGCACGCCCTTTTCATTAACGGGCACGATTATCTTGAACATGCCCTTGTACTTGTTGCATACCTCAAAGTCCTCAAGACCGAAGCCAGGAGCGGTGTGAACGCAGCCTGTACCGCTGTCGAGAGTTACGTGGTCGCCCACGATGACCGGAGACTTTCTGCCCATGAACGGGTGGTCGGTTTCGATGAGCTCAAGCTCAGAACCGAGGAAAGAACCAACCGTGCTGTACTTTCTGATGCCCACTGCTTCCATAACGGTGGAAACAAGCTCGGTAGCCATCAGCAGATACTGACCGAAAGACTTGCTCTCCTCGTCCTCAACCTTTACGAATGTATACTCGTAGTTCGGGCCAAGGCAGATAGCCAGGTTGCCCGGGAGAGTCCATGTGGTAGTGGTCCAGATAACTACATAAGCCTTGCTCAGGTCAATTCCGAGATCATCGAACTTGCCCCTGGAGTCGGTTATCGGGAACTTTACATAGATGGAGTAGCAGGGGTCGTCCTGGTACTCGATCTCAGCCTCAGCCAGGGCGGTGTTGCAGTCTGCGCACCAGTAAACCGGCTTTAAGCCCTTGTAGATGTAGCCCTTCTGCATCATCTTGCCGAATACCTCGACCTGCTTTGCCTCAAATTCAGGTCTGATGGTGAGATAAGGGTTATCGAAGTCGCCCCAGACGCCAAGACGCTTGAACTGCTTCTTCTGACCGTCCAGGCAGGACAGCGCGAACTCGCGGCAGCTCTTTCTGAGAGTTACCGGGTCGATTGTACCGCTGTCAAGACCTATCTGCTTGATAGCCTTCAGTTCGATAGGCAGACCGTGGCAGTCCCAGCCGGGAACGTAATTTGCGTTGAAGCCGGTCATGCTCTTGTACTTTACAATGATATCCTTGAGCACCTTGTTCATCGCGGTACCCATGTGGATATTACCGTTAGCATATGGAGGTCCGTCGTGAAGGGTGTAGGAAGGCTTGCCCTTGTTCTTTTCAGAAAGTGCGTAGTACAGGCGATCCTGCTCCCACTTGTCCAGCATATCCGGCTCTCTCTGGGGGAGATTGCCCCTCATCGGAAAGTCGGTCTTGGGAAGATTTAGTGTGTTGTTGAAATCCTCTGACATCAGCTATGTCTCCTTAGTATTTATCTTTCTCCGTTTATCGGAGTGGTTTTACTTGTTCAGGTTCCTGCCGAACTGCAGGTCGGTGCGACGGGGCTTCTTTTCCTGGTCGCTGTTGAAGAACGGAAGATCGTTCTCGGCAGTCTTTTCGCTCTGC
>HF989508.1:42438-51497 GCA_000432175.1 Eubacterium sp. CAG:786
GCGCCGGCAGCCACGGGAGCCTTCTCAACGAGAGCTTCTGCGGGCTTTTCGGGC
The DNA here is from genome assembly GCA_000432175.1 of Eubacterium sp. CAG:786. GTDB lineage: Bacteria > Bacillota > Clostridia > Oscillospirales > Ruminococcaceae > CAG-115. The sequence continues at coordinate 42,493 of HF989508.1, forward strand.
TCGGGCTTCTTTTCCTCAACAGACTTCTGAGCCTGCTTTGCAGCGGCTGCCTTTGCCTTTTCAGCTTCGCGCTTCTCTACCTCGAGCGCGGTCGTGCGGATATACTCGTTTTCGCACATCTCGGGCAGCTTCGCGATAAGATCCATATGGGACTTATATGCGGTCAGCAGACGGTTTCTGTACTCGTCGGCTTCCTTGCGGGTCTTCTGGAGAATGTTCTGCTGGATCTCGATCTGCTTTTTCATCTTCTGATCGATGTCTTCAGCCTTTGCACGCGCGTCCTTTATCATCTTGTCGGCGCGCTCGTTGGTTTCCCTGGTTATGCGCTTTGCGTACTCGTCAGCGTCGGCAGATATTTTGTCTGCCTTTGCCTGGGTTTCTGCAAGCTGCTTGTCAACAGCTTCCTGCGTTTCCTTGCGGAGTTTCTCGGCAGCAGCCTTGGATTCGTTGACGATCTGGTTTCCCTGCTTCTGTGCGAGAAGAAGCGCGTCTTTAAGAGCGTCCTCGTCGTCACGGTATTCGCGTATCTTGTCAGCCAGGACCTCCAGCTTTCTTTCAAGCTCGTTCTTGTCCTTCTGCAGCTGTGAATATTCGCTGGATATCTCACGCAGGAATTCGTCTACGTCGTCTGTCTTGTATCCGTTGAAGGTAGCTTTCTCAAAACGTCTTGACAAAATGTCCTTTGCATTCATTGTTATCGTACTTCCTTCCTGAAAACCGCAATGCGGCTGGCGATAATATGTATCACTCTGAAACTCAGAGATATTTTTCGATAGTTATGCGAAGTTTCCCCTTTCGGGTCTCTCCTGAGATCCGTGCAAGGCGGTATCTGCCGCTGCCACGAACCGATAGTATTGTGTTTTCACTGATTTGTGCACTTACGTCAGTGCATGGTGAAAAGTCCGCATTTACCATGCCCGATTTAATGAGCGATGCGGATCTCTCCCTTGAAGTATTTACGGCAGCGCTAACCACGCAGTCAAGTCTCAGCGACGAAACGGTCAGTTCCATCTGCTGGATTTTCTGCTGCGGAAGCGGCTTTGTAACGCCTGTTTCCGCGGAAACACCCACCCTGCCTATCTTATCCACCGAGCTCACCAGATCAATGGCGTTCTCATGGACAAAAACGACAGAGTAACCCTCCGCAGTAAGAATGTCCCCGAGCAGCTCCCTTTTTATTTCAAGCGACATCAGCGCTCCGAGAATTTCTCTGTGCGTCAGGACGTCGTTTTTCCTATAGCTGAATGTCACAGCGCCCACCGGGAAGATATCTCCCGGCTCAAGTTCCTGCGCATATGTTCCGTCGACGAAGCCGCACACGGTGCGCATCGCCCCGTCGTAACCTCCGAAGAACCTCGGCTCGCCCTTTACCGCGCACCTCGCGACCACTTGCTCGCGCTCGTTGAGAAATGCGGAAAATCTGGGCGTGCCTGACCGCTCAGCCGCCTTCTGCAGGTCGGCTATATGTGCGGCCAGGAAACGCTCTTCTTCATTCAGTATTCCGGAATTGTTCTGCAGCCCGGGGTTCATTATCAGAACTGCTCGCTGTCCATCATGTCGCCGCTGAGGTCAACGGATCTGGGAACTACAAAGTAGGTGCACTCTGCGATTCTCACAATACGACCGTCGATAGCAGCAACAACGCCAGCCATGAAGTCAACTATTCTCTTTCTGGAGTCAACGCTTGCAACCTTTTCAAGGTTGAGGACAACGCTGGTGTTCTCTCTCAGGAAGCGTACCGGCTCCTTCATGATATCTTCATACTTGAGGGGCTGGATAACCTTTACAGAAGCGCCGTGGTAGCCGCTGTTGTGCATGCTGATCACCTTTTCACTTGTGCGGGGCGCAGAAGCAAATCTTGCAGGAGCCTCTGCCTCTTCCTCGGTAACAGCGGAAGAAGAGTCATCGTAGCTGCCGGTGTAGCCGTCTTCCTCAAACTCCTCATCGTTCTGTCTGAACTTTGCAAATAAGTCGCTTAATGCCATGATATTTCCTCCCAATTATTATAAGTATTTTCTGTATCCGAAAAGCCCTGAGCCTATCCGGACAATTGTGGACCCATGCCTTACCGCCGTTTCATAATCTCCCGACATCCCCATGGAGAGAGTATCGAACGCGCCGTCAGCGTTGACGGACTTGTCAGTGCTCAGATCCGCGAAGAGTCTCTGCATTCTTGCAAAGGTATCCTCCCCGCAGCCAGGCGGCGGTATCGTCATCAGACCTCTCAGCCTGATGTGCGGAAGCTCCCTCACCTGCGCGCAGAACTCCTCAGCGCTTTCAGGCGTAACGCCCCCTTTGGTTTCTTCCTCGCCGATGTTTATTTCAGCGAGTATATCCATGACCAGCCCGTGCTGTCCCGCACGCTTGCTTATCTCTTCTGCAAGGCGCAGGTTATCAACGGAATGTATCATTGAAACCTTATCTATGATGTACTTGACCTTGTTGCTCTGCAGACCGCCTATGAAGTGCACCTCAGCCGGCTGATACTGCTCGCGCTTGTCCATGTACTCCTGCACCCGGTTTTCGCCGAGCAGGTCAACGCCCAGCCCTATCGCATAGTTTATGCGCTCCGGGTCTACAGTTTTAGTCACAGCCATCAGCCGCACATTATCGGTGCGCCCGGCAGCGGATTTTGCCTTTTCTATGTTTTCACAGATCCTGGCATAGCTTCCTTTTATGTCGTCAAAGCTTGTCTGGGTGTTACTCAACAACTTTTCCTTCATACAAATCCTTGCCTTCTGTTACTATTCTGTCGTATAGTTTGAGGTGATCCCCGTCTTCCTCCTGGGTGCAGATGAGATAATCGTCGCCCCAGTACTCAACGTTGATCTTCTTGAAAACCAGCTTTCCGCTGACTACGACATACACGCCGCGCTCCTGATCTTCGTTAAATCTCAGCGCGCTTCTCGACACTCTCAGACCACCGTAGCTGTTGACGATGTACTTGAACTGCGCCGTCCTGCCTGAAACCACGGACGAAGTGAGCGTATCACACTCGAACACGTAAACGCATGTGCCGTCGCCTCTGCCGCTGTCGGTTATCGAAACTATCTCAGCTTCAATGGGAGTAGGGTCGCTGCGGACTCTCAGCGTTACCATACTTCCCTCGTAGCAGCCGAAAAGCTGTTCGCTGTTTATCACAGCAGCCACTCTCCAGCGGTAATCAGCAATAAGCTTGCCGACTGCGCCGGAAGTCTTGCTCAGTTCAGGCTTCGCGATGACTTCGTCTATCTGATCGGCAGTTATATCCGCCGAATCGGACATTGAAAACCTGCCCTCGTAGCCATCGACATGGCTCACGAAGTAGCCGGTGCCGTCAGCGTATATCTCAGTCACATCGCCTGAAAGCAGTGATTCAAGCTCTGACGCGCGGTTTCTCAGCGAAAGTATCTTGCCCTCATAGCCGCTGACATCTCCGCGCGATATCTCACGTTTGGAAAGCACGCCGAGCATGGCGTTTTCCTGCGACTGCGCCGCAGCGTAATCCCCTTCGATAAGCTTTTCTATCATCTGGGAATGCCGCTCGTTTATCTGGCTGGAAATGTTCTCAAGCTGGTTGTTATCAGTACCCGCGAGTTTCTGCGCGTCAGTGAGGACTTCTATCTGCTCATTGATCTTTTCGATCTCACGGCGACGTTCGATGTCGGTTTCACTGCGGTATCTGCTGGCAATAACTGAACTCTTGCCCACCTTCGACCCGTCGGAATGCTCATAGTCAAGCACGCCGCTGCCGGGACTGTACACAACAGTTTCATCGCGGAGAAAAACTCCCTCGAAAGGCACGTCCTCAGTCATGCTGTATGTATAGGCAGTTTCGGTATTCACCTTTTCACCATCAGCAAAAAAGACCTGACCGATGAAGAAAATGAAAACGAACAGCGACAGCACGATGATGATAATAGACGTCCAGCGGGATTCCATTACTCTTCTTCTGCCTTTTCGTAGGCGTCAAGGATAGAAATGGACTTAAGCGGCGTGATAGTCGAAATGGCGTGCTTGTAGATAAGGTTCTGCTTGCCGTCGGTATCGAGTATCACGGTGTAATTGTCAAATCCCTTTACCACGCCCTTGAACTGAAATCCGTTGGTAATGTAAATTGTTACCGGTATTTTGTCCTTTCTTGCCTGGTTAAGGAACACGTCCTGTAAGTTTATGTCTTTTGCCATACTAAATCACCTTTTCTCTCTCTGCAATTCAATACGACAGGGAATTCCCCTGTACCCTGATAGGAGCCACAGAATAATTCACACATGTGTTGCACGACTGCATGATACTCCTATATAGACTAGTATAACATACTTTTTCAAAAAAAGCTATAATTTTTTTGAGAAATTTAAAAAAAATTCAGAAAAAGTTTTATCTTTTTCTGAATTTTCTGGTATTATTATTCTTTTATTTACATATATTGTATTTTACAATTTACCATCAATGATTTCAGAGGCCTTTTCAACTGCCTCGGCTAATCCGTCGCCGGGGCATATGACTATCCTGTGGAACCTGCTGTCGCGCCGGAACCACGTCAACTGCCGCTTGGCATACTGTCTGGTGCGGAGTTTCAGCTCCTCAACGCATTCTTCAAGCGTCCTCTCACCGCGGAAGTACGGATAAAGCTCCTTGCAGCCTATCGCCTGCGCCGCTGTGGGGCGCTCCGGCTGGTCAAAGCACGTCCGCGCCTCCTGAACAAGTCCGTTCTGCAGCATAAGTTCAACACGACGGTTGATACGTTCATGCAGCTGCTCGCGCTTCTCGAAATCCAGCGTCAGCAGAATGAACTCATACGGCGACGGCGCATTTCTGGAAGCGCGCTTTGCCTCTGCGATAGTGTGCCCGGTGGTTTTGTACACCTCCAGCGCGCGTATCACCCTGGAAACATTGTTCGCATGAAGTTCCGAAGCCGTTTCCGGGTCTACTTCGCGAAGCTTTTCAAGGAGCGCTTCCGCGCCGTTTTCCTCGGCGAATTTGCGCATTTCATCACGGAACTCATAATCGCACTCGCTGTCGTCGAACTGCAGATTATCCACGAACGACGAAATGTAAAGCCCCGTGCCGCCGCATATCACCGGTATCTTCCCGCGGGAAAAGATATCCTCGGCGCACTCGCCTGCCATTTTCACCCAGTCGGCTACTGAAAAGCTCTCGGACGGGTCGAGAAAATCCATCATATGATGCGGAATTCCCTGCTGCTCCTCCACCGTCGCCTTTGCACTTGCGACGTCCATGTCGGTGTATATCTGCATGCTGTCGGCAGAGATCACCTCTCCGCCGTATTTCTTCGCAAGTTCCACTGCCAGCGCCGTTTTGCCGGAAGCCGTCGGACCGCTGACAACAATGATTTTGTTCATGCACCCTCCTCAGGTAACTCTCCCGAAATAGCGCTCTATCTGCTTCCTTGATATCTGTGTGAGTACCGGGCGGCCGTGCGGGCAATAGCGAATATCCGGGTTGTTGAAAACCTCCTGCGCCAGCACCTGCAGCTCCAGTATGTCGTTGTCCTCGTTGCCGCGTATTGAAGCCTTGCATGCGACGGTATGCAGCATATCGTCGAACAGCGCCCCTTCGGCGTTGGTATTCCCCTGCGCCACCAGCTTTGCGATACACTCGGCTATCTCTGCCGGGGGAACCTTGTCAAGCATCTGCGGAAGCCCGGTTATACGCGCCTTTCCATCGGAAAACTCCATGATTATACCCACTGCCGCCAGCCTGTCGGAATACTCCATCATTCCGTTGTACTCCTCCGGGCTGAGGAAAACTTCCTCCGGCTGGATGAGCATCTGCGCCGAGCTGTCAAATCCCGCTTTCAGCCGCTCGAAATTCACGCGCTCATGCGCCGCGTGCTTGTCTATGAGTATCATTCCCTCGTCGCTTTCGCAGACTATATAGGTCTTGAAAAGCTCTCCCACAACGCGTATCTGCTGCTTTCTGCATTCGGCGTGGAGTTCTTCAGCCGGGGCTTCCTGCGGCTCTGGCTGCGGCTTCTTTTCGAAAGATCTTTCATTAAGGAACGCAAATCCCGGAAGTTCGTTCAGTGGAGTTTCTGCAGGCTCCGGCTTCTTTTCCGGCGCCATTTCGGAGATATATGTCTGCTCCGCTTGGGATTCCTCGGTTTTCATGCGGAACGGCTGTTCCTGGCGCACCGTGAATTTTGTCGGCTCCGAATTTCCGGGCAGGACTGCGTCCCTGCCGCTCGGAATGTGCATCGTTTTCGGCGCTTCTTCGATAATTACGGCAGAAGCAGTGCGCTGCGGTTCTACAGTCCTAGCGCGCTCCGGCTGCGGAATATTCTGCACCGACTGCACCGGCGCGGGGTTCAGCTTTATTTCGCGGCTCTCGTCGTAACCCATCAGCGCATTCTTGACTGCGAAATAAACCGCGTCGAAAACCTGCTTCTCATTAGTGAAGCGGACTTCCGTCTTGGTCGGGTGGATATTTGCGTCCACCTGGGCGGGGTCGGTATTCACGCACAGCACGCAGGACGGGAACTTCCCCACCATTATGGTATTGCGGAATGCTTCCTCAAGCGCCGCGCAGCACAGCGGGCTTTTCACGCTGCGCCCATTCACGAAGAAATGCTGCATGGAACGGTTCGCACGGGTGAACAGCGGCGAAGAAACAAACCCGGTCACCGCGGTGTTCTGGTACACATTCTCAACCGGAATAAGCCCTGCTGCGAACTGCTTTCCGAAAACCGCGTAGACCGCGCTGTAATACTCTCCGTCGCCGCTCGACATCATAGTCTGGCGACCGTCGCGGATAAATCTGAACGATATCCCCGGGTGGCTTAGCGCGAGCTTTTCTATGACGGAAGCGCAGTAGTTGCCCTCGGTGACGTCCTTTTTCAGGAATTTAAGCCGCGCCGGAGTGTTGAAGAACAAGTCGCGTATTATTATGGTAGTACCATCCGCACAGCCCGCGCGGTCGTATTCCACCGGCTCCCCGCCCTCGATGCGGTACTGGCTGCCAAGCTTGTCCTCATGCTGCTTTGTAAGGAGTTCCACGCGGCTCACCGCGCACACGGAAGCCAGCGCCTCCCCGCGGAAACCCAGCGTGTTTATGCTGTCCAGGTCGTCCTGCGTGTAGACCTTGCTTGTAGCGTGCCGCATGAACGCCGTCGGAATATCCTCATAAGCGATACCGCAGCCGTCGTCAGTCACGCGGAGATAAGAAATTCCACCGCGCTTTATCTCCACCGTTATGGAAGTCGCACCGGCGTCGATGGAATTTTCCGCAAGTTCCTTTATCACCGAGGATGGGCGTTCTATTACCTCTCCGGCGGCGATAAGCTCATATACGCTCTTGTCGAGCAGGTTTATCTTTGGCATTATTGCTCCAGTCTAAGCCGGTCTTTCCCGGCAGTCAGTTCAGAGTGTATCCTTTATATCCTTAATGAACATCAGCGCGTCCATCGGGGACATCGTGTTGATATCAGCCGCGCGAAGCTTTGCAATGGCGTTCTGCTCGTTTATCGCATTAAAGCTGAACTGGTGGTCCGCAGTCTTTTCCAGCGTATCGGACAGCTTTGCCCTGCCCATGACCTCAAGCTCTTTCAGTTCTTCCTTGGCGCGGTTGATGACTTTCTGCGGAAGCCCCGCAAGCTTTGCCACCTCGATGCCATAACTGTCGTCAGTGCCGCCCTCGCAGATCTTATGCAGGAATTTCAGCTCGTCGCCGCGCTTCACTGCCGCTACGCTGAAATTGCGTATGCCCTCGTATTCTTTCTCCATTGAGATGAGTTCGTGGTAATGCGTTGCAAAAAGCGTCTTGCAGCCTATCGCCTTTCCGCTTATGTACTCAGCGACTGCCTTTGCAATGGAAATTCCGTCGAATGTTGAAGTTCCCCTGCCTATCTCGTCGAGAATGACAAGGCTCTTTTTCGTGGCGTTTTTGAGAATATCCGCGACTTCGTTCATCTCCACCATGAATGTGGACTGCCCCGAAGTCAGATCGTCGGAAGCGCCGACGCGGGTGAAGATTTTGTCCACTACGCCGATTTTCGCATATGCCGCGGGAACAAAGCACCCTATCTGCGCCATGAGCACGATTATCGCAGTCTGTCGCATGAATGTGGACTTACCCGACATGTTCGGACCGGTGATTATCATAAGCCGGTTGGAATTGGTGTCAAGGTAGGCGTCGTTCGGCGTGAACGGGTGGTCGGTAAGCACCTTTTCAACGACCGGGTGACGTCCGTCGCGTATCTCAACAACGCTCTCAAGCGTTATCTGCGGCTTTACATAGCCATTTTCGATGGAAACCTGCGCATAGCTGCACAGCACGTCTATAGCCGCAACCGCCGCTGCCGCCTGCTGTATCATCTCAAGCTTGGTCGCGATGAAATCCCGCACCTCGCCGAAAATCGCCTGCTCCAGCGCCAGTATCTTGTCGTTTGCGCCGAGTATCTCGCTCTCGACCTTTTTCAGCTCGTCGGTAATGTACCGTTCCCCCGTCGTGAGCGTCTGCTTGCGCACATAATGCTGAGGCACCATGTCGAGTTGTCCCTTGGAAACCTCTATGTAATACCCGAAAACGCGGTTATAGCCAACGCGCAGATTGCGTATCCCGGTGGCAGCCTTTTCGCGTTCCTCTATTTCCGCGAGAATGTCCTTTCCGCCTCCGGTTATCTTGCGCAGACGGTCTATTTCCTCGTTGAAGCCGTCCTTGATTATTCCACCGTCTTTCATGGTGAGGGGCGGGTCGTCAACTATCGCATTCTCCACCAGCGAGGACACGTCGTTGAGTTCGTCTATCTCGCTGTTCAGCTTATCCAGCAGCGGGGATTTCACTTTTGAAACGCACTGCTTTAGTCCCGGCAGGCGCGCGCAGGTCTGTCCCAGCGAATATATGTCCCTCGGGGACGCGGATTTGTACATCACGCGGGTCATCAGGCGCTCCAGGTCATATATTCCGTTGAGCGCGTCGCAGATATCGTACAGCCCTGCAGCGTCCCTGGTGAGCGCTTCCACCGCGTCAAGCCGCTTAAGTATCTTTGACGGGTCGATGAGCGGCTG
>HF989508.1:51522-60054 GCA_000432175.1 Eubacterium sp. CAG:786
GCTGCTCCAGCCATGTTTTCAGCTTGCGCCTGCCCATGGCAGTGACTGTCTTATCCAGCACCCACAGCAGGGAACCGCGTTTTTCCTTGGTGCGCATGGTTTCGGTGAGTTCAAGATTCCGTCTTGTCGTGAGGTTAAGCCCCATGAACTCCCCGTCGGAATGCACGGTCAGCGACACGAAGCGCTTCACCGTGGTCTTCTGGGTTTCTCCGAAATACCGGAACATCGCGCACAGCGCCTTTTTTACCAGCGGCATTTCTGATATGCCGAGGTCTGCGCCGCTCTCGAACTGATCGGTTATCATGCTGAGGTCGGAAGCGTCGAACCTGTCCTCGTCAAGGAGCTCGCACAGGCAGCGTTTGAGCCTGTCGCGCACGAATTCGTGCACTTCCTTCATGTCAAGGAACTTCTGATTTATCAGTATCTCCACCGGGCTGAAACGCGAAAGCTCCGATATCATCTCCTGCTGGAGATTTTTGCCTGATTTCTGGAACACATGCACCTCGCCCGTGGAAATATCAGCAAACGCCATTGCCGCGTTATTTCCCTCTTCGTCAGGACACACGCAGGCTATGTAGTTGTTGGTATCCTCGTTGAGCATGCTGGACTCTATAACAGTGCCAGCGGTAACAAGCCGGATAACATCGCGCTCCACAAGTCCCTTTGAGGCGGCAGGGTCGGTGAGCTGCTCGCATATTGCGACCTTATAGCCCTTGTCTATCAGCCGCTTGATGTACATTTCGCAGCTGTGATATGGGACCCCGCACATCGGTGAACCCGCTCTGGAGGTCAGCGCAAGCTCCAGCTCCCGGGACACATTCTCTGCGTCGTCAAAGAACATCTCATAGAAGTCCCCCAGCCGGAAGAATAAAATATAATCGCTGTACTTCTGCTTGATATCCAGATACTGTTTCAGCATCGGGGACAGCTTTTCGGTTTCCTGCGCCATTTTTTGCACCTCCAGGGTCAGTTCTGTTGAAAATTACGCGTTATCAGCCGCAGCCGCCGCATGTTGCGCAGCTTCCCGTGCAGCCGCTGCTCTGGGTGGTCGGGCAGGTCATGGGGTCCGCGCCCTGGAGCGTAAGGGTGAGCACGGTGTTCACCTGGCTCATCAGGTCGTCCATTCCCTGCTTGGAAACCGTGAACAGCGCCATATTCTCGTTGGTCATTACCTTTTCATAGGCTTCCTGCATTTTGGCGTTGAGTTCCTGCAGCTTTTCCTTGTTCTGCTCCTCTTCGGGCTTGTTGTATTCCATTGCCGCATTCTGACGGATAAGGTTGAATTCGCCAATGAGGTTCTGCAGTTCAACGTCATCGTCATTTGCCTTCTTTGCCTTTGCGTACTCGATGTAGCGCTCGTCCTCCTGAATCGCCTTTCCGAGTTCTCTTACTGCCTGTATTGCGTCCATTTCAGTTCTCCTTTACTAATTCGCCTATCAGCGCCCAGTTGAGCGCGTCTGTTATCTTCACATCGACAAAGCTGCCGATGAGCGACTTGTCCCCGTCGAAATCGACGATGATGTTCTGTATGCTCTTTCCGGTGAGGCAGCCGTCGCGCGTCCTGCCCGGACCCTCGCACAGCACTCGCAGAGTTCTGCCGATGTAGTTGTGATAGGACGAGCACCCTATCTCCTGCTGCACCTCCAGCAGCTCGCGGAACCACTTTCCCTTCTCTTCCTGGGATATCGGGTCGGGCATTTCAGCTGCCTTGGTCCCCTTGCGCGGGCTGTAGATAAATGTGAACAGCGAGTCGTACTTCACCTCGCGGATAAGGCTCAGCGTTTCCTGGAAGTCCTCGTAGGTTTCCCCCGGGAAGCCAACGATTATATCCGACGTCAGAGCCACATCCGGAATGCGCTCCTTTGCGTAGTTTATAAGCTCCAGATAATGCTCCCGGGTGTAGCTGCGGTTCATCAGCTTCAGTATCCTGCTGCTGCCGGACTGCACCGGCAGGTGGAAATGCCGCGTCACCTTTTCGCATTCCGCGATGGTGTCGATGAGTTCGCGGGTAGCGTCCTTGGGGTGGCTGGACATGTAGCATATCTTGAATTCCCCGGGAATGGCGTTTATGCGGCGCAGCAGCTCGGGGAAGTTCACATCGGTGCCGCGCCCGTAGCTGTTGACGTTCTGACCCAGCAGCAGAAGTTCCTTGTACCCCTGCTCCACCAGGCAGCGTGCTTCACTGACTATCTCCTCCGGGTCGCGGGAACGTTCGCGCCCGCGGACATACGGCACTATGCAGTATGTACAGAAATTATTGCACCCGTACATTATCGGAATGCTCGCCTTTAACCCGCTCTCGCGCCGCAGCGGAAGCCCCTCAGCGATAACGCCGTCCATCTGCGGGATTGATATCTGCCGCTTATGAGTGGTCATAGCCTCGTAAACAAGCTGCGGCAGCGTGTGCAGAACGTGAGTTCCGAACACCATATCCACATACGGGAAGCTCTTTTTTATACGCTCCGTGATGTGTTCCTGCTGGACCATGCAGCCGCATACGCCGATAAGCATATCGGGCTTTTGCTTCTTGTTATGCTTGAGCGCGCCGAGATTTCCGAAAACGCGGTCCTCTGCATTCTCGCGGACTGCGCAGGTATTGAACAGCACCAGGTCCGCGCCGTCAGCGGTGTTCGAAAAACCATAGCCCATATCCGCCAGCATGCCCTTTATCTTCTCGCCGTCGCTGACATTCTGCTGGCAGCCGAAGCTGTGGACATGCGCCACCGGAGGCTCCTCGCGGGCGCAGTTGAGCTCCCTGACCCTGCGCGCGAATTCCTTTTGCGCCGCTATTTCCGCGGCAGTAACTATTGTCGTCATTTATCTGTTTTCCTTCATTTATCTGCGTTTCTGCGTAAGATAGTATTATATCATATTTTTCGCGAAAAATCAAGCCGTCACCGCTTCAAAGTCCTGGCAAATGATGCCGCTGACACGTTTATTGCGCCTGCGCCCCTGAGAAGTTCCGCGCACACCGAGAATGTCGCGCCGGTGGTGCACACATCGTCGATCAGCAGTATCTTCTTACCTTTTATTTCGGTGTTTTCTGCAAGCCGGAACGAATTCCTCGCGTTTTCGAGCCGCTCCTCTGCGGTAAGATGTTTCTGTTCCTTTTTGCCGGGGACAGCGCCCAGAAGCCTGCGGAACGGTTTGCGTGCAATTTCCGCAACCATTCCCGCGATAAGCTCGCTCTGCGCATAGCCAAGCTGTTTGCGGCGTTCCCTGCTGCTTGGCACTCCTGTGATGATATCTGCCTGCTGTATGAGTTCGGCTGCATTCTCTGCAATAAGCACTGCGAATGCGTCTGCGGGATATCTGTAGTTTCCCTTTTTGAGCCGCAGCACCGCGGATCTCGCTCTGGCATTGTACGCGCAGACAGCCGTGAATCCGTCCACACCCGTGGGAATTTCCCCGGGGTCGTCAAGAAACTGCAGGTGCTCGTAACAGGTCTCGCACCAGAACTCCCTGACGCCGATGAGTTCATCGCAGAACGGACAGCGGTTCGGCAGAAAGAACGCAGCCGCCATGCGCCGGAATTCCCACGCCCTCACTGGAACATATCCTCAAGCATAGGCTTCAGGCAGGAATATCGCAGCGTCCTGCGGTCGTTCTCCACCATGCTCTGTATCTTGGCGGCAGTGCCGATGATTATCAGAATGCTCTTTGCCCGCGTGACCGCGGTGTAAAGCAGGTTGCGGTAGGTGAGCCTGTCCATTCCATTTGGCAGCGGGATTATCACTGCCGGGTACTCGCTGCCCTGGCTCTTGTGGATAGTCACCGCATATGCATGTTCTATTTTCTTCATCATGTCGCCGTCGTAGGTGGTCATTCTGCCGTCGAAATCAATATCCAGCTTGGAATTTACCTTATCCGCGCGGCGTATTATGCCGATATCCCCGTTGAATATTCCGTGGGAAAGTTCCGCGCCCCTGCGCCATTCCGCGTCGTAGTCGTTCTTAGTCTGCATTATCTTGTCGCCGGTGCGGAAAAGCGTGCTGCCGTACTTCACCTCGGGGTGGTTCTTTGCAGGGGGATTGAGCGCCAGCTGCAGTTCCTTGTTGATGTTCTGGGTGCCGACGATGCCTATTCTCGACGGGCAGAGAACCTGAATATCCTCCAGCGGGGAATATCCGTACGTGTTCGGAAGCCGCGTCTTGCACAGTTCGATCACCAGCCGCAGCGTTTCTTCCTCCGATTGCGTGGGCATAAAGAAGAAGTCGTTTTTGCGGTCGTTAAGCACGGGCATTTCACCCCGCACGATCCTGTGCGCATTGGTCACGATAAGGCTCTGCGCCGCCTGACGGAATATCTCTTTCAGCTCTATCGTGGGCACTCTTCCACCCGCGATAAGGTCGCGCAGGACGTTACCCGCACCGACTGACGGAAGCTGATTGCTGTCGCCCACCATTATGAGCCGCGTTCTCGGGCGCACCGCATGCAGCAGCGACTCCATGAGAAGCGTGTCCACCATTGACATCTCGTCAATTATCAGCACATCGCAGGCGAGCGGGTTTTCCTCCTTGCGCTTGAAGGAATGCGACGATGTTGCAAAGTCCACTTCAAGCAGCCGGTGTATAGTCTGCGCAGGCGCCCCGGTAAGGTCTGCCATGCGCTTGGCAGCGCGCCCCGTGGGGGCTGCGAGTTTCATTTTGAGCTTGCGCTGACGGCACAGCGAAATTACCGCGTTGAGCGTGGTCGTCTTACCGGTACCGGGTCCACCGGTCAGAATGAACACGTGATTATTCATGCAGCCGCTTATTGCCTCGCGCTGCAGCTTTTCATACTGTATCCCCTGTTCCCACTCGATACCCGCTATCTCTTCGGAATAGTCAACGTCGCCGCAGTCGTTGCGCTTTATCATTTCGGCAAGCTTTTCAGCTATGTAGCATTCCGCGCGGTAATATTCCGTCAGGAACACGAACTTTTCATCATACTTGTCGCAGCGCACTATTTCGCACCTCTGCTCGGCAAGCATAAGCCCGTCCCAGTACTGCTTCTCAGTGATGTTAAGCTCATATGTGACGTTATCAGAAAGGTCGTTTTCGCGTACGCAGGTGTGCCCGTTATTCGCATTCGTGCGCAGGCACCAGATTATTCCCGCAAGGACGCGCTCTTCGCTGTCCATCGGGTGGTCCATCGCGCGGGCAAGCCGGTCTGCCTCGCGGAAAGGCAGGTCTATGCCCACTCCGCACAGGCACCACGGGTTGTCCTCCACTGCCTGTATCGTGTGGAGTTCGTATTTTTTCCATGCCGCAGCCACCACAGAGGCGTTCAGGCTGTATCGCGCGAAGTACGTTACCGCCTTGCGCAGTCCCGCTATCCTGCGGAAATCCTCGCCTATTTTCACGGCGCTCTCGGCGCTTATTCCCTTTATTGAGGAAAGCTGCCCAGGGTCGTTCTCTATAACTTCAAGCGCCCTGCTGCCGAATGCGGTAACGATGCGCTTTGCCATTGCAGGACCTATCCCCGCGATAACGCCGGAGCCGAGGAACTTCCGCACGGCGCTCTCAGTGTTAGGCAGGCTTCTCTCGCACACCTCTGCCTTGAACTGCCTGCCATACTTCGGGGAATTGATGTACTCACCGAGCAGGGTAAGCCCCTCGCCTTCGCGCACGTCGCCAAGCATGCCGACTACCGTCACCAGTTCCCCGTTGCAGTCGAGGTCGGCGACGGTATAGCCGTTATCTTCGTTTGAATAAACCACGCCCTCAACCGTTCCGGAAAGGGTCAGTGCCGTTTCGTTGTCCAAATAATCACCGCTCTGTCTTTACAAAAAATACATTGCCATACTTTTCCGCGAGCCGCTGCGCTTCCTCATCGTATTCGTTACCGGCAGAAAGGACCACGACCCTTGCCACCAGGGGACTTCTGCGCATGTGCTCGACAAATCCGCCGATATCCTCGCCGCTGCGGACATACACGTCGTGCCGGTGCAGACCGCGCGAAAGCAGCGCGCAGACCGCGGTCTTAATCAGCATCGTCAGCCCGAATATCGAAAGGAACATCAGCGAAAAAACGTACAGGAACTCCATAAACAACCGCCTCCTGCGGCAGTATATGCAGTTCCCGGTGAATGCGTTATCTGCCGAGGATAATGCAGTTCCAGCCCTCTTCGTTGCGGCTTTCCTTTATCTTGAAACCGTTCCCGGTGAGCGCCGCAGTAACCTCGTCCATGCGCTCGTCGATTATGCCGGAAACCAGCAGGGTGCCCTCCGGCTTCATGAAGCTGCCGAACAGCGGGCTCATGCCGATTATTACGTCCGCGACGATGTTCGCACAGATAACGTCGTAACCAGTGCCAATCCTGCCGCGAAGCTCCGCGTTGTCGATTATGTTGCCGCAGTACGCGGTGTAATGTTCGTGTGTGAAGTGGTTCTTCTCGACGTTCTCAGAAGCGGTCTTGACCGCATTCTCGAAGATGTCGCACATGGTGACTTTCTCAGCGCCGAAAAGCAGCGCCGCAATAGAGAGGATACCGCTTCCGCAGCCGAGGTCGAGCACGCTGTCGCCGGGCTTCACAACTCCCTCGAGGGACTCCATGACAAGCTTTGTGGTATGGTGCTGTCCCGTGCCGAATGTGGAAGCCGGGTCTATCTCAAGAATACGGTCGCCGGGAGCCGGGGTCACGTCCTCCCATGAGGGCTTGATCACAAGGCTCTTGCCCACGCGGAAAGGCTTGTAGTACTTCTTCCAGTTGTTTGCCCAGTCCTCTTCCCTGACATTTGCGAGTTCCATGCGCAGGTTGCCGTAATAGCCGTCGGCGTCGCTCTGCTTCCAGCCCTCGATGAGGGAGCGTATAGCTGCCAGGGTCTCCGCGCCCTGGGTGTTGTCGTGGACGTAGATAGTGATGTGCGGTTCAACCTTGCTGAGTCCCATCAGTTCATCGTCAACATAGTCCCAGTTGGCGTTCTTATCCGCAAGAAAGCTCTCAAAATCCGCGCTGTCGCAGATGATAAAGCCGGTTATGCCATAATCCTGCAGCGCACCGGTGATGCCGTCGATTGCCTGCGACGATGTGTAGATATCAGCCTGAATAAAATTATCCATGTTTAAAACTCCTTTATAAGCACAATAGTACATGATACATTATACACCATTTTTCAGGATAAATCAAGGGGGCTTCTGCGTTATGTAAAAAATACGCCGTGATTTTCAAAAATATTTGGAACCATGCCGCGCATACATCTCTTGACAATTTTCGCATATGGTACTATAATATAATAGTTGATTTATACACTGTACTGCCTGGTACAAATAAAAAAGCGCCCCGGGCGCGGAAAGATAATAATTCAGGGGGAAACCATGATGAAGATAACTGTAGCGGGAACAGGCTATGTGGGGCTTTCTATGGCTGTGCTTCTTGCCCAGCACAACGACGTCACCGCAATTGACATAATCCCGGAAAAAGTTGAACTTATCAACTCAAAAAAATCACCTATCGCAGACGAATACATTGAAAAATATCTGGCAGAAAAGCCGCTGACGCTCGCTGCAACCACGGAATGGCGCCCGGCTTACGCATCAGCCGATATCGTTATTATCGCAACTCCCACCAATTACGACCCGGAAAAGAACTATTTTGACACTTCTTCCGTTGAAAGCGTAATGGAACAGGTATTCTCAGTCAACGACCACTGCACAATAGTGGTCAAGTCCACCGTGCCGGTAGGCTTCACCAGTGGCATGCACGAAAAATACCCGGATAACGCGCACCGTATCATCTTCTCTCCTGAGTTCCTCAGGGAAGGTCAGGCGCTTTACGATAATCTCTACCCGTCGAGAATAATCGTCGGCGCCCCGCAGGAATGGGCAGACTCGGTACAGCGCGCGAACGTATTCGCGGAACTTCTGCAGCAGGGCGCTATAAAGGAAGATATCCCGACCCTGCACCTCAATCCCACAGAAGCCGAGGCAGTTAAGCTGTTCAGCAACACTTACCTTGCGCTGCGCGTGGCTTACTTCAACGAACTTGACACCTATGCC
Organism: Eubacterium sp. CAG:786; assembly: GCA_000432175.1. GTDB lineage: Bacteria > Bacillota > Clostridia > Oscillospirales > Ruminococcaceae > CAG-115. The sequence continues at coordinate 59,503 of HF989508.1, forward strand.
GAGATGAAAGGACTTAACGCGCGACAGATAATCGACGGCGTCGGACTTGACCCGCGCATCGGCTCCCACTATAACAACCCGAGTTTCGGATACGGTGGGTACTGCCTGCCCAAGGACACCAAGCAGCTTCTCGCGAACTACGCGGACGTGCCCAACGACATCATCGGTGCGATAGTAGCGGCAAACAAGACCCGCAAGGACTATATTGCGGACCACATTGCGTCGCTTTCACCGAAAACCGTTGGTATCTACCGTCTGACGATGAAATCAAACTCGGACAATTTCCGTCAGAGTTCCATACAGGGCATAATGAAGCGCCTCACCCGAAAGGGAATAACCGTTATAATTTACGAGCCGACCCTGAAACCCGGTCAGAAATTCTTCGACTATGAAGTCTGCGGTGACTTCGACGAATTCAAGAAGAGATCCGACATGATCGTTGCAAACCGCATGAGCAGGGATCTTGAAGACGTAAAGGACAAGGTTTACACCCGCGACCTTTACAGCAGGGATTAAATTCAGCTATAGGCGGTCCATGACCGCCTATCAGCT
>HF989509.1:0-760 GCA_000432175.1 Eubacterium sp. CAG:786
TGCGGCAGGAACGGCAGGCGTTCCCACGCGCGCATGTAGAACCACGTCCCACCGGAAAGCGTGCTTATCTCGACGCGTTTTCCCCGCAGGAAGCGCAGCAGCATGGTGCGCCGTATCTCGACCTTAGTCACCGCGCTCAGCGGTATCTCCGCGCGCCGGCGCAGCAGCAGTCCCCTTGTCACCGAAACGCGGTCCGGGAAAAGCTCAAGATGTACGAAAATGCGGCGGAGCAGATAATACATTATAAAATTCAGATTATCACCCACTTTTTCCGCAGTTGCGGAGGTTATTCAGACAATATAAAATTTAAAGGGGAATTCCCCGGAAAAAAGGAGCAGGTTTTTGATGAAAACAGCATGTATCATTCTCGCGGGGGGCGCTGGAAAGCGCATGAAGTCCGAACGCCCCAAGGTGCTTGCGGAGGTGCTCTGCAGACCTATGCTGGGCTGGGTGCTCGGCGCGGCTGAGGAATTCGGCTTTGACGAGGTTTCGGTGGTCACCGGGTACAAAGCGGAGCTCACCGGGGAGTACATCGCTTCCCGCGGGGGTAAGGTAGCAGTCTGCCATCAGCAGGAGCAGAAAGGCACAGGCGACGCGGTGAAATCCGCAGAGGAAGTGATAAGGCGCTGTGACGCGGTGTGCGTGCTCAACGGCGACGCGCCCTTTATCGACGCGGGCACGCTGAGGGCTTCCCTTGAAATGCACCAGAAGAGCGGCAGCGAAGTCACCGTGATAACCGCGGATATCGACGACCCGCAAG
>HF989509.1:765-5286 GCA_000432175.1 Eubacterium sp. CAG:786
GCGAATATCGACGACCCGCAGGGCTACGGCAGGATAATCCGCTAGAACGGGGAATTCACCGCGATACGCGAACAGAAGGATTGTTCCCCGCAGGAAGCGGAAATATGCGAGGTGAACAGCGGCGCTTACTGGTTCAGCGCGCAGAAGCTGCTGGAGGCGCTGCCGAAGCTTTCCACCAACAACGCCGCCGGGGAATACTACCTCACCGACTGCGTGGAACTGATGTCCCACCGCGCCGCGTATAAGTCCGCGAACCCCGACATCGTGCTCGGCGCGAACACCCGCGGGGCGCTGCTGGAACTCAACCAGCTTGCAAGGTTCAGAAAGCTCAACCGGCTGATGGACGAGGGCGTGAGCTTCATCACGCTGGACGGCATAATCGTCGGCGCCGACGTGAATATCGGCTGCGATACCACGATACTCCCGAACACGGTCATTCTCGGCAATACCACGATAGGAAAGGGCTGCACCATCGGCGCGAATTCCCACATCGAGAACTGCACCATTGGCGACAACGTTCAGCTGAACAACGTGCAGGCGTATGATTCCACCGTCGAGAACAACGTGAAGATAGGTCCGTTCGCGCAGCTGCGCCCCGGCACGACTATCCGCGAGGGCGTAAAGATAGGCGATTTCGTCGAGATAAAGAACAGCGATATCGGCGTGAACACCGCAGTGGCTCACCTGACTTACGTCGGGGACAGCGACGTGGGCAGGGGCGTTAATTTCGGCTGCGGCTGCGTCACAGCGAACTACGACGGCATAAACAAGTTCCGCACGAAGATAGGCGACCATGCGTTCATCGGCTGCAACACAAATCTCATCGCCCCCGTAGAAGTCGGCGAGAACGCCACCACCGCCGCTGGTTCCACAGTCACAAAGAACGTCCCCGCTAATTCTCTCGCGGTGGAAAGAGGACAGATGCGCGTCATCGAAAACTGGGGCAAGAACGCCCTGCGTAAGAAAAAGTGAGGTAAACATGAAAACTCTCGTTGTGGTGGATTATCAGGTGGATTTCGTGGACGGCGCGCTGGGCTTCCCCGGGGCTGAAAAGCTGGAGCCGGTCATTCTCGGCAAGATAGAGGAATGCCGCAGGGACGGCGGGCAGGTGATATTCACGCTGGATACCCACGGCGAGGATTACCTGCGCACCGCAGAGGGCAGGAAGCTCCCCATACCGCACTGCATAAAGGGTACCCCCGGGCACGCGCTGTACGGGCGCGTCGCGCAGGCAGTCCTGCCGGAGGACGTGGTGATAGAGAAGCCCGCATTCGGCTCGCTGGAACTCGCGGACCTGCTCCGTCGCACTTCCCCGGAGGAGGTGGAGCTGTGCGGTCTGGTGACGGATATCTGCGTCATTTCCAACGCAGTTCTCGCGAAAGCCGCGCTCCCGGAGAGCCGTGTTTCCGTTGACGCCCAGGCGTGCGCCACAGCCGACCCCGAAGCCCACAAAAGAGCCCTCCGCTCTATGGAAGCAATGCAGATAGAGGTCACTGTGAAATAAGGCGTGATGCACAGAGGGGAAAAACTGCGTTCAATTCGGAATTCGGAATTATTGTGTCCCGCTTTGCGGGACATTATCTAAAAGAGATTTATAAAATACACAGGGCGAAAGTGAATTGCTTCTTTCGCCCTGTATTGTTTCATATCAAAGTTTTTATAATATTATCGCCGGAGGCGATACCATAATTCCGAATTCCGCATTCCGAATTCCGAATTAAAACAGAACTCCCCGCGGAAACGTGTTCCGCGGGGAGGAAATCTGTGAACTATAACTTAATGTCTTAGATCAGACTGCTCTCTGTACCAGACCGGAGCGCAGGCAGCGTGTGCAAGCGTTTACTCTGCAGGGAGTACCGTTCACGATCGCCTTTACCTTCTTGACATTGGGCTTATAGGTTCTGTTGCTGCGTCTGTGAGAGTGGGATACCTTAATACCGAAGGTAACGCTCTTGCCGCAGATCTCGCATTTTGCCATTTGAAGCACCTACCTCTCTTGTGTAGTGATTTTTTCAGTAACGTATAATATTTTATCAGAAACAGCGAAAAAATGCAAGTGTTTATTATATATTTGCAGAAATTTTGGAGATAATCACAATATAGCACAGCTATATAGGTGGGAATTTCGGCATTGTGACTAAACCTGCTGTATATTCTGCATTAAACACTATACTGATAGTATTCACGCCGTCACAGCGTCAGGAAGCCGACCTTCTTCTGCACCTTCTGCAGGGTCTTTCTGGAGGTCCTGAACGCCTTTTCAGCGCCCTTCTTCATGCAGTCCTCAAGGTAGCCCTTGTCTGCGAATACGCGCTTGAATTCGGTCTGCAGCGGCGCCAGCATGTCAGCGACTGCCTCGCCCACCGCAAGCTTGAAATCGCCATAGCCCCTGCCCGCAAACTCGCTCTCGATCTCCTCGAAAGTCTTGTTGGTGACTGCGGAATAGATGGACATCAGGTTGATTATGCCGTCCTTGCCCTCACTGGCGCACACAACTGCCTCGCTGTCGGTGACTGCGCGCTTGAACTTGCGGATTATCGTATCCCTGTCGTCGAGTATCCATACGCTGGCGTTGGGGTTCTCGTCGGATTTGGACATCTTCTTTGCCGGCTCCTGCAGGGACATAACCTTTGCGGTGGTCTTTGTGATGTAGCCGTCCGGCATGGTGAACACTTCGCCGTAGATGCCGTTGAAGCGCTGTGCGACGTTGCGCGCGAGTTCAAGGTGCTGCTTCTGGTCGATGCCGACGGGCACCAGGTCAGCCTGATACAGCAGGATATCCGCTGCCATCAGCACGGGGTAGGTGAAAAGCCCGGCGTTGATGTTGTCGGGGTGCTTCGCGGATTTGTCCTTGAACTGGGTCATTCTCGACAGTTCGCCGAACTGTGTGTAGCAGGAAAGTATCCAGCTGAGTTCCGCGTGGTTGGGGTTGTGTCCCTGCACGAACAGCGTGGACTGCTCCGGGTCAAGCCCCGCAGCGATGAGCAGCGCGTAGCTCTCCTTTATCTGGTTGCGCAGCTTTACAGGGTCCTGCCTTACGGTGATGGAATGCAGGTCCGCGATGCCGAAATAGCAGTTGTAGTCGTTCTGCAGCTTCACCCAGTTCCTCATTGCCCCGAGGTAGTTGCCGAGGTGGGGGGTGTTAGTGGGCTGGATAAGGCTGAGCATGTTCTTTTTCTTTTCTTCCATGGTGATTTCCTTTCGTGTCGTTTTGTAGGAAAACAAAAAACCGCCCCTGCGGCAGATGCCTGCCATAAGGACGGAGTAAATTCCGTGGTGCCACCTTAATTCACAGTTGAACTGTGCTCTCTTGGGTACTCTCATACCCTGACGATTAACGCTCGCCGCACGTCGCAGAATACTCAGCGGAATGGCTCCAGCGCCGGAATTCACCCGAACTCCCGCGCGGTGAATTCCCCTCGGGGGAACCCTCCAGCCGCCTTTGACTGCGCCCTCAATGGTCCATTTGTATACTCTGCGTTCTGCGGCAATTTCAGCTTGCTGCCGCTCTCTGTGAGTGCACGGGTATTTTTATCTCCATATCACCGGTTTCAAGGGCTTATTCTGTTCTCCTTAATTTTATCACAATGTTCCGTTTTTGTCAAGGGGGGAATTTCCGGAAGAGGTTTGTGCAACATTCACATAAAACTGTGTGAAAATATCCGCGCATTTGTCTATTCAGTACCTTGCAAAACAAAATACCTTGTGGTATAATTTGAACATGGAACAGGGAAACCGGAGTTCCGGATTTTTTGAACAGACTACCTTGCAAGGCAAAGTACCTTGGAACGCAGGGTCGGAGGTGAAATATGAACTCTCAGCTTAAACGCGGGACGCTGGAGCTGTGTGTTCTTTCGATATTATGCGACAGCGACTGCTACGGCTACGAGCTGGTGAACAGGATATCAGGCTGCATGCAGATGACGGAAGGCACGATATACCCGCTGATGAAGCGTCTTAAAGACAACGGGCTGATAGACTCCTACATAGTGGAGTCGCAGGAGGGCCCACCCAGGAAATACTACAGGATAACGGACAGCGGCAGAGCGGAGAAGGAAACGCTCTACAAAGAATGGTTTGAGTTTGTTGACAGCATAAATTCGCTGCTGAAAGGGGAAATGGTGAATGATAGCAAAGAATAAGGGAGACTTCCTGTACAACCTGCACAACGAGCTGCACAGGATAGGAATAGACGACGACGAGGAGATATTCGCGGATTTCGAGGCGCACTTCAAGGAGAGCGCGGAGGCGGGCGTTTCCGAGGAGGAGACATGCGAGAAACTTGGCGACGTAAAGGAGATAGCGCGCAGCTACCTTGATATCCCCAGCACGCGCATAAATTCCATAGTGGTGGACGCCATCGCAAACAACCGCGTTTCGCTGACAAAGCCGGGCAAAACGCTCCCTGCGGACCTTTCCCTCGTTAAGGACGACAACGCCGGGGAACATGCCGGGCAGCCCGCTGTACGTGAGTTCACCCCCGAGCACATCATGGAGGAGCCTACCGCGCCCGCGCCCTCC
>HF989510.1:0-1996 GCA_000432175.1 Eubacterium sp. CAG:786
CGCTGGGTGTGACCCCCGAGGATATTTTCGCGCCCTGCGGGACCTATGGCATTCCGGAGTTCGGCACACCGTTCGCGATGCAGATGCTTCAGGACGCAAAGCCGAAGAACTTTTCCGACCTGCTGCAGATCTCCGGTCTGTCGCACGGCACCGACGTTTGGCTCGGCAATGCGCAGGACCTCATCAAGAACGGCACATGTACGATTTCCGAGGTTATCGGAACGCGTGATAACATCATGGTGTATCTGCTGCACAAGGGCGTTGAGCCAAGTCTGGCGTTCAAGATAATGGAGATAACCCGAAAGGGCAACGCGACCAAGCTTTTCGACGACACAATCTATCAGGCGTTCAAGGATAACAACGTGCCCGACTGGTACGTTGAAAGCTGTAAGAAGATAAAGTACATGTTCCCGAAGGCGCATGCAGCCGCATATGTAACTTCCGCGGTAAAGCTGTGCTGGTTCAAGATAAACAGACCCTGCGAATTCTACGCGGCAACGCTCACAAAGCACACTGAAAACATCGAACTTGACGTTGTTTTAAAGGGCAAGGACGCCGTAAAGGCGCGCATAAAGGAACTCCAGAGCATGCCGAACATCGGCGTGAAGGAAAAGGGAACGTTGGACGCGCTCCTGCTCATCAACGAGATGATGTGCCGCGGTATTGGCGTGCTGCCGGTCGACGCGAAGCTTTCAGGTGCAGCGACCTATCACATCGAGGACGGAAAGCTTCGCATGCCGTACCTTTCCATTGCCGGCTGCGGTTCCAATGCGGCATTCAAGCTGAAAGAAGTCATCGACGCCGGAAAATACATGTGTATCGATGATATCCAGCAGCAGAGCGGGCTTAACAGCACGGTTATCGACAAAATGCGCGAAATGGGAGTATTCGGCGATATCCCCAACTCTGCCCAGATGTCGCTGTTCGATATGTAATTACTCTCGCGGTATTGTTGAAAGACGATGTGCATAATTACCAAAAAATACACCGCTTATTGACAATGCCGCGCTTTTGTGCTATACTGTTAAAGTAATCTGATAGCGTGATAGCACGTTACCACACTAAAGCGGAGGGAACGAGAATTGAAGAGATATGATCTGCTCACCCCGGAGGGCACCCGGGATCAGCTGTTTGACGAGTGCCTTGCCAAGCGCACGATACAGGAAAAGCTGAGAAAGATATTTACGGCATATGGTTATTCCGAGGTGATAACCCCGGGTCTGGAATTCTATGATGTGTTCAACAGCAAGACCAGATATTTCCCGCCAGAAACAATGTACAAGCTGGTGGACGGCAAAAACAGGCTGATGGTGATGCGTCCGGATAACACCATGCCGATAGCAAGACTTGCAGCAACCAGGCTCCGCGAGGAAAGGCTGCCGCTCAAGCTTTACTACAACCAGAGCATTTTCATGGTCAACCCCAAGAACAGCGGCCGCGACGACGAATTCACACAGAGCGGTATCGAGATACTGGGCGGAGAGAGAGTTGCAGCGGATTACGAGGCGCTTTCGCTGGCTGCGCAGGCCCTTTTCGCCATTGACGAGGATTTCACGCTGGAGATAGGCGAAAGCGGCATTTTCCAGACTGTCGTTGAGGACCTGAACCTGCCTGAGGAAAAATCTGAGCAGATACATTCCCTGATCGAGAGCAAGAATTTCCCGGCGCTCAACGAGGCGCTTGCCGGTATGAGCGGCTCCGCTGCGGAGGCAGTGCGCGCGCTTCCGTCGCTGTTCGGTGAGAGCGAGGTTTTCGCAGAGGCTGAGAAGTACATGTACAGCAAGGAACTTCGCACCAAGCTTGCCGGACTGCGCGCTACATATGAAGCGCTGTGCTCCATGGGATATTCCGACAGGATCAAGGTCGATCTGGGGCTTGCGCACAAGAAGAACTATTACACAGGTATCCTGTTCCGCGGTTATGTGGAGGGCTACGGACTTCCGGTGCTTTCCGGCGGACGTTATGACGACCTGCTTGGTGATTTCGGCAGGAATGC
>HF989510.1:2081-13989 GCA_000432175.1 Eubacterium sp. CAG:786
ACGAGCGAACCGCTCACAAAGCCGGCGGACGTGCTGGTGTTCAGCGAACCGGGCTGCGAAATAGCAGCGCTCAATCACTGCAGCGAGCTTATTGACAGCGGGCTTACGGTGTTCAATTCCCTGTTCGCGACTGCTGACGAAGCCGCACAGTACGCCAGGGCGCATGGAATCAAGCGCATTGACGCGGTAGGCGCGAATTCCGCAGTCACCACAAAGGAGGTCTGAGCGATGAAGAACAAGACCATCAGAATTGCTCTCACAAAGGGCAGACTTGAAAACAAGACCGTTGACCTGCTGGACAAGATAGGCTACGACGTGACTGAACTCCGCGAAAAGGGCAGGCGGCTTATCCTCTCCATTCCGGGTGAAGATATCGAGGTCGTTCTCGCAAAGGCAGCGGACGTTATCACATATGTTGAACACGGAGTATGCGATATCGGAGTAGTCGGCAAGGATACCATCATGGAACACGGCGGTAAGTTCTTTGAGATAAGCGACCTTGGCTTCGGAAGATGCAAATTCGCACTTGCCGGCAAAAAAGGGAGCAATTTCTACGAGGGATACGGCGTAAAGACTGTGGCTACGAAGTACCCGGAAGTCACACGCAGCTTCTTTGAGAACAAGGGCATGGACGTTGACATTGTAAAGATAGAGGGGTCCGTGGAACTCGCGCCGCTGGTAGGTCTGGCAGACGGCATCGTTGATATCGTCGAAACAGGCACCACGCTGAAGGAAAACGGGCTGGAGGTCTGGGAGGACGTTGCACCCATTTCCGCTCGTCTTATAGTAAATACAGTAAGCATGAAGCTAAAGCAGCAGCGTATAGCTGAGATAGTCAAGCAGATAGAGGAGAATTTGTGATGATAAGAATAATCAAGGCTGACGGCGAGGAAAAGCAGTTTCTTGCAGAGGTCGAAAAGCGCGCAGGACAGGTGAATGCGGACGTTGAAAAGACCGTCCGTGCAATTCTCGCAGACGTAAAGGAAAACGGCGACGCGGCAGTAAAGAGCTACACCGCGAAATTCGACTGCCCGAACGCGCAGTACTACAGAGTTCCCGACGAGGCTATACAGGACGCGCTCACCGAGGCCAACGAGAAAAGCCCGGATTTTGTGAACGCAATGCTTAATGCTGTCGAGAACATCACGGCATTCCACAACAGACAGAAGCGCGAGGGCTTCTGCGTCACCGAGGAAAACGGCGTTATCATGGGACAGCGCGTTCGCGGTCTTGACAAGGTGGGACTTTACGTACCCGGCGGCACGGCTGCATATCCGTCTTCCGTTCTGATGAACGCTATCCCCGCGAAGATCGCAGGCGTAAAGGAAATCATCATGGTAACGCCGCCCCTCAAGGACGGCACAGCCAATAAGGATATCCTCGTAGCAGCCGCTCTCTGCGGAGTTGACAAGATCTACCTCGCAGGCGGCGCGCAGGCAGTCGCAGCGCTTGCTTACGGTACCGAGGAGATACCGCGGGTTTCCAAGATAGTAGGCCCTGGCAATATTTTCGTTGCGACCGCAAAGAAGCTGCTTTACGGAACTGTAGATATCGACATGTTCGCAGGTCCGAGCGAAATCCTGGTATTCGCAGATGAGACTGCAAACCCGACCTACCTGGCAGCCGACCTGATGTCCCAGGCAGAGCACGACAAGCTTGCAAGCGCCATCATGATCACCACCAGCATGGATATCGCAGTAAGAACCCAGGCTGAGATAGAGCGCCAGTCCGCATATCTTTCCAGAAAGGATATCATCGATTATTCCATGACGAATTACGGCGCGATAATCGTCAGCGAGGACAAGGATTACGCGATAGAGCTTGCCAACAAGCTTGCCCCCGAGCACATGGAAGTAGTCGCAGAGAACCCCACGGAATACATCGGCAAGATAGACAACGTTGGTTCGCTGTTCCTGGGGCAGTATTCCCCGGAGCCGCTTGGCGATTATTACGCAGGCCCGAACCACGTGCTTCCCACCAGCGGTACCGCGCGTTTCTTCTCACCGCTTGGCGTGGAAAGCTTCCTGAAGCGTTCCAGCTACATCTGCTACACAAAGGACGCGCTGCTTGACGCCGCTGATGACATAATCCTCATCGCAGAACGCGAGAAGCTGACTGCGCACGCTAATTCCATCAGAGTGCGCAAAGAGGGCTGAAAATGAAAGTGCTCGTTACCGGCGGCACAGTCTTTGTCAGCAGATATTGTGCGGAGTACTTCGTAAGACAGGGGCACGAGGTTTATGTGATGAACAGGAACACGCGCCCTCAGTCCAGCGGAGTGAAACTCATATGAATGGTATGCCGCTCATCGTGGCGCGGTCAGAAGAAAAGATTATTTATCCTACATACTTGATAATATAGAGGAAATGTGAAATGAACAGAACCGCTGAAATAACCAGAAAGACAAAGGAAACCGACATTGCCGTAAAACTCGACCTCGACGGAGGCGCAAAAGCCGACATCGCGACCGGGATAGGCTTTCTTGACCACATGCTCACAGCGCTTGCGATACACGGCGGTTTTACGCTTTCCGTGAAGTGCGACGGCGACCTCTATGTTGACGGCCATCACACCACAGAGGATATCGGTATTGTCATTGGCATGGCTCTGCGTGAAGCCTTAGGCGACCGTTCCGGAATAATGCGCTATGGCAGTGCGTTCATTCCCATGGACGAGTCGCTGGCTTTCTGCTCGCTGGATATCAGCGGACGCCCGTTCCTGGTGTTCAATGCGCAGTTCACAAACGAAAGGGTAGGGGAGTTCGACACCTGCCTTACGGAGGAATTCATGCGTGCGCTGGCGTTCAATGCCGGGATAACACTGCACCTGCGCTGCGAGTATGGTTCCAACGACCACCACATGATAGAGGCGCTGTTCAAGTCCCTTGCGTATGCCCTGAAAGCCGCAGTCAAGCGGAATTCCGACGGCTCCGTGGTTTCCACCAAGGGCGTGCTGTGATGCAGGGCTATAACCTGATTGCAGTTTTCTCTCCTGAGGGAGATACAATGCTGATGTGCCGCAGGATAAAGGAAACCCTACAAGGGACTTATCAACTTCGTCGGAGGAAAGATAGAACCCGGCGAGGAAAGCGCGCACGCGGCATACCGCGAATTATTCGAGGAAACAGGGATAACGGAGAAGGACATACAACTCACTCATCTGATGGATTTCAGCTACCCGCTAGACCCATGTTATGTGGAGGTCTACGCGGGGCAGCTGCTGCATTCCGTGGAAGTACGCGGAGAGGAAAACCCACTTTTCTGGAGCCGGCTCGACGGTGATTTCTTCGACATGAAGCAGTACGCCGGCGAGGGAAACATCGGGCATATCATGGAGCATATAAAACTCAATCGCAGCAGAATATTCCGTACAGATACCCACGCGAAAGGAACGACACTATGATCGCAATAATCGACTATGGCGCAGGAAATCTGTTCAGCGTGAAGAACGCGCTGGATTTCCTCGGGCTTGAGAATAAGATAACCAGCAGCGCCGACGACCTCCGCAGAGCTGACAGACTGATACTCCCCGGGGTAGGCGCATTCCCGGACGCAATGAGAATGCTCGGTGAAACCGGGCTTATCAGCGTTATCAGGGAAGAAGTGCAGAAGAAATCGCTGCTTGGTATCTGCCTCGGAATGCAGATGCTTTTTGAAAAGGGCTATGAGTTCGGCGAAACGGACGGGCTTGGGCTTATTCCAGGAAGCGTGAAGCTTATGCACCCTGCGGGAGATCTGCCCGTTCCGCATATCGGTTGGAATTCCCTTGAAAAGAACGTTCCCTGCAGACTGCTTGACAAATGCGCTGACGGCGAGTATGTGTATTTCGTGCACAGCTTCGCGGCTGAATGCGACAGCGCTAATGTCGCCGCCTACTGCGATTACGGCATGAAAGTCCCGGCGCTGGTGTTCAGCGGTAATGTTTACGGCGCGCAGTTCCACCCGGAAAAGAGCGGAGAAACCGGTCTGAATATTCTGAGATGCTTCGCTGAGATCTGAAACGCAGCATAAAAGATTTATTTTATGCAATACATAAAAGGAGAAACACAATGGTAATACTCCCGGCAATAGATATCAAGGACGGAAACTGCGTGCGCCTTTTCAAAGGGGACTACAACACCGTGATGAAAGTTGCGGACAGCTACATGGAAACGGCGCGCGGATTTGAAGCTTCCGGCGCAGAGTGGGTTCATATGGTGGACCTTGACGGCGCAAAGGACGCAACTCAGCAGAACAAGGAAATATTCATCGACGTTGCAAAGAACACACATCTCAGGGTGGAAGTCGGCGGCGGCATAAGAAGCCTTGACACGGTAGAGATGTACCTGAATGCTGGTATTTCCAGGGTAATATTAGGTTCTGCTGCGGTCAAGGACCCCGACTTTGTAAAGCGTGCCGCAAAGGAATTCAAGGGCAGGATAGCGGTAGGCATCGACGCAAAGAAAGGCATGGTCGCAACCGAGGGCTGGCTGGAAACAAGCAGCGTGAATTACATCGACCTCGGCGTGGAAATGTGCCGCGCCGGCGTGCAGTACTTCATATTTACTGATATAGATAAGGACGGCACTCTGTCCGGACCCAACCAGCAGATGACAAAAACTCTGCAGGATACGCTGGCGCCCATTGGCGGCTGGGTGATAGCGAGCGGGGGAATACAGAATATCAGCGACATCAGGACGCTTAAGAAAAACGGCATTTACGGCGCGATATGCGGCAAGTCCATTTATTCGGGCAGTCTTGATCTTGCACAGGCAGTCCGCGAGGCAGAATGACGGCAATCACTGATAAGGAGTAAACTATGCTTGCAAAGAGAATAATCCCCTGCCTTGACGTCCGCAACGGAAAAGTTGTCAAGGGCGTGAATTTCGAAGGAATAAAAGACGTCGGCGACCCTGTGGAACTTGCCATAGAGTATAACCGTCAGGGCGCGGACGAACTGGTGTTCTATGATATAACGGCTTCCTATGAGGGACGCGGTGTAATGCTCGACGTGGTAAAGCGCACTGCGCAGCAGGTGTTCGTCCCGCTGTGCGTTGGCGGCGGCATCGCGACGGTGCAGGATTTCCGCGATACGCTGAGAGCGGGCGCTGATAAGGTGTCCGTCAATTCCCAGGCTGTCAAGAACCCCAAGCTTATCAGCGACGCTGCGGAGATTTTCGGCAGCCAGTGCGTCGTTGTGGGAATAGACGCAAAGCGCAATGAAAAAGGCGGCTACAGCGTTTTCATCAACGGTGGACGCGTTGACATGAACCTCGACCTCGGCGACTGGGTAAAGGAAATACAGGAGCGCGGAGCAGGAGAAATATGCCTGAATTCCATTGACACGGACGGTGTGCGCGGTGGCTTTGACATAGACATGCTTAATTTCGTATGCGACCGGGTGAATATCCCGGTTATCGCAAGCGGCGGCTGCGGCAGGCTGGAGCACTTCTCCGAAGTGTTTGAGAAAACCAACAGTTCAGCTGCGCTTGCGGCGTCACTGTTCCACTTCAGGGAGCTCACCGTTGACGAGGTGAAAGAGCACCTTAAACAGCACGATATTCCTGTCAGAACGCTTTCCAGGGGGTAATCATGGGTCTTTTTTCCGCAAAACCGGGCGAAAATGCACGCATGGTCATGGAATGGCTCGGCTGCCCGTGCGAGTACTTTCCGGCAGGCCGGCCGGTATCGCTTATACAGTCGTCCTACGAGGACGCATTCGCAAAGCGCGAGATAGGCGGTTATACGCCAGTGCTTATCGTACCGGACGATGTGCTGGTCGAACAGCTTGAAATGACGGCTGAAAATGAAGCGGAAGGTCTGAGATCCTACCGCGAGCGGCTGTTAAAGTCGGAACTCCCCGACGCCAGGAACTGGTTCACCGAAAGGCTCACCGAGATGAAAGAAGCTTACGGAGAGTACTGGGAGCAGATCACCGAGGACAGCGGAACTCCCGGCGGCAGGATAGACAAGCTGACCGGGTTCATCGACAACGGGAACAAACGAAGCCTGGAAGTGATACTCGCGAAAATCCCCACCGATAAGCCGTGGGAAGTTTTCGCATGGGTTCCGTTCGGCGGCTGGAACGAGTGCCCCGAACCAGAGGTCATGATGTCGGTCGCAAGAAGCTGGTACGAAAGATTTCACGCGTTTCCGGCAGTTATCACCCACGATATTCTGGAGTTCGCAGCTGTGCCCGTTCCTGACAGGAGCGCAGCAGTAGGGCTTGCACTGGAGCAGTATGCATTCTGCAATGATATCATCGACCAGGGCATGCAGGAAGTCTGTGTGCTGGCTGATATGCTGACCCAGTCGTCCGTGTGGTTCTTCTGGTGGGATTAAGTACTTGCAATTCTGAACGGTTTGTGATATAATACTTATATTGTTTGGCTATGCCATTTGGGACGGTGATCAATATGGAACTGAACTTTATCGGGGACTGCACTGAGGAACAGGCAAATACCACATTTCACGCAGCCAGTGTCACTGCGGTAGTTGAAATGAACGGAAAGACTTTGTATGTCAAAAAGCGGAATTCCACTACACTGGAACTTCCGTCGGTCAGCGTTGGTGAGGGTGAAAGTCCGTCGGACACTCTGAAAAGGCTGCTGGAGAACAGTCTGAACACGACTGAGGTTTCGGCCAGGTTTGTTTCAGCGTATTCCATTGCCGACGGTCAGGATACCCGGAACGGTGTGCTTTACCTCGTGGAAATAAGTTCCATGCGCACGCTCAACGACCATGAGCTGTGTGCAAGCTATTTTCTGGATATGCCCCCTGAGAGCAGGGATAAGTGGACTTCCCCGGAAACCGATATCCCGCTGCTTGAAAAAGCAATGGAATTAGTAAAGAAAAAGTAAATCAGGAGAAAACATGGACGTAAAGAAGTATTTCAAGAAATCAGGGCTTATCCCTGCGATAATAACCGACGCCGAGAATGGCGAGGTGCTCATGCTTGCATACATGAATGAAGAGAGCCTGCAGAAAACGCTGGAAACCGGATACACATGGTTCTGGAGCCGTTCAAGGCAGGAACTTTGGAACAAAGGCGCTACCTCCGGACATTTTCAGAAGGTAGTCGAGATGTACAGCGACTGCGATGACGACACTCTGCTGATAAAGGTTATCCAGACCGGAGCGGCTTGCCACACAGGTCACAGAAGCTGCTTTTTCACACGCATTAAATGATGATGTTCACTCTGATGTATGGCACTGGAAATCCGGCGAAGCTGGATTCTATGCGGAACAGCCTGAGCGGGACGGGCATACGCATTATCGGACTGAGGGATATGCAGACCCCTCCGCCCGCAGTCCCCGAAAACGGGACAACGCCTCTTGAAAACGCAAGGCAGAAAGCGCTCGCATATTACAGAGCCTATGGGATCCCCGTGTTTTCCTGCGATTCAGGACTGTATTTTGACGGGCTTCCGGACGAAGAACAGCCCGGGGTCCATGTTCGGAATATAAACGGCAGGCGGCTGTCAGACGAGGAAATGACGGAATACTACCGGGGGCTTGCCCGCCGTTATGGCGGAAAGCTGACAGCGCGCTATCTGAATGCAGTATGTCTTGTGCTTTCGGAAGATGAGATCCACGAGCATATGGGCGCGGATATTTCAGGGAATAGCTTCTGCATAGTTGACATACCGCATGAGAAAGCCGTCCCGGGATATCCGCTCGACAGGATATCCGTGAGCGCAAATTCGGGGAAATACTTTTACGATATGTCGCCTGACGAGTACCTTCTGGAGGAGAAATTCGCAGACGGCTTTCAAAAATTCTTTACAAATGCATTGATAAGGAGATAACAAATATGATGGACGCATTCAAGGATATGTATGATGTGGTCGTAGACCGCAGGGCTAACCCGCAGGAGGGTTCATACACCTGCTATCTTTTCGACAAGGGCATCGACAAAATTCTCAAGAAGTGCGGTGAGGAATGCACTGAGATGGTCATTGCCGCCAAGAATAATGACAAGGACGAGCTTGCAAACGAGATAAACGACCTGCTGTATCACATGATAGTTATGATGGTAGACCGCGGTGTTACCGTAGAAGATATCGAAACCATCATGGTGGAGCGCAGCAAGAAGATTGGCAACCTCAAGCAGTTCCACGTAAGCGACCATAACACCTGATATGGATATAACCAGACTTACCGACGCTTTCGGCGACGACATTTACGCGCTGGCGCTCATCACGACCAAGGATTTCGATTCTGCAAGGGAGATCTACGTCCGCACGACCACGAAATGCGACGAGTACCCAGACAGCGCCGAACTTGTGAATTTCGTTGCCGATGAGTTCCCGCTGTGTAAAGACGCTGAATGTAACGATTCTGCAGTGACTCTCACCGGTGTTGAGCTTGACCTCAAGAAGCAGGCATTGCTGGAAACCGTCCTGCAGAAGCCGTTTGTTGTGAGAAGCATTATTCATATGTTCTGGGAAAACGACCTGGAGATAGAGAATATCGCTGAAATAACGGGTGAGAGCGCGAAATATGTGCGTTCTGTCATCGAGGGGCTATCAGACAGCCTGAGGACTGCGCTTGACAAAAGCTATAAGGATATCTGCGTCAGAATATGCGCTCCGGATAAACTCAAGGCATACGTTATCCGCAGCGTTAATTCCGGGAACAAAAGGCAGTTTGAAGTAAAGCAGGACTCCGTACCAACGCACCGCTGGACTAAGGATCAGAAAATGGTAGTCTACATTGCAGCCGCAGTTATCGCGGTTATTCTCTGCATCGTTATCCCGCTTGCGGAAAGCTACTACAACATGCGCAAGGAAGAGGGCTTCAAGGACTGGAGAAAGACCGAGGAAGCTTCCGCGCAGACCGTCGAAGCAGCCGATCAGTCAGACTGGCTTTTTTGAGGTATAAAATTTTTCAAAAAGATATTGCTTTTTTTAGAAAAATGCGCTATAATAGATTTGTAGGGATTTTTACGATCCGACTTTAAATTCAAAGGAGATCAAAAGCATGTTAGTATCTGCAAAAGAAATGCTGAACAAGGCTCGCGACGGCAAGTACGCTGTTGGTCAGTTCAACATCAACAACCTTGAATGGACAAAGGCTATCCTTCTCACCGCTGAGGAGTGCAAGTCTCCTGTTATCCTTGGTGTTTCCGAGGGCGCAGGCAAGTATATGTGCGGTTATTCCACCATCGTTGGCATGGTAAAGGGCATGATTGAGAATCTGCATATCACAGTTCCGGTTGCTCTGCACCTCGACCACGGCACCTTTGAAGGCGCTAAGGCTTGCATCAACGCTGGTTTCTCCTCCATCATGTTCGACGGTTCTCACTATCCGATCGAAGAGAACATCGCAAAGACCACCGCTCTGGTCAACACCTGCGATATTCTCGGCATCTCCCTCGAGGCTGAGGTAGGTGCCATCGGCGGCGAAGAGGACGGCGTTATCGGCATGGGCGAGTGCGCTGATCCTAAGGAGTGCAAGATGGTAGCTGATCTGGGCGTTACAATGCTCGCAGCTGGTATCGGCAATATCCACGGCAAGTATCCTGCAAACTGGCCTGGTCTGTCCTTCGACACACTGGCTAAGATCAAGGCAGAAGTTGGCGATATGCCTCTGGTTCTGCACGGTGGTACAGGTATTCCTGACGACCAGATCAAGAAGGCTATTTCTCTCGGCGTTGCTAAGATCAACGTTAACACCGAGTGCCAGCTGGTATTCCAGGAAGCAACAAGAAAGTACATTGAAGAGGGCAAGGATCTCCAGGGCAAGGGCTTCGATCCCAGAAAGCTTCTCGCTCCCGGCACCGAGGCTATCAAGGCTAAGGTCAAGGAGAAGATGGAACTGTTCGGTTCTGTTGGCAAGGCTTGATCTCATTTGCAATAATCATCGCGCTGCTTTCGGGCAGCGCGATTTTTTATTACAAAGCAACTTGTATCTACGACGTAAAAGAAAACTTTTACGCATTGTATTAAATATGCAAATCAGCTATTATGAACAAAAAAGCATTGACTAAATCGGATTTTTATGATAAAATAATAATGTATATTTATGAACAGGATTGATAAAGATGAACAAAGGCAAGATAATAGTGCTAGAGGGACTTGACGGCTGCGGTAAGTCAACGCAGCTTGAATTACTCAGCAAACACATGTCCGAAAAGGGCAGCGCACGGCTCATCAGCTTCCCGAATTACGAGAGCTGCACAGGGCGCGTGGTTTCTGAGTACCTTTCCGGTGGAATTCCGTGCGAGGGCGAAAGCGGCGCTTATGCAGCTTCTGCTTTTTACGCGGCTGACCGTTATGCAAGCTTCGTCACCGACTGGAAACGCGATTATGACGCGGGGACGACGATAATTTCCGGCAGATACACCACGTCTAATGCGATTTACCAGATGACAAAGCTTCCTGTGGAGCAGTGGGACGAGTTCCTTGCGTGGCTGTGGGACTTTGAGTACCACAGGCTCGCGCTTCCAAAGCCGGATATGGTGATATTCCTTGATATGCCGGTGGAAATTTCGCAGGAGCTGCTTTCAGCGCGATATAACGGCGATGAGAGCCAAAAAGACATACACGAAAAAAACGTGGCATTTCTGAAAGAATGCAGTAAAAGTGCGCTTTACACCGCTGAAAGAAACGGCTGGAAAATAGTGCCCTGCTCCGACGGAAAAAAACCGCTCCCGATAGCTGATATTGCCCTCAGAATACAAAAAGAAACAGAGGTTATCTGATGGCTGAATTTGATTTCAGGACGCCTGAACTTTCCGACCGCGCCTGGGTGGAACCACTGCTGGCACAGTCCGGATTTCGGGGGTGCCCGTATACTTTTGGCAATAATTATGTGTGGAAAGACGTTTACAACGTGAAAATATGCCGGTGGAACGATTTCTATGCCCTGCAGAACTCGGATCATTCCGATACGCCGAGGTTTTTGTACCCGGCTGGTGAAGGCAACATTGAGTTGTTTATCAAAGCGCTCCGCGGTTATTGCGCGGAACTTAAAATTCCGCTGAAAATGTCTGCAAATAAGGAATGCACCGAAAAATTGCTCGCGATTTACCCGGAGATAACCGTGCATGCCGATCGCGACGGTTTTGATTATGTCTACAACACGTCGGATTTAGCGGAGCTAAGGGGAAGAAAGTACCATTCGAAGCGCAACCACCTGAACCGTTTCTATGAGAACGACTGGAGCTTTGAGGAAATAAACGCTGACAATATACAGTTCTGCCGCGAGGTGCTTGAGCAGTGGCTGAATGCAGATAATGATGACGAGGAAAAGCTGACGGAAGCGGAGGTCGTGCGCAAGAGCCTTGCCGATTACTCCGCGCTGGGATATCGCGGAGGGGTGCTGTTTGTTGACGGCAAACCCCAGGCATTCACATTCGGGGAACGCTCGTCGAATGACACTTTTGTTGTTCATGTTGAAAAAGCGCTCCTTGATTTTCAGGGGGCATACACCGCGGTGAACTGCGAATTTGCCAAAACACTGGTAAATGAATATTCCTATATTAATCGCGAGGAGGACGCCGGCTCAGAGGGATTGCGACGCGCAAAGCTGTCCTACCACCCGGCATTCCTTGAAGAAAAGTACTTTATTGATTTCGGAGGTCAGATATGATATACGTATTTTTAGCAGATGGATTTGAAGAAACAGAAGCTATCGCGCCCATTGACATGCTCAGACGCGCAAAGCTTGACGTAAAGACCGTTGGCGTCGGAACTCCGACACCGACAAGTTCGCACGGGATAAAGGTCGCTGCAGATCTCACAGAAGCGGACGTAAAACTTGACAGCAGTCTGCAGCTGATCGTGCTCCCCGGTGGAATGCCCGGCACGCTTAATCTTGAAGCGTCCGCAACGGTTCAGGCTGCGATAAAATATTGCTCCGAGAACGGAATTCCCGTCGGGGCTATCTGCGCTGCACCGTCTGTACTTGGCAAACTCGGGCTTCTT
>HF989510.1:14054-20468 GCA_000432175.1 Eubacterium sp. CAG:786
AGTATCTTACCGGCGCGCACGTTCAGAACAAGCTGTGCGTGACCGACGGAAAGTTCACGACCGCCTGCGGAGCGGGCGCCGCTATCGCATTTGGCGTTGAACTTGTAAAGGTCCTCTGCGGTGTGGAAAAATCAAACGAGATCTTTCACGCGATAGTTGCCGACAGATGAGCGTGACAGACGACAAGAAATCTCTGCGAAAAGCGCTGATACAGCGCCGCAGGGAACTTCCCGATGAGTTCAGGAACAAAGCCGACGAGGATATTTTCAGGCAGCTGATTCCGCTGCTGGAGCAGTGCGGCAGCGTGTTCACCTATGTTTCCACTGAAATTGAGGTCGATACCCGCAGGCTGCTTAACTGGTGCTTTGAAAATAAAAAGCTGGTCGCAACTCCGGTTTCTGGCGACAGTGAACTGACATTTTATTTGGTTCGTTCGGCCGAGGATCTTGCAGATGGCAGGTTTGGCATTATGGAGCCGAGAGAACGCAGCGTTCCTGCTGTTCCCGATGAAAATTCCCTTTGTATTGTCCCTGCGCTGATGTGCGACATGACAGGGCTGCGGCTGGGTTACGGCAGAGGTTATTATGACAGATATCTTGCGGGTTTCCCCGGAAAATCGGTGGTGATCTGCTATTCAGGCTTTGTGGGGGAAGTTCCGGCAGAGCCGCACGACAGACGTGCAGACGCAGTTATCATAGATAAACTGTGTGATACATGAGGTTGATTTATGGACAAGAACAATTTTGATCAGCTGGGATTTCCGGTGAATGGCGATGAGGAGCCCGAGGATTTCGGCGCCACCCGTGAAATGAGCAGCATTCAGGAGAACGACGATTTCTCCGACATTGCCCCGAGGGATCGTTTCACCGAACTTAACAGCGCAGATGAACCAGGCAGCACCCGTATGATGGACTCGCTGACCGACGTACCCGGGGAAACGCAGCCCACCGTGCCTGCAAACCCGGTCAGAAAGCGCAAAAAGCGTAAAAAGAAAAAGCACCACTTCAATCACACCCGCACCATGGGTCATATTTTCCTGGGCGTGGTGCTTTCTGTGGCTGCAATCTGCATCGGTGCTTTCCTAGCATGGAAAGTCATCGTTGCCCTGCAGGATTACACTGGCATGGCAAAGAAAAACCACGAGGCGAATATTACGATAACAGACAAAATGAATGTCGATGATATCGCTGACACGCTTTACGACAACGGAATAATCCAGATGCCGTGGCTTTTCAAGACCTATATCAACATGACTGACAAGGCAGAGGGCTTCCTTGACGGTGAGTACACTGTCAATGCGGGAATGTCCTACAGCAACATTATCACGCTGCTTAAAACCGTCAAGACTTATACCAGCACGGTGACTGTAATGATACCCGAGGGCTCCAACGCCCAGCAGATAGGTCAGCTGCTTGAAGAGAATTACGTATGCCGCGCAGAGGATTTCGAGAACTACTACCGTACTAAGCTGGACAAGTACGACTTTGAGGAGCAGATAAAAATCTCCGATGCACGCTTCTATGCGCTGGAGGGCTATCTCTTCCCGGATACCTATGAGTTCTACGTTATCGATGATCTCAAGGAAAATCCTGCTTTTGACACCACTGAGTACGCAAAGCAGGCAGCTGAGAAGATGTATGCCAACTTTGAAAGCAAGATAACCAAGCAGATGTACGCCCGCGCGACTGAACTCGGAATGACATTTGATCAGGTTATAACACTCGCTTCAATAATCCAGAAAGAGGGTACCAACCAGGATAATATGGAGAACATTTCCTCCGTATTCCACAACCGTCTTGAGGATCAGTACAACTTCCCGCACCTGCAGTCTGACACGACGGAATACTATATCCGCGACTGCATCGAGCCGAAGATACCGTCAGGCTCCCGCGAGCTTTATCAGGACGTTATCGACGCATACGACACTTATGTCTGCGACGGACTTCCCGCAGGACCTATCTGCAGCCCCGGACTTGAGGCGATAAACGCGGCTCTTTACCCGGCTGAGACCGATTATTACTACTTCCTGAGCAGCAGCGACGGAGTATTCTACTACGCAAATACCGCAGAAAAGCACGAACAGAACATCATTGACGCTGCCCTGCGTGAGGAGGATTGACCCATATGGATTACCCCACAGAGCTTCTTGCTCCGGCTGGAGATGAAGAATGCCTGCTCTCGGCGCTGGATTACGGCTGTGATGCTGTATACCTTGCCGGAAAAAGCTTCGGAATGCGTGCCGGTGCGAAAAACTTCGACATGGAGGGACTTGAACGCGCGGTAAAGCTGGCGCATTCCCGCGGAGTTAAGGTGCATCTGACATGCAACACGATACCACTCAACAGCGAGATAGAGCAGTTCCCCGAATATATCGCGCAGGCGCAGGAATGCGGCGTTGACGCGGCAATAGCATGCGACCTTGGCATTATATCCATGATAAGGCAGTATGCGCCGAAGCTGGAGCTGCACATTTCCACCCAGACCGGCGTAGTGAACTACCAGACCGCGCTGGAACTTTACAGAATGGGCGCGAAACGCGTTGTTCTGGCGCGTGAAGTCGGGCTTTCGGATATACGCGAGATACGTCGCAGAATTCCGGAGGACATGGAGATAGAAACGTTCGTCCATGGCGCGATGTGCGTAAGCTTTTCCGGGCGCTGTCTTATATCAGAATACCTCACCGGCCGCGGAGCCAACCGTGGAGAGTGCGCCCAGCCCTGCCGCTGGGGGTACTACCTCATGGAAGAGAAGCGCCCGAACCAGTTCTACAAGGTGTTTGAGGACGAACGCGGAAGCTACATTCTTAACGCGCGGGACATGTGCATGATAGAGCATCTTGACGACCTGATGGAAGCAGGCGTGACAAGCTTCAAGATAGAGGGCAGGGCAAAATCCGCGTATTATGTCGCAATGACGGTGAATGCATACCGCGCCGCTATCGACAGCTTCAAGCGCGGTGAAAAGCCGGAGCCGTGGGTACTCGACGAGGTGAACAAGATAAGCCACCGTCCCTACAGCACGGGTTTCTTCTACGGCAAGCCTACGGACGGCTCTGGCACGCAGGATCCTTCCGCTGTGACTAACGGCGGGCAGTTCTTTGCTGACAGCGGCTATCGGCGCGATTCTGACTTCGTCGGCGTTGTCGATGACTGCAGCGACGGCGCGATGCACCTCACCCAGCGGAATTACTTCACGCTTGACGACGAGCTGGAGCTTGTTCCACCTCATCAGAAGCCCATTCCGTTTGCGCCTGAAAAGATGATCAATTCCGATGGCGAGGAAGTCACGATAGCGCGCCGTGCAACTGAAAAGTTAACGATCCCTACAGAAATAACAGTCCCCGCGCATACCATTCTCAGAAAAAAGATAGTTTCCGGCAAATAAATTGCAGCCATGCTGCGGAAAGGAAGAACCTATGAGCGTTAAGGAATTCAAGTGTCCCGGCTGTGGCGCCAAGCTTAAATGGAACGCAGACGAGCAGAAAATGAAGTGCGATTACTGTGATAACGTTTATGACATTTCCACCTTGGAGGAGTTTGAAAGCGAAGAAGCTTCCAACGCCGCCGACAATTACGAGTGGACCCCGTATTCCGATAACGGAGAAGTAAGCGGGCTTAAAGTTTACGTCTGCAAATCCTGCGGCGGTGAGATATCCGCGAGCGGAGATACCGCTGCGACGAGCTGCCCTTACTGCGACAGCCCCGTTGTGCTTGACAATAACGTTTCCGGCGTGCTGAAGCCGGATCTTATAATTCCTTTCAGCAAGACCAAGGAAGAGGCGCAGGAAGCCCTGAAGAAATTCTGCAAGGGAAAGCCGCTGCTTCCTCCTACGTTCATTTCCGAACACCACATTGAGGAGATAAAGGGGCTGTATGTCCCGTTCTGGCTGTACGACTGCAGCGCAGCAGGAAAAATGCGTTTTGACGCCACCAAGGTCAAGAAGTGGACTTCCGGCGATTTTGATTACACAAAGACGGAGCATTACATGGTCATTCGCGAGGGTGGAGCATCCTTTGACGACGTTCCGGTGAACGGAAGCACGAATATGGAAGCGCGTTACATGGAAGCTATTGAGCCGTTTGAAACCAAGGACGGCAAGCAGTTCCAGGAAGCGTATCTTTCAGGGTACCTTGCCGACAAATATAACGTTGACTCCGTAGAAGCGCAGCCCCGCGCCAACGAACGCGTGAAGAAGGGCATGGAGCAGCTGCTTCGGAATACCGTGGTTGGCTACGATACAGTGACTACTCAGTCAAGCAGCATGCGCCTGGAAACAGGAGAAATACGCTATGCTATGCTCCCTGTATGGATACTCAGCACGAAATACAGGGGCAAGGTGTACAAGTTCGCGATGAACGCCCAGACCGGAAAGTTCGTTGGAGAGCTTCCCGTCAGCTGGAGCAAGTTCTGGGGAATATTCGCACTGATAACCGGCATTGTGACCGTCCTCGGCACGGTGCTGCAGATATTCATGTAAGGGGGCGTTGGTATGAAGAAAATAACAGCACTTGCAGCTGCGGCATTCGCGGCAGTTACCCTTACTGCGACATCATACGCGCAGGAGGCTTTCCAGCTTGAACCGGAAGCCCCGATGGTGGTTTATTTCGACAATTCCGATGATGAGTACATAAACGCCGGAATTACCGCAGGGGAACCCGACAGAATATTCCTCGAAAATTCCGTGCAGGCCGAACCGGAGGACGATACAGCTGCCGAAGACAGCGAAAAGTCATTCACCGCGCAGGACATACTTAAAATGGCGGGAATATCACTCTGTATCGGTCTGG
Source organism: Eubacterium sp. CAG:786 (assembly GCA_000432175.1). Lineage (GTDB taxonomy): Bacteria > Bacillota > Clostridia > Oscillospirales > Ruminococcaceae > CAG-115. Next base: position 18,842 of record HF989510.1, read on the forward strand.
TTATCGCACTTGTGGTCTGCCTGATAATGAAATCATGCATGAAAACAGCAGTGCCGAAGATAACCGCCAATGACTATATCAGGAAGAACAGCTTCAACATAACACGTTCCAGGGATATTTTCATTTATGCGAACGTGACGAAGAAAAAACGCCCGCAGGAGAACAAGGACAATAAGTAAACGGAGGGGAATATCATGGCGGAATATAGATTTCTTGATGAAAAGCTGACATTCGATGAGAGAGTTGACGCACTCCTGGCCGAGCTGACGCTTGACGAAAAGCTTAGCCTGCTTACAACGCACATGAACGAAGTCCCCCGTCTTGGTATAAAGGAATTCTGGATAGGCACTGAGGTCGCACGCGGGCTTGTCTGCCGCGGTGACAAGAACGGCGAAGCGCCGACCACTGTATTCCCCGAGCCGTTCGGACTTGCAGCGACTTTCGACCGCGACGTAATGAAGCGCATGGGCGAGGTTGCCGGAATTGAAACGCGTATTTACCATGATAAGGGGCGTGCTTCCCTGTGCGTATGGGGACCGACTGTAGATCTTGAGCGAGACCCGAGATGGGGTCGCACCGAGGAGGGCTACGGGGAGGATCCCTGCCTTACCGGAACGATGGCTGCAGCTTATACGCTGGGAATGGCAGGCGACGATAAAAAGTATCGTCGCGTTATTCCGACATTGAAGCACTTCTATGCCAACAACAACGAGGACACGCGCATCAACTGCAATGCTGGCATTCCTGACAGGCTGAAGCACGAGTATTACTTACGCGCATTCGAAAAGCCCGTCCGCGAGGGAAGAGCCGGCAGCCTTATGACAAGCTACAACGAGGTGAACGGCGTAGAGCAGATCGTATCACTGGAGCTCCAGAAGTATTGCCGCGAGCAGTGGGGGCTTCTGTTTGCGGTGACTGACGGCGGCGACTTTATCCAGAATGTGCAGTACCATCGCCGTGACTTCAATCACACCGAGGCGCTTGCGAAAATATATAACCATAACGGCGCGGATATAATGACCGATAACGAGGAGATAGTCCGCACAGCCGCGCGGGAGGCTCTTGACAAGGGGCTTATCACTGTCGGGAATATCGACAGGGCTATCCGCGGTGCGCTCAAGGCTCGCTTCATGCTCGGTGAGTTCGACAAAAAGACGCCGTTCGACAATTATTCTGAGAAGCTGCTCTGCAGCGACGAGTATTACCAGGCAGCGCTTGAAGCCGCTGAAAAATCGGTGATACTCCTCAGAAACAGCCGCGCGGTGCTTCCCCTGTCAAAGGAAAGCAAGCTTGCGGTTATCGGATACCACGCCGACATGAATTTCCGCGACTGGTACACCGGGCTTTCACCGAAAACCAGCACCATTCTCGACGTGCTCACTGCCGAAGTCGGGCGCGAGAACATAATTTATGACAACGGCAACGATATAATTGCGCTCCGCAGCGCTTCCAGCGGATTTTACTTCTCCGTCAGCGAGGACGGAACTGTGAAGTGCGACACTCCGCTCATAAATGAAACCTGCCTGTTTGAACTGTTCGAATGGGGCAACGGCGCGGTTTCACTGCGGTCGAAGTTCAATAACCGCTTCCTTTCAGATAACGGAGTTATGAAGTGCACAGCGGTTCA
>HF989510.1:20499-28615 GCA_000432175.1 Eubacterium sp. CAG:786
CGGCTGGTACGTTAAGGCACTGTTTTTCCTTGAGCGCAATGGCAGCGACTGCATGCTGAAAAACTGGCAGAAGCGTTTCCTGTACGTCAACGGCAGCGAGGAACTTGCAGTCAGCCCCGCATTGCATGCGCCCAAAAGCGCCGCTCTCAGCATTGAGATTTTCTCCGATGGAACCGAGCGCGTCCGCAGGCTGGCCACCGAGGCTCACCAGACCGTTGTTTTCTGCGGAAACAACCCAATGATAAATTCGCGTGAAACCACAGACCGCAAGGATCTGAAACTCCCTGAAAAGCAAAGCCGTAACCTTGACGCCGTTATCGGCATGAACCCGGACACGGTGCTTTTCCTGGTTTCCGGATACCCATATGAACTGGAAAAGCGGCATCTTGCAACAGTAATGCATATCTGTCATGCGGGTCCCGCTATGGGCACGGCAGTCGCGAAGGCGCTTTTCGGCGACATTTCCCCGGCAGGACGATGCCCTGTTACATGGTACAAGTCCATGGCTGATCTTTGCGACATTGAGGACTACAACCTGTTCCGCACCCGCTCAACGTATCTGTATTTTGACGGTGAGCCGCTGTTCCCGTTCGGGTACGGTCTCAGCTATACTGCATTCAGGTACAAGGCGATAAAGACTGACAAGCAGTCCTACACGAGCGGCGAAACGGTCAGTGTTTCATTTGAACTTGAGAACGTCGGTGCAATGGACGGCGAGGAGGTCGTGCAGCTTTATGCGTCTGCGCCTGCTTCTCTGCCGTTCACCAAGCCGAAAAAGCAGCTTGTTGCGTTCAGCAGGGTGTTTGTTCCCAGGGGAGAGCGCGTTACCGTGGAACTGAGTTTCAGGGCTGACGACCTGTCGTTCTGGAATATGAACAAGGACAGCTTTGACCTGTTCAGCGGCTGCTACACGCTTATGGCAGGCGCTTCCTCGGCTGATATCAGGCGCACTGCGGATATACAGATAAACGGTTCTGAATATGAGGGACTTGACGTTTCAGGAACGGTTCCTGCGACCGCAGCGTTTGACTTCGTGGGCGCAGAGTTCGACGCAGACCGTGAACTCAGGGAATACCTGCTGATAAACGACTGGCAGAGCATAGTCACATTTGAATTCTGCAGGCTGAAAGGTTATCATAACATAGAAGTCACGGCGTCAAACCCCGGTTCGGCAGTAAAGCTGAATTTCGTCACCGACGACGGCAGGAATGTCGCAGAGGTCGAGATACCGCCAACAGCCAGCCTGACGGAATTCGTGACTGTCAGCGCCCCTGCGGAACCTGTTGACGGCGTTGTCACACTGCGCCTAACAGCCAGCGGAATGGTATCGCTTCGTTCGTTCAGGCTTTTCTGACCGGTGAGGAGAAAATATGATCACTTTGGAAAAATGGTATGTGGTATATGATGGGATAGGCTACACCGCAAACGGTATCGTTTACGGGCACACCAGCCCGCATTGTCCTGACGGGACCGAAATACATACCTCACTCATCGAGGGCGCTGAAATATCCGACGGGGAACTTATCCTTTCCACGCTGAATTCAGAATATCACGTTACTATCGACGAGATGGACTGCGAGTGCTTCGACCCGTGGCGTTCCCTGAGAATGTTTGAGAAATTCGCGAACAAATTCGGTATCGAGGAATGCCTTTCCGACGTGTGGAAGAAGTACCTTGAACTTGAAAAGGAACAGCTTGACATGCGTGCGGAAATTAGCTCGAAAATAAAGGACAATTCGCTGTACCTTGAATTTTCCGACGACCAGGAGTTCTATTTCAACAGGGGGCTTTTCAGAAGTTCAGGTGGAACTGTGGAGTTCATTCCGCGCATTTCTGATTTCGATACCGAGCATGGAAAGCTGATAGCTGTGATAAACTACATCGTGGAGTACTGCCCGTATAACGGCGGTAATATCGAGTTCCTGTGGCATTCAGAGACTTCTCTTTCCAACGGGGAATATCTCGGCGTCATCTGCAACAGCGGAAAAACGGCGCTGAACATTCGCTTCAGCTGGGGCAAGACCGTTATCGTTTCACCTGGAAGCGAACTTGAGATAACCTCCGGAATGGGCGTGTTTCTGCCGCTCACAAGTAATGAACAGGATTTTTGAGGTGATATCGTGACAAACAGCGAGATACTTTCCCATATCGACCACACGCTTCTCCGACCGACTGCGACCCGGCAGGAGATATTCACGCTGTGCGACGAGGCGGCGCGGTACTGTACCGCGAGCGTGTGCATTCCACCGGCGTATGTAAGGGCAGTGCGGGAGAAGTACCCGGAGCTGAACATATGCACGGTCATTGGCTTTCCGCTGGGATATAACACGACTGCAGTCAAATGCTATGAAGCGGCTGACGCAATTTCCGCAGGCGCCGATGAAATTGACATGGTGATAAATCTTGGCATGGTGAAGAACGGCGACATGGCAGCCGTCGAGAATGAGATAGCTGCAGTAAAAAGGACCTGCGGCAAAATCACATTAAAGGTCATCGTTGAAACCTGTTACCTCACCGAAGAGGAAAAGACAGCGCTGTGCGGCTGTGTGACAAGAGCCGGCGCGGACTACATCAAGACTTCTACCGGGTTCGGAACTGCAGGCGCCTGCATTGAGGATATCCGTTTATTCAGCAGGCACATCGGTCCCGGCGTGAAGATGAAGGCGGCAGGGGGCGTTAAGTCCCGCGAGGACCTGGAGATGTTCCTGAATGCCGGCTGCGACCGTATCGGCACAAGTTCGGCAGTGAAAATGCTGATAAGTGATCGGGGGGATAAATCATGACAAAACGCGTATTTCTGATAGTCCTGGATAGTTTCGGCGTTGGATACATGCCCGACGCGGAAGATTTCGGTGATAAGGGCGCAGATACACTGAAATCCTGCTTTAGCACGGGAAAGCTTAACGTCCCGAATATGCAGAGCCTTGGTCTGTTCAATATCGACGGCGTAACTGTCGGCGAGAAATTCAGCATTCCAAAGGGCGCGTACATGAAAATTGCCGAGCGTTCCCGCGGAAAGGACACGACGACGGGTCACTGGGAAATTTCAGGCATCGTTTCTGAAAAGCCGTTCCCGACGTTTCCTGATGGTTTCCCTGACGAGGTGATCAAGAAGTTCAAGGCTGCGACCGGCAGGGGAGTGCTCTGCAACAAGCCCTACAGCGGAACCAAGGTGATCGCAGATTACGGTGAGGAACATCTGCGCACCGGCGATCTTATCGTGTATACTTCTGCGGACAGCGTGTTCCAGATAGCCGCTCACGAGTCGATAGTTCCACCAGAGAAACTGTATGAGTATTGCAGAATGGCGCGGGAAATACTCACCGGAGATTACGCTGTCGGCAGAGTTATCGCACGCCCGTTCGAGGGTGAATACCCATTCACAAGAACGCCGCGCCGTCATGATTTCTCGCTGGTCCCCCCAAAGGACACCATGCTCGATTGTCTTTCCAGATACGGGCTTGACGTTATCGGCGTTGGTAAGATCTACGATATTTTTGCCGGCAAAGGGCTGACTAGGTACGTCCGCGACATAGGGAACATATGCGACATGAGCTACACGGCAAGCTTCCAGGGCATTCCGTTCAACGGACTTTGCTTCACGAACCTTGTGGACTTTGACATGCAGTATGGGCACCGTCGCGATCCTGAGGGCTACGCCAACGCACTGAATGAGTTCGATGTGTGGCTGGGAGGGTTCCTGGAGAAAATGCAGCGCGAAGATGTGCTCATAATTACTGCGGACCATGGCTGCGACCCGTGCTATACGGGTACGGACCACACCCGCGAGCATATTCCGGTTTTGGTTTATGGCAATGAGATCAAGCCGGGCAATTTAGGTACAAGAGCCTGCTTCGGTGATATCGGAGCGACCGTCCTTGAACTTCTCGGCGTCCCCGGGAAGATTGACGGTGAGAGCTTTGCAAATAAAATCATAAAATAAGGAGCATAATATGAACGGAGAGATTTCACAGATGAGCCGCATCGTTGCGGCAGCAAGAGCGGCACTCAGAGATGACAAGGAGCTTGAATTCACGGCGCTTCCTTACGAGGGACCTGTCACATTCAACTTCTGCGACAGAAAAAAGGCAGGTGGACCGCTTTTCCACGCAAAGGACCCTGCAGATTGGTTCGCTCATCTCAAGTCTGAGGGCGTAAAGAGCATTTTCATGGTGGAGAGCCTGAAGATAAACCGTCGCGCAGTGGCACTTATCAATCATTCTTCGACTACGATATTTGTTCGCTACAGCGACGATGTTGTTACTCGCTTTGTCGTAACCTGGAGCTATAACAGCGATCTTGGCAAGTGGAGAACGGAGTACAACGAGTTCATCGCTGAAAATGCACCGGCAGCCGATCCTGAGTTCCGCAACGAGGCTTCGCTGATGGGAGCTACGCTCAAGGACATCGCTGTGCTGGCTGACAAGCTTGGCGAAGAGGAATTTGCTGCTAAATTCCGCAAGGCTGAGGCAATTCTCGACGGGGAAACTCCAAAGCTCAAGGCAGGCGCAGTGCTCCCGCAGATACCCGAGGAAATGGTAAAATACTATCTCGCTGCAGACGTTGCAGACGTGTTTGGTACCGACGGCAGCTGGAATGACGCACCCGCAGCAAAGGCGCAGAAGAATCAGACCCTCGCCAAGGATTACATGACCCTCTCTGACAGACTTATCTGCTCCGTTCGTCTTATGACGATGTATTCTGTAAACTTCCCCATAGACTGAAATCAAAGGTGATAAAATGAGTGAATGTACACACGATTGCGGAAGCTGTTCCGCAAACTGTTCCGAGCGCAAGCAGGAAAGCATGGTGGCTCAGCCACAGCAGGACGGCATGGTGGCTCAGCCCCCCAAGCCCAGCCATATCAAAAAGGTGATAGGCGTAGTCAGCGGAAAGGGTGGCGTTGGCAAATCCATGGTCACTTCTATGTCTGCGGTTCTCATGAACCGCAGGGGCAACCTCTCAGCAGTGCTTGACGCAGATATTACCGGGCCGTCTATGCCGCAGGCGTTCGGGCTTCATGAAAAGGCGCAGGGCAGCGAAACTGCCATATTCCCGGTGACTACTGAAACCGGCATAAAGGTGATGTCCGTCAATCTGCTTCTCCCTGATGAAACGGACCCTGTTATCTGGAGAGGTCCCATAATCGCGGGGACTGCAAAGCAGTTCTGGACCGACGTTGCATGGGGCGACGTGGACTACATGTTCGTTGACATGCCTCCGGGAACCGGAGATGTTCCGCTGACGGTGTTCCAGTCCATTCCGCTGGACGGTATAATCGTAGTCACATCACCGCAGGAGCTGGTTTCCATGATTGTCGGCAAGGCTGTCAAGATGGCTGAGATGATGAACGTTCCGATAATCGGTCTTGTGGAAAACATGAGTTACGCTGTTTGTCCCGACTGCGGAAAGCACCTGAATGTTTTCGGCTGCAGCCACATCGACGAAACAGCGCAGAAATTCGGGCTGAAAGTTCTCGCAAAGCTTCCTATAAACCCGGAGCTTGCAGTGCGTGTGGATAATGGTTCTGTCGAGGGATTTGACTGCCCGGAAGCCGAAACTATAGCAGACGCCGTTGAGGAATTCTGCAAATAAGCACGGAAATATGGAGATAACTGACAGCAGGATAGATGGAGGGAAATCGTTCGACTGGGGGCGCACTTCGCAGGATTACGCCAGATATCGTGACATCTATCCCGATGAGTTTTACCAGCGGGTAGTTGACCGCGGTCTTTGTGTGAGCGGTCAGCGCGTCCTTGATCTGGGGACAGGAACGGGCGTACTTCCGCGGAACATGTATCGTTTTGGTGCGGACTGGGTCGGCGTTGACATTTCAGAGAACCAGATACAACAGGCAAAGCTGCTTTCCAGTGGAATGAACATTGATTTCCGCGTTTCTTCCGCAGAGGACATTGACTTTCCGGACGGCAGCTTTGATGTTGTGACGGCGTGCCAGTGCTTCTGGTATTTTAACCATGATACGCTTGTCCCGATACTGAAGCGGATTCTGAAACCCGGTGGGAAACTACTTGTTCTTTACATGGCGTGGCTTCCGTTTGAGGATCCAATCGCCGGTGAAAGCGAGAAGCTTGTTCTTAAGTACAGCCCTGCGTGGAGTGGCGCCGGAGAAACTCTTCACCCGATATTCATTCCGGAGTGCTACGAAAGTGCGTTTGAACGCACCTGGCACGAAGAATTCCGGCTGAATGTGCACTTCACCAGTGACAGCTGGAACGGCAGAATGAAAGCCTGCAGGGGAGTTGGTGCGTCGCTCGCTCCCGCAGAAATACAGCGCTGGGAGCAGGAACACCTGAAAATGCTGGAAAGCTGCCCGGAGGAATTTGACGTAATTCACTATGCGGCAATGTCGGAACTCACATTAAAGTAAATAACAAAAGGGGCTGCCGGAGCAGTCCCTTTTGTTATTTACTGAAAGATATCAGAGATGTTCGTTTAAGTACTGTATCAGCTGACCAATCTGCGGTTTGGAGAACTGACCGTCGGCACCCACGCTCTCGCCCTTAATACGCATCTGGTCGTTGATAAGAGAAGAGAACAGATATACAGGAATGACCTTTAAAACATCGTCGTCCTTGATCATTTTAGTCAGATGATGACCGTCCATCTTCGGCATTTCAATATCACTGATAACGCAGGAAATCTGGTCAAGAATATTTCCGCCCAGATCCTTGTGACCGTTTACATAATCCCATGCGTCCTTACCATTGTCGAAGTGAACTACATTCTTGTAACCGGCTTCATGCAGTGTGTTAACGATGAGCGTGTTCAGGAAAGGGGAATCCTCAGCGATAACGATGTGTTTTGAGGACTTGTCGCCAGCAGACGCAGAAACGCCTGTGGTGTCAAATGCAGCAGTAGGATCCATATCGGATACAATCTTCTCAAAATCAAGAATAAGCACGATACGATCCTTGAACTTTGCGATGCCGGTGGCAATATTGTGCTGACTGTCGCCAGACATTGCCGGGGGCTTTTCGATATCCTCCCAGGAAATACGCTGAATGCCCTTCACGGAAGAAACGTGGAATCCAACGTCCTTTGTGTTGAAGTGGCAGATGATCAGAAGATCATGTTCAGGGTCGGGGCTTTCCTTATGAAGAATGGTATGGAGATTGATCACGGATATGACCTTATCTCTGGGAGTGAAAACGCCCTCAAATGCCGGGTTAGAATCAGGAACCGGCACCATAGCCTGATAATTCATTATTTCGGTGACTTTAGCGATATTGATGCCAAAACTCTGGGTTCCGACCATGAATTCAAGCACCTCAAGCTCGTTTGTACCGCTCTCTAAGAGTATGTTGCTTTCCATTGCTTACTCTCCTTTTCATTGGACTTGGGAAATCCTATTTATATTATACAACAACTCAGAAAAAAAATCAATACATTTTGTAAAAAATATGCTTATAGTATCAATATTTCGGGCGTAAATTTTCCCTGCGCTTTGCAATCTTCTTTATCCAGATGAACACAAGCACCAGCAGCGCCAGCAGAACGACCAGCCTTATGATAAGGTTCCAGATGTTGAACGGCACAGCGGTCAGAGAGTACATTCTGCCGATGCCGTCGCGGAAATACAGCGAACCCTTGTCAGAAGCGCAGAATGCGCCCCCGGTGAAGTTATCCATCTGCGCAAGAATCGAATAAGTCGGCTCACCGCTGTCGTCCATATCGAGAATGCAGTAGATAGCCCATCTGTCCTCGCGCGGGGCGACTGTATAGATGTAAGGACCGCTGCCGTAATGCACCTGCGGAGTGCACCCACCCCTGATATCGGTGATGATGTAGGTTATTTCCATATTCAGGTTATCGAGAATGTAGAAACCGTCCTTTGTCGCGGTATACAGCCTTCCGTTCCAGGAAACCGGCGATGATGGCTGTTCGCCTATCTTGCAGAACTGCAGCGTGTCCTCTTCGAGAGTTCCGTCGGTGTTGAGCCTGAGTTTGCCCGCGTTTCCGTCTGCGGTGCTGAAAAATACCGCATACTGGGAAGCAAACGGCGCGCCGGTGATCTCCTTTCCAACTGGTATCTCTGTGGAGCTGCCTGATTTGTAGTCGTGCGTGAAAATGCTGCTTCCTGCCGCGATTATGATGT
>HF989510.1:28656-51527 GCA_000432175.1 Eubacterium sp. CAG:786
TGAACCGCTGGAGAAGAGGGCTTTTCGTCTAATTTCATGCTCCAGAGCGTATCAAGGGTTTCGCTGCCGAGGTCAACGCACACAAATTCATAGCCGTCGTCAAGCTGCACTGAGGTGTAGCCCATGCCGTCGATCATCGCGCAGTCAGCCGAAATGCTGCCGTCGAACGTGCGCGAAGCTTTTAGCTTGAGATCGTCCGCGTCGATAAGGCACAGACCGTTAAGTGTAGGCTGAAGCAGCCTGCTTCCGATGAGTGCGCCGGAATATTCCGTGGAGCATTCCCCGGGGAGTTCCATAGAATCTGCGACGGCGCCGTCTGTTTCGTTCAGCACTATGAGCGAATTTTCTGCCGGCAGGAGTACCTTATTGCCATAAGCCAGCGGAATTCCGCAGCCCTCGCGCTGGATATCTCCCCCCCACTGTATCTGCGTGTATTTGTTGCTGACAGGCGCCGCAGAAGCGGTAATGTACCTGTTCTCTCCGCTGAAACCAGCGCTTTCAGCTCCGGCAGTCACTCCGGTGAGAAGCAGCACGGACGCTGCAGCTGCTGTAAAAATCTTCTTGTTCGTAATATCACCTCATAAATAAATTGCTTTGTTCTGCCCGAATGAATACAGCGCCAGCTGCACACTGCCGTTTCTGCATTCCGGCATGAGTATCGGGAGAATTTTTTTATATAAAGCCAGCTGCTTTGAATAAGCAGGGAGCTCGTTTTCAAGGTTCCCGGCGCTGTCGCTCTTGTAGTCCACGACGACTGCAGCGCCGTCCTTTATGAACAGCATGTCAACACGACCCTGAACTATGGTTGTCCCGCTGCCACCGTCGATTATCTCGCCAGCAGGAAGTTCCGCAAATATTTCATACTCGCGTTCCACCTGCTGTGCCGTCAGCACATTCTGCCCAAGACCGCTCATAAAGAAATTCGCGATACGCCGGACTATATCCTGTTTTCTGCCGTTTTCCAGGCAGAAGATCTCCTCGGGTTTAAGGCGCTGCTTTTCAGCCAGCATATCGACTGCGTTTTCCACAGCAGCCTCCATATCCTCGTAAGAATACCCGGGTTTCAGCGTTTCAAGCGGGAACAGCTCCATGATATGATGATAGGTATTACCTATCAGAATGCCGTTTATCCGTACCCCTGCCATTTCCGGAGTAAGGAACACCGGTTTTTTCAATGTTATTTCGTCGTTTTCTTCCGGCGGTTCGTCCATGTGTGCCAGTTCCGTTACGCTGAAACGGCTGTGCAGTCCAGCTTCTGACTGATACGGATAGCTTTCAGACAGCATTTTGCTGATTTCTTCTGCGGTCTGCTCGTCGGCGTCGCCGGTTTCAGGAAGCGCTGCTTCGATGAGTTCCGGCTCTGGCAGGCGTTCGTTAACAAACGATATCTTTACGGGAACGCCGTCAAGCGCCAGCGGCTCGCCGGGTGCCGGGGCTGCTCCTGAGTATCTGAGCATGGAGCAAAGTATCCACTTTATGTGAGAATCGCCTGCCAGCGCGAATTCCGGCGTGAAGCTGTCGGTAACGCATTCCGCAGCTGCTTTTGCAGTGCACTGCCCGATAAGAATCAGCTTTTCCCGCGCGCGCGTCATTGCAACATAAAGCAGCCGCAGTTCGTCACCCAGCTGAGCGCAGCCAACTGAGGCAGCAGCGCCGTTGTAGCTTACCGTAGGCAGCCGGAGCCGTCTGTCGATGAGCGTGTTCTTTAAGCCGATGCCGGTGCGCCTGTCAATGATTACCGGGGATTTTTCATCGTGCAGACCTGTTTCCAGACCCGCAAGGATAACGATCGGCATTTCAAGTCCCTTGGAAGCATGAAATGTCATTATCTTGACAGCGTCGGCGGCTTCCTGCGGAATAACAGCCTCGTCAAGGCTGCCGGAATTTGCCCTCACGGCGTCGGTATATCGCAGGAAGTCGTTCAGCGTGCCGCCTCCGGAATTCTCGAAATCCGCAGTGTATTTCAGCAGAAGCCGGATATTGGCGAGTTTTCTGTCACCGCGCTCATAGGTCGAGATAACGGAAAAGAAATCGGTGCCGTCGTAAATCCTGCGTATCAGGCGTTCTACGGAGTTGTTTGCCGCAAAGCTCCTGAATTCGCTTATGTCGTTCGCAAATGAAGCGCATTTTTCATACGGTACTCGTACCAGCCCTGATTTTTCAAGCTTCTCGATAACATCGACGGCGCTGTCTGAAAGTTCCGGCTGCGCCATGGGACTTCCACCGGCGCATGCCACGCAGCAGAAGAGCGATTGCTTGCCAAAGCTGTCGTAGAGCGGTTTCAGGTCGGTTCCACTTTTGCCCAGTGCGTCAACGTCATATCCAAGCACGCCGAGCCTTGCAAGGGAAATCTCCTCAGCAGTCATGCCATAAAGCGGCGACATGATAACTGACAGTAGTTCCTCGTCAAGCTGCGGATTGTCGATGATTTTCAGGTAGCTGAGTATCAGGTTTATCTCGTCTGCGGAAAGATAGCTGCTGCCGCCGCTTGCCGCCACCGGTATTCCCAGCTTTTCAAGTTCCGAGCGGTAATCTGCGAAATGCGTTTTCGACCGCAGAAGTATCGCGAAATCTCCCCAGGTGCAGGGGCGCGTATTTTCATCGTCAAGTTTTACCGGGAACCTTTCCTGCGCCATTTTCCGTATCAGCGAGGCGGTGAAGCGCGCTTCCGCTACCGGGTTTGTGGCTTCCAGACGTAGTTCGTCCGACTGCTCGTCGGTTTCGTCGGAATTTCCGGACGGCTTTTCGCGGGCGGGGAAGTCCAGCAGGTACATTTCTGTTGAATAGTCTGCGTCGCTGTCAGGGTATTTTGCGCCCTTTGCCAGCTGGTTGTTGTCGGAATAGTCCACCTCGCCGTATTTACGGGTCATAACTCCTTCAAACATAGCGTTGACGGAATTTATAACGCTTTCCCGGCTGCGGAAATTCCTGTTCAGCGGGAGTTTCTCATAACCGCTGCCAGGCATGCAGCAGCGCGCCATTATCTCAGGATTACCCCCGCGGAATGCGTATATGGACTGCTTGATATCGCCAACGAAAAACAGGTTGCCCTCATCGCGGGAGATAAGCCTGAATATCTCAAACTGCAGGTCGTTCGTATCCTGGAATTCATCAAGGATAATGCACTGGTATCTTTTGGAAAGTTCCCCGCGCAGACTGGAATTGTCATCTCTGAGTTTGTTCAGCAGCATTCTCTCGCAGTCCGCGAAATCCACCACGCCTGCTTTTCTTTTGAGCGTCGTGAATTCCAGCTGCAGGCGACGGACAAGCATGATAAGCCCGGTTACTGCCATCTGCTGCGGGACTATTTCATTCCGCACTATTTCCGTAGAATACCCGCAGCCATCGCGGATATCTGCGCAGTACTTCTGAATGCGCTTGCGCACCGCGTCAACGTCGGCTTTCATCTGCTTGTAATCAGGGTTGTTGCGGGGAATTCCACTGCGGCTGAACACGCCGAATGTAAGATTCGGGCATTCGCTGCTGAACACCTCGAAATCCGCGACTGCGGGGGCTTTTTCATCGGGGAAGGCTTTATCGAACGCGGAAAGAAGCGTTTCCACTGCGCACTTATCCACTTCGAATACCGACTGAAACCTGTCGTAGAAGCTTTCGTCAGCCTGTTCGCAGATACCCTCATATCTCCTGAGGCATGCGGAAAGAAGCCTGCACTGTCGCCGCAGGTCGCTGACGATGACCGGAAGAAAGCGCTTTTCCATCTCGTCAACGCTGCTGAATACCGAAGCGCAGCCGTCGAGCCATTCATCGCTGTCGGCAAGCGACGTCGATTTCAGGTAGACTGCCGTTACAGCCTCGCGAAGCTTTGCGTCGGTGCTGAATGAGAACGATTTGTGGAGAAGTTCCCGGGCATTTTTCCCAAGTTCCGCACGGTCGGTTTCAGTGAATTTTCCACCAAAGCCAGAATAAACGTCAGGGAAATCACTGACGAAATCTTCCGAATAAAAGTACTCCATAGCGTTGTCGAGAGCGTTCTGGCGCATTATCAGACCCTTGCTTTCCTCGACTATCGAGAAATTTACGGGCAGGTCGAAAAGTTCCGCATTCTCGCGGAGTACGCCGAGGCAGAACGAGTTTATCGTGCTTATCACCGAGCTGCGGAATTTTATCAGCTGCTCCCGGGAAACGGAATTCTCCTCGCGGCTGCGGGAAGCCTCGTCGATGGCACGGGTCATTCTGGTGCGGAATTCGTCTGCCGCATTCCTGGTGAATGTGAGTATCGCGAATTTATCAGCGCTCACCGGGAGAATATCTCGCTCGGGGTCGCCCTTTATCAGCCGGACAACGCGCTCGACGAGCAGCGCAGTCTTTCCGCTTCCCGCAGCTGCAGTAACGCACGCAGAGCGGTCAGACGGAAAGCCTATCGCCGCTTCCTGCTCATCTGTCCATTTAATTGCTTTGCTCATATCGTTCTCCTGTTTCAGATAAGACTGCCGATAAATCCGTTGTCATCGTCGTCTGCCGGTTTCTTTCTGCGGCGTTTTGTTTTTGGGGCGATTTCTGGCTTTGCTTCGTCAAGCGGCTTGTTTTCCGGGGATTTTTCAGGTTCTTCGTCAACGCCGATAACACCGAGTTTCCTTTCGGTCACGCCCTCGTCAACTATCACTCCGTGGCTGTCCTGGTTTCCGCACACGCCCTTATATCTGCAGTAAAGGCAGGAGCGCTGCTGCCCGGCTTTTCCCTCTTCGGTATATATCGTGGGGACTGCCTGCACATCGCCGTTATAGAGCCTGCGCAGCACGCTTTCCGTCTGGCTGAGTATCTCTTCCCTGAGTTTTCTGAACTGCGACGGGGTAGGCTGCGCGTCCTCGCGGGGGTTGAGCTTCTTCTTGCTTATGTCGTCTCCGGGCAGAAGTATCGCGCGTGCGTATCGTTCCGCGAACTGTTCCATTTCCGCGCGGGTGTCGTCGTCCTTTATGCACATTCCGCTGGGGTAATGTCCCTTTGTCAGCAGCGCGAGAAGTCCCGCGGGGGTGCTGGCTGCGTCGGTCATTCGCGCGGTGAGGTAGCTCACGCCGCCCGGCGTCACCTGCGGATTTGCGTCAGTCAGCGCAATGAGATACACCAGCATCTGGGTATTCACACCATATAACGCATTTGACAGCTTGAACGCATGCCCTCCGGTCTTGTAATCCACGATCCTGATATATTCGTTTCCACCCTCGCTGCGGAACATATCCGCACGGTCAACGATACCCGTTATTGCAACGGTGATACGGTCGTTCACCTTTATCCTGAGCGGCGCAACTGAAAGAGAGTTCGTCTTTAGCGGTAGCGGCTCCGGGTGGTCGCTGAGGTCGTCCAGCGTGATCTGTTCCCCGGTCTGTTCATCGTTTATCTTTGGAAGCTCTGCCTTGTTTCCGTCGCTGAACTGCAGTTCGAACAGCACCGGTCTGTATTCACGGCTGCGGAACTCGTTCTGCAGTATCACCAGCAGATCTGCGCAGCTGGTGGCAAGTCCGTTGTACATATAGTTGAACGCCAGCGTGCGGTTCTCGCTGCCGCCCATGTGGAGGTCTGCGTATTCCTGCAGATATTTTGACGAGATGTCGGTCAGCTGTTCCCGCGTCAGCCGGAAGAACTCCTTCATTCTGGTGCAGTATTCCGAAAGCGTTTTTTCGAGAACGTAGTGCACCGCGCTGCCGACTTCGGAATTAGCGGCATTCAGCGTGCGCCGCTCCCTGACTTTCAGACCGTACTTGCAGAAGTACTCAAACCTGCATTTGTTAAGTCCCTCAAGCTTGGTCGCGGAAACACGATTACCCCGGAACAGCTTTTCTGCAGTATCTGGGGATAGTCTGTGACGGTAAGCGGCAGGGCGTTCTAGCACGAGCCTTTCAAGGCGCTTTGCGTAGCTTCCGTCGCCGGAAAGTTCCAGTGCGCGTTTCAGCGTGCTCCTGCGGCGGGCGTCCTTGTCGCCGAAGAGCGAAGCGTACCTTGCCCTGAGGGAATTCGCGGTACGGCAGTAGAATGCATCGCCGAAGCGCGCTTCATCTCCTGCGTATTCCTCGTGTATCTGCGGGAAAAGCTCCAGCAGGTCGTTTATAACTTCCGACCGTGTGAGCGTATCGCATGCCGTGCTGAGCGACGGGTAAGTGAGGTACAGCCTGTCGGAAGCGAGCGTCATCGCACGGTAAGCCTGATAGCGGTTGTAGTGATACCGCTCCTCCTGCTTCATGCTTATCTTTATGTCGCTGTCGCCGAGCAATTCCGCTTCATATTCAGAGAAAAGCCCGCAGCCGCTGCTTTCATCGGGGAACATTCCGTAGCATGCGCCGGCTATGAAAGCCGCTTTGATGTTGTCTGCCCTTGTTCTCCCCGTGTCGCCCAGAATAACGCAGTCCACCAGCTGCGGCGGCTTTGCAAGTTCGGCCTGGGAACATATGTCGCGGAAAAGCGCATAATAGTCTCCGACGGATATTTCCTCGTCTGAAAGAGCCGAGTGAATAGCTTCAAATATGGAAACCAGTATATCCCACAGCGCAGAGCCGCCATTTTCTGAGGAAAGCACTGCCTGTTCTATTCCGGTTTCTGTGAAAAGGAAACTGCAGATACGTTCGCTGAGCCATGCGCCGGTGCACTCATGGGCTTTGGATTTTTCACGTATATCGTCGCGCAGCTGCATTACGGGAACTATCGCGGCAATGCGTACCTGCTCGGCGCGCTCAGCCTGTGCGCAGTCCTCCTTGCTCATCTTGTCCGTTGTGAACTCAGACTGCAGCTGGTCGCCGTGAAGCTGCCAGCGGAAGATATACCCGTCAAAGCTGTCTATATCTGCCAGCGAAAGCGCCCTGAATTCCCCCTTGTCGCCCCTGACGCGCAGAAAGCTGCTGCGGACATAGCTGAGCAGATTTTCCGCACTGGGCTCGTCGAGCGCTTTCAGCAGGGAAAGTATCAGGTTTGTGAGCGGGGCGTTGAGTATCACCTCGGGAATATCGCAGAAAAGAGGTATCTCATATTTTGCGAATGAGCTCTCAGCCGGCGTGCGGTGTTCAGCCGGAGTGGAGCACAGCACTGCAATTTCGCCATAGCGGTAGCCCTCCTCGCTGACGAGCCTTTTTATCTCAGCGGCAATGAAGTCCATCTCGCCGTATACATCGTCGGCGCGTATCACTCTCACGCTGGACATATCAGCTTCAGGGTCGGGAGTGTTGCTCCAGATATGCTCCGAAGCCCTTACTATGCCCGTTGCCATGCCGCGTGTGTTTTCGCATATCGGTTCGGGTATCCCGTCCTCACCGGAAAGTGCGTCTATATCCGCAGAAATCGTGCGGAAAATATCGCGCTCGTCGTTTTTGTCGCACACGAAAGCAAAGCACGCATAATCCGCGCGCTCCGATACTGTTTTCAGCAGCATCAGCTGACTGCCGGAAAATGAATTGAACCCGTCAACGAAAATCTGTTTCCCGGAGCACCAGTCATATCGCGAGGCGTAATCAGCCGCGCGCATGGTCACGTCCAGCTTGTCGGTGTAGTGGTTGGAAAGTATCTGGTCGTATTCCGTATAAAGCGCGCTGATGTCCTTCAGTTTTGCAAGCAGAGCGGGACTTTCAACCGGGGGCATGTCGCCGAGCAGCTTTTCGGAGAGCCGTGCTGCGTCTATTCCAGCCGTCTTGAAAAGAGAAACAGTCTGCACCATGCCCGGCGCGAAGCCTGGTTTTCTTGAAATCCTGCCAAGGGTCGAAAGTTCCACATTGCGGCTGCGGACTGCGCGGTACATTATCACGCTTTTGGTTATGTCGTCTGCGGGCGGGAGTTCCGAGCCGTATCTGTTCACTATTTCATCGGAAATTCTTGCGATTGTCCTGACGCGTATCCGCTGGAAAAGTTCAGTGTGCCCGCTTTCCGAGCACTTGCGGAAAAGCGCGCGTTCGGTTTCGAAAACAAACTGGTCGGGGACTATGACAGTAGCCTCACAGCCGCTCCCGACGGTGCTGATTATTCTGTCGTAAAGCCTGCCGGTGACATCTGCGCAGGCCCTGCCCGTAATGACTTCTGTCATGGTTGACCTCCCTTGCTCAGCGAATAGACGTATCTGCGCCCCTGGCAGCCGGTTTTTTCGATGATTCCGGCAGCGCGGAGTACCTCAAGGCGCAATGATGATGCGGGTTCCTTTGCAATTTTACAGAACTCCGCCTTTGTGAACTCCCCCGGCAGCCCTTCCGGGAGGAATATTCTCAGCCCTCCCGGCAGCGGAATTCGTATTTCTTCCACCAGTTCCAGGGGGATTCTGGTTATCTGCGCCTTTTTCCGGACTGAGCTGCTTTTCATGTCGGGGATTTTGTCACTGGGGTAAGCAATGCGCTTTTCTACGTTCAGCCTTGCAAGAATTATCGTGATACGGCTGTCTGGAAGATGCTCCCTTATCGAATAAAGCTCCTCAAACATGGCGAGTTTGCGGTTTACATGCCGGAACGATGTTTCGTCCAGCACTTCTCCTGTATTGGAATTGATGTACACATTCCGTGATTTCGCAATCATCGGGTGGACTATTGTGACATGCGCTGCCTGTGTGAATTCGGTCAGCTTTTCCTTAAGCAGGTACAGGCTGCGGGTCTGTATTTCGTAAATTCCGTCCTCGTTTACGGCGTCAGCAAAGAATTTTCCTATACGCACTTCCTGGTCGTCGCCGTAAGGTGAATAGTAGTTTTTGAGAGCGGCGTGTATCAGCTTTTCGTTCTGAGTCCCAACGGAACCGTGCATTCCGCGGACGCGGGTCATTGCAGCGCTGAGCGCTTTTGAAAAGCGTTCGCTGTCAGTTGTAACATGAACCGCAGGCGCTTCAATGCCGTTTTCTCTTGCTATGTACTTTGCAACGGCGCCCTCATCGTTGGAATCTATAACGATATCGGCCGCCTTTTTCAGTTCATCGCACGCATTCGCGACTGCAACGCCGGTGTCAGCGGACATTATCATCGACATATCGTTGTTGTTATCGCCGAAACACACCAGCCTGTCAGCGTGTGTGAGTTCCATCACCTGGAGAAGCGCGCTTGCCTTGCTGGCGTTCCTGCCAAATATCTCATACCCTATTTCCTTTTTTTTTTATGTNNNNTACCATATTTCGTTTTTGTTGTATGTGTCGGGC
The DNA here is from genome assembly GCA_000432175.1 of Eubacterium sp. CAG:786. Classification (GTDB taxonomy): domain Bacteria; phylum Bacillota; class Clostridia; order Oscillospirales; family Ruminococcaceae; genus CAG-115. The sequence continues at coordinate 37,763 of HF989510.1, forward strand.
ATATAATTCACAGCAAAGCCATTCTCACGGCTGAAAACGCTGTCGAGTTCGGCAATATCCGTTTTGGGGTCAAGCAGCGTGAAATAGAATATGCGCCCCTGGAAAAGCTCTTCGCGGGTTTTCACAGGGCGCAGCCGCTTGTCGCCCTGCCGGGTGCTCACATAGCCGTAAACGTCGTCAAGCCTGCTTTCAAGGTAGCTTACGCGTTCCCTGCCGTCTATGTATGAATACACAAGCGGCGAAAGTTCATTACGGTTGAAATAATCAACAGCCAACCTGAGAGAAGAATCCGGAAAAATATTCTCGACGATATGGCGGCCGTCCCTGGGGTCAACGACAAAAACCCCGTTGAATGTTACAGCGGGGCATCTGAGATCAAGCTTTGTGAGCAGGGGAGAGGCGCTGGACCATGAACGCGCCGTCGCAAATGTGAACAGCACGCCGCTTTCAGTCAGCCTGTTCAGCAGTTCAGCGCTCTCGTCAGATATGCTTTTGTCGGAACGAAGCAGCGTCCCGTCAAGGTCAGTGGCGTATAGGGTCATTTTAATCTCCGGTCGTCAGAAATCAGGCTGGGCGTCTACAAAACGGTGGTCGAGCATGTATTCTCTCAGCTGCTCCATTGTGGGCAAACCAGCGTTATCGCTGGCATTCTGTATCTGCATGCTGCCAACGGCGTTTGCACGGAAAACAGACTCGCCAAGGGGAATTTCATCGCAGATACCGCTGATAAGCCCCGCAGCGAAACCATCGCCCGCACCGGCTGTGTCAACAACGGCGTCAGCCCGGAATGTCGGCGCTATTCCGCTTTCGACACGGCTCTTGTAGAAAGCGCCCTGCTTTCCGAGTTTGACGATTACCTTTTTTGTACCCAGGGAAATGTAATGATCTGCTATATTTTCGGGGTCGTTAAGTCCACAGAGGCTCTCAGCTTCCTTCAGGCTGGGCAGAAAAACGTCAGACTGAGCCGCAAATTCATTAAGCAGCGCCATCGTTTCCGGGGAACTGTCCCAAAGCTGGCTGCGGAGGTTGGGGTCAAACACCACTGTAATGGAATTCTCCTTTGCACGCTCCACAAGACGGCGTGCAGCCTTTGCTGCAGAATTCGAGATGGTCGGGAATATCCCGGTAAAATGCACCGCTCTTATATCGGAAAGGTCTATCCCGTCAATATCGTTCTCGCAGAGGAACGATGCTGCGGAGTCCTGCCGGAAGTAGTATATCTCATGCTTCCCGGGTTCAGATTTGCTCTTCATCATGGAACCTGTGAGATGGTACGGGTCGGTTATGATAAGGTCGTCAGAAATTCCGTTTGCTTTCATGAATGCGCGTATTCTCTGTGCCCTGGGGTCGTCGCCAAGTCTTGTCATAAACTTGGGGCAGAGACCGAGCCGTGAAAGTCCCACAGCGACATTTATCTCAGCGCCTGAAACGCTTGCGTGGAAATGCACGGTATCAGCCAGTGCGCCTTCTTCTTCAGCAAGCAACAGTTCCATCGGCTCTCCGATCAGAAGTACCTTATCCATAACAATAACCTCACTTTTTTGTCTCTGTAAAATCCCCGCTGAACCGTCTGAGCGGTTCTACTATATTATTATAGCAGATTTTTCTGATAAATCAAGGTCTTTATGAGGATTATTGAATTAAAATGCAGAATTTTTGAATAACAGCCCATAATATGTAACCGCCTGAAGCGGCGGCTGTGGATACTTCGTCCATTTGCTCCATCATGGTCTGCGCGAATACGGCATACCCCCTGGTGGGGTCGTTGAGAAATACGTGCGTTACCGCTCCCACAAGCATTCCGTTTTGTATTATCGGGCTTCCGCTCATTCCGCGTACTATGCCCCCCGCTTCGGAGATCAGCCGCTCGTCAGTCACCCTTATCACCATGCTTTTAGTGCCACTGATGGCGTACATATTGATCTTTTCGATTTCGATGGTGTATTCCTGCGGCTCGCAGCCCTCTATGGTGGCGAGTATCACCGCGGGACCGCATTCCGCTTCATCACGGAATGCCATTGGTATGGCGCTCCCGGTCGGTTCAGCGTTCATTGTGCCGAATATTCCCACCGGTGTATTGGCTGAAAGTTTTCCGAGAATTCCCGGGCAGAGGTCGCCGCATAGTTCGCCTGCTTCGCCGTCGCAGCCTTTCATTACGCTGAATATCTCGGCATTCGTTATTTCACCGCTGGAAATCGGCATCAGTTCCCCGGTAGTCACATCGCTCACCGGGTGCCCAAGTCCACCGAACGAGCCAGTCGCCGGGTCAAAATACGTTAAAGTGCCGATGCCTGCAGCGCTGTCACGCACCCATGTTCCTATGCGGTACTGTCCGTTGGCTGCTTCCGGAACCAGGCGAATGCATTTTTCGCTGCTTCCTCTTGATACAACTATAGTGCATTCCGACGGCGACAGCTGCACTGCCTCGGCTATTCCGGAATTTGTCTGCACCGGAACTCCGTTTACACTGGATATCATGTCCCCGGGCTTTATTCCCGCGCGGTCTGCCGGGGAGCCCTTGTTGACTGAAACCACCATTACTCCGTCAGTGCGCAGCTTTATTCCAAACGGCGTGCCGCCTGGAACAAGCATTTTCCTTTCAGCCTGGTTTTCTGCCGATAAATTGCAAATGCGGCTGCCGGAAAACTGTCTTATATTTTCAAAACGTCTTTCAGATATTGAACTTATGTGATTGCTGCCAGTCTGTACCGTGCTCCCTCCGGACAGAATGACGCCTTTTATTCCGAAAGCACTTATTGACATTGCGATAAGCCAACACAGTAATCCGGAAATAAGTCTGCCTGCTCTTTCCATCTTTTCACCCCGATCAACTCATTCGGAGAAATTTCTCCGTCACGCTTTTACTATTTGCAGACGTCGGAGAAATATAAAAGGAAATAACAAGCGGGATTAAATGCTCATATCGACGTAATGCAGTTTTCCTGCATATATTATAATGTATAAAAATATTATGCCCATTGCCGCTGTAAAAATCAAGCGAAAATATTTTTGTCATTATGTAAGATATACTTGACATTATGAAAAATATATGTTATACTGAATGTGAGGTGAGATAATGGCAAAAAATCTCAGACTAAAAGCGGCAAGAGCGGCGCTTGATATGTCGCAGGAAGCGCTTGCCAAAAAGACCGGAGTGACCCGGCAGACGATAAACGCGGTAGAAAACGGCGACTATAACCCGACGATAAACCTGTGTATCTCCATATGCAGGGCGCTTGGGAAAACATTAGACGATTTATTCTGGGAGGGGAACAAAAATGAGCATGAAGAGTTTTGACAAATTCTGCGAGAAAATCATACTCGGAGAGCCGGGCAGTGAAAAGGAAATTTTTGACGAGCGGCAGAAACAGCAGCGTACGCAGCTGACGCTTTTTTCTCTTGCAATCTACGCCGGTGCTTCCGCATTGGTCGTAATGCTGAATGAGGTCACTCCCGGATTTCTTGAAGGCAGTTTTTCAGGAATGCTGCTCTGCGCCGGAGCGGCGTATCTTATCTGGGTGATAATGGCTGCGCGCAAGGGGTGCCTGTTTGGCGTTTCCGGGAGCCAGGTGATTATCAATGCAATCAGTTTGCTTTCAATGGCGCTGTGCTACACGCTCATGCTTCTTCCTGATGAAGACGAAGAATCGTTTGCCGTCATAAGGAACGGCAAACTGACTGAAAATGCTGCCGTCCTGTTTGCGTTGGCGATGATGGCTGTTTCTGCGGTTATTGTTATCGCGTCAAATATCATAAAGAAGCGGTCGGAACCGAATGACATGAAGTCATAAATCATGCTTTTACTTTGTGCAACTTATAAGAATTTATGTAAATGTTACATTCTGTGTTGACAATACAGATTTATTATTGTATAATAATAACATAAGTAGATTTAAGCTTTCGGATTTTGGTCTGTGAGCCGGGTTCGTGCGTTTCATGGAGGTGTGTATATTGAAGCTTTGTCTTGCCCAGACTGACATCGTATGGGAGGATAAGTCCGCGAATATGCATAAATGCCGTGATATCATGAACGAGGCTGCGCGGCAGTCAGCGGATCTTGTCGTGTTCCCGGAGCTTTCGCTAACCGGGTTTACCATGAACTCTGGACTTTCAGAAGCGTATAATGGAGAAACGGTGCAGTTTTTTAAGCAATGCACCGAGGATTTTGGCGTCGCGGCAGCGTTCGGATATGCGTGCGCCCACGACGGCGTCATAACAAATCGAATGTCCATTGCCGACCATGGTGAAATAACGGCAGAATACGATAAAATACACCCGTTTTCCTATGGTGGGGAATGCTCCGTGTATTCCGGTGGAAACAGCCTTTGCATAACGGATATCTGCGGGGTCACAGTGGGACTGACGATCTGCTACGACCTGAGGTTCCCGGAAATTTATCAGGCGCTTTCCGGTAAGTGCCAGCTGATATTAGTGTCTGCAAACTGGCCGGAATCTCGTTCCGTTCACTGGAACGCCCTGCTCAAAGCACGCGCTATAGAGAACCAGTGCTATATCGCCGGGTGCAACAGATGCGGTTCAGGAAACGGGCTGACTTATTCCGGCGACAGCAAGGTGTATTCGCCCGACGGCGAAGTGCTGTGCAGGATCATGCCTTATGCCGAGGGACTTATCTACGCAGATATAGACAAGGAAAAATGCAGCGGTATCCGCGCTGAATTTCCGCTGAAGAACGACAGACGACAGGATCTGTATATTGATTTTTACGCAAAGTAAGGGGTGCTTTTTCGTGGAGATTGAACAGAAGATCGCATGGCTAAGACCAGAAAGGATCCAGAAACTTTATGAGGGGCAGAAGAGCTCCTATGGAATGAACCGGCTATTTGTGATAGGCATCGGGAAAAACGGCATTGACTGTGTGCTCAGATGTATGCATAATACCAGCCGCCGTTTCGGCCTGGACCCTAAAAAAGTGCGGTTTCTGTGCATTGGCATTGAAAATCAGCTGAACGACGCGTCCTACGAGGGGACTGTGCCGTCTGATGGCGATGTGCTTCAAATAGTTCCGGAGGATGCAATATACAAGTATCTCAATAATCCTGCAAAGTTGCCGGACTGCGCTCTTTCATGGTTTGACCAGGGACTTAAGAACTATTCACCTGCAACGCCTACCTATGGACTTACCAAAAGGCAGTGCGGGCGCGTGGCTCTGTTCCACTATATCAAGCAGATAGTAAAGATGGCAGGCAGCGTGATGAATGATTTCGGCAGCGCAGACAAGCCGCTGGACATAATACTGACGGGTAATCTGGGCGACCCGATGTTCGGTGGAATGTTCATTGACCTTGCCTATATCCTTAACAGAATATTCGCTGTTTACCCTGGCGCAGTTCGTGTTAACGCATACCTGTTCGCTGCGGACACTGCCGCGCTCATCGAAGAGGACAACCGCGACCTCGGGTTTTATTCTGCCAATACGATAATAGCAAAAAACGAACTTGATAAGTTCCAGCTTGGAAAGAAGTATTTTTCCCAGCAGTATTCCAAAACGTTCACCGTTGATTCCGATAAGCCGCCATTCAATGCATGTTTCCTGATGCCAGCGGCTGAAAACTACAACCTTACAATGAGCGATGCTTCAGAAAAGATACTCAACCGTATGGAGATAATTTTTAGCAAGGACGACGACGCAGAGCGCATTCTTTCCTATAACATGCTTAAAGCGGACGCTTCGCATGATTTCCGGTACCTTGCCTGCAATTCCAGAGTTGTGGAAGCCCCGGTCGGGAAAATGATGTCCTATCTGAGCATCAAACTGTTCACAAGGCTGAACCACACTTTAAACGGAAACAACGTCGGCGAAGTTCTGCTGAAACGATATTCAAGTATGGTGTCTCCGTCAAGGGAACTTGTCGCTTCAAAGAGCGGCTCATTGCCGTCTATTGAATTTGACGAGCGTTCAGAGCCGGCTTTTTCTGCAAAATCAGTGAGAAACAGCAGCGACAATCCGCTGTCGGCTGTGCAGAAGTGGCTGAGTTCAATGAAAGACGCCGTTGTTAATGGCGGTCCCGTATGCGCGCAGGAAATAGCAGACAGCATTATAACAGACTGCGAAAATGCCAAAACTGATTTCGCAAGGGGTCCCTTTTATGCTCAGGAGATTTTGCGGAAGTGTTTCGCAGAGATACGCATAAACATTGCAAAGGTGAAATCCGAAACCGAGGACATGACTGAACAGACTGCGCGCACAAGAGATCTTGAACGTGCAGCATACCGAAAGGTTCATTCTGCGCTTTTCGTGAATAAAGCGGTGGAGCAGTACCTTTTTGAACTGAAAGGCTTTGCAGAATCGAGCGTTGTTGTGGAATGCAGCGAACCCATGATAGCTTTCTATCAGCTTCTGAACGACAAGCTCACTGAATATTACAACACCACGCTGCAGAAAGCGGTGGCTCCGTTTGAGCAGATGTCAATGAACCGCGGTGGCGTTATAGACAGCATAAAGGAGGACTACTCCGGAAGCAGCTGCGTATCCGAGGCGTTTTCCCTTGACAACGACGATATCCGCGCAAAACTTGACGCAATGGCTGACAGCGTTCCAAAGGATAAGCTTGAGAAGTATTTCAGCGAGTCCGGGATACTTTCCCTGCCAGACGATGATGAAACGGCGTTTGCAAAAGCGGTCGTCAAGATACTTCGCCAGTGCTTCGAAGAGCAGCTTTCTATGCCGCTTGGAGAAATGTGCGCGTATTTCGGCGTCGAAAACGGCATAGAGTCCGCGATGGAGACATGCGTCACCGGCTGCGGCGTAACTGCGCCTGTCAGCGACAAGCTGTTCATCACCAGAGTGATATGCCCGAAAAATGTCCGGCAGGAAGATATTGCGCGGTTAAGAAAGCAGTATCACGGCGTGAATTACATCTGGAACGGCTCTGTGTGCAGCCAGATGACCGCGGCTTCCACCATATGCGGAGGTGCACAGCTTGAGGAATTCAGCGGATATCAGCAATGGGAAAATATGCACTACGCATATGCGAATGACTCGCTTAAAAAGCATGGACTGAAAATATTTGCATGATATTTTCTGCAAAGGATATTTAATGACAAAAGATTATTTATCAGACGGTGTGCTGGTTTATGACAGGTATTACTGCTCAAAACCGCACACCCCTCTGCTTGTAATAAAAAGGATAATACTGGCGGTTTTGTTCTGCGTCAGCTCTATGATGTACATTCTCGGGCAGTATGACTTTCCGGTCAGCCTGCCTGCTATGGGAGTGATATGCGGGATTTCCTGCGTGGTGTTCTCGACAATACTTGTGTTTGTGAGAAGCCGCTGGCTTATACTCGACGCCGCAGTGGTCTCTGGGCTGGCAGTCTGGCTGAATTTCGGCATTCTGAAAGAACGACTGAGTTATTTTGCTGACGCATGTATGCTGCTGGTAGAAGGACGTTTCCTGTATCCGCGCAGCTATCTCTTTCACCAGGACGAGCCGCTTAACGCCCTTAACGATCAATTCGTGCAGGGAGTTGTCCTCGGGACGGTTCTGCTGTGTGTTTTTTACAGTTTTATCGTTTCTCTGTGTTTTTCGGGGAAGCTGCGCCTTGCCGTTCCCGGGCTGTTGTTTGTGGGACTGTGCGTGCCGGTGCTTATTTCGGAAAACCTTGAATTTTCTTTGTGGCTCGTGCCGGCGCTGGCTTCTCTGGCCGCTGCATTTGCCATCAGGAAGAACTATTCAGGTGGGCTTGCGGTAAAGCACAGCAGTTCTTCGGATTACCGCAGGAGAATGCGCCGTGAAGAGCGCTCATTCCTGAAGCATATTTCCACAGCGCCGCTGACTAAACGCACTGAAATGCGCTGCAACTATTATCTGAAGTATTTCAGTTCCGGAATGTACTGCGCTGCCCTGGTAGCGGTATGCATTATGGTCGGCGCGACGATAATCCCTGTTGGTGGGAGCATAAATTACACAAGCGTGTATGAATTCGTTTCCAATCTGGGTGGGGAAGTAACAGACGTGCAGTCTCCGTTTGACAACGGAACCGCTTCCGAATACTTCACCCACAGTGGCAGCGAACAGGAAAACCTCCTGAACATCATTTCCCCCGGCAGGGGAGAGCGCGAGATGCTCCACGTGACCTATGACGGCTCGCGTCCATTCTACCTGAGGGGAGATATCGGCATAGAATTTACAGGAAGATCCTGGACCACCGCAGTTGGGAGCGAGCCTGAACTCTGGAGGAATTCCGACCTTAAAGAAAACTATCGCCCTTGTGAAAACCGCGTTATCAGCGCTCTTCTCGACGCTTCTGGTGAACATATTGCGGCTTCGGCTGACGGACTTCCGATAATAACAAGTTCCGCAGTAACTATTGAATATCTGTGCGACACAGACGTTGTTTTCCTGCCTGCTTATACAGCGGATTACTCGTTCTATAACAACGAACTTTTCGATGTTTATTCCGACTATGCCGTAAGGGTGAGCGAACAGGCTGGCAGCCACATAAATTCCGTTCAGTGCACCGCTCTGATTCCCTCGTACACCAGCAATGAAATGCACGGCGACAGCGAAGGCTTTGCTTCAATGACCGAGCAGTTTGACCTTGCTGGCTGCACTTTGAACGATATCTACAGTTCTGTTGTAACGGAAATGCAGCAGCAGGATATCCTCAGCGAATATGAAGAATATGTGGAACGCACCTACGTTGGAATTCCCGAGCCCTATCGCAGCGATATTGACGCTTATATTTCAAGGGAATTGGCAGAAGTACGGCAATTTAAGGATCATTACGGTGACAGCACAAGCGAAACGGCGCGTTATCGTTACGAACTTGCGACCTATGTTTCTGACTATCTGCGTTTGGCATACACATATTCCCTTGACGGCGCAAACAACAGCAGCAATCCTGTAATGCAGTTCCTGAATGATACCAGGCGCGGTCACTGCTCGCTTTATGCAAGCGCTATGACGCTGATACTCCGTGAACTGGGCGTTCCCGCGCGGTACTGTACTGGATTTTACGTGCAGGCCCCCGAGGGCAGCAACTCAGTACTTCTGCGTGAAAAGAACCTGCACGCATGGGTGGAGGTTTATGTGGGCGAGTACGGCTGGGTGACTTTCGACCCGACAAGTTCGGCTGCTTATCCGGACCAGAATGGCGCTTCGGAAGCCGCTGCCACCATTGAAAACGCTTCTCACGAAGCGACCGTAAACGCGCCCTCGGAAGAGATCGTCGAACCGGTTTCGAATGCTGCCCCTGAAAGCGTTGACGTACCGACTGAGGAACATAACACAACAAACGCATTTCAGACATCAGAAGCGAACACATCCGATGAGGCTCCTGGGATAAACGTTATTGATGCTATCCTGCCATATCTCCCGGCATCGATTGTTGTGATAGCTGTCGCAGCAGTGCTGACGGCGCTACTGATAAGGCTCCACAAGCTGAAAAACAATGCGCGTGAAGCCCTGAATAAACTCAGCAGACCTGCCGGCGATAATTCAAAGGCAATGTTCAGCCTTATCCTGGCGCTGCTGGAGGAAAACAATATAATCCCAAGGCGCGGTGAACTTCCTGCAGCATTCTGGCGGCGTGCCGACCTTAAATTCGGTACTTCGCTTGAAAGCATCTCAGGATTACTGGAAGCGATTGAATTTGGCTCGCACGAGCCGTCGCCCGATGAATACAGCGAGATTTACGCTCAGCTGATAAAGCTTGTCGATGAGATCGAGCCTTTCCATTTCCCTGGTAATATCAAGGTGCTGCGGATTATTCAAAAAGCAGTCTGACCAGATTTTGCAATTTTCATAAAATAATCCTGAAAAATTGAAAAATCATGTTGATTTTTGCGTAATTATTTGCTATAATAATATATGCAGATAAGCTGCATTCACTTTGCATAATTTTTTTGAAATAGCGAGGACATCATCATGAGATTGATAACACGTTCAGATTTTGACGGACTTGCCTGCGGTGCGCTGCTTCTGTGCGCCGGAGTTGTCGAGCCTGATTCCTGGACTTTTGCTCACCCGAAGGATCTACAGGACGGACTTATTCCCGTAACAGAAAACGATGTACTGGCAAATGTTCCGTTCGTTGAGGGCTGCGGACTGTGGTTCGACCACCATTCCAGCGAGGAAGAGCGCAGGAAGTATAAGGGCAAATATAAGGGTGAGAGCCGTATAACACCAAGCTGTGCGCGTATAATCTATGAGTACTACGGTGGTAAGGAACGCTTCCCGAATTTTGATGATCTTATGGAAGCGGTTGATAAGGTGGACAGCGGTAATCTTACCCGCGAGGAGATACTAAATCCGCAGGGTTGGATACTTATAGGCTTCCTTATGGACCCAAGAACTGGTCTGGGCAGATTCAGGAACTTCACCATAAGCAACTACCAGTTGATGGAAAAGCTTCTCAAGTGCTGCGCATACATGACAACTGACGAGATCCTTGCAATGCCCGACATTCAGGAGCGTATAAAGCTCTACAACGAGCAGACAGAAAAGTTCAAGGAAATGGTACATAAGTACACACGCACTGAGGGCGATGTGATAATCACCGACCTGCGCGGCGTCGATACGATATACACAGGTAATCGCTTCCTGATATACAGCCTTTATCCTGAGCAGAACATTTCCTGCTGGATCGTAAACGGCAAGGGCGGCAAGGGCTGTTCCTGCGCGGTTGGTTATTCCATACTCAACCGCACCAGCCATGTCAATGTTGGTTCGCTTATGCTGAAATACGGTGGAGGCGGTCATATGGCTGTCGGGACATGCCAGTTCCCGGACGACCAGATGGAAGAAAAGGTACCGCAGCTGCTAAATGAACTTGTTAATTATGACAAGCTTTATAATGCGAAGTAATACAAAAACTGACTGGTTTCGGCTGGTCAGTTTTTTTACATAAAAAAGCTGAAAAATTAGAAAACCTACTTGAATTTTTCAGACAACTATGTTATATTATATATAGGCGATATCTGTGCGCCGGCATCGAAGTGCTCCGTTAGGCTGCGTTTGCAGAAACGTGGGCAGGCTCTGTGTCGTTCGGCAGTGTTCAGCATCAAATCGGAGGACATATCATAATGAGAATTCTTTACGCTGCAAGTGAAGCTCGTCCCTTTGCCGCATCTGGCGGTCTCGCAGATGTTGCAGGCTCCCTCCCCAAGGCTCTTTGCGCCGCTGGTCAGGAAGCATGCGTTGTTATGCCGTATTATGTGAATTCATTCAAGCCTGAGCAGAAGGAAAAGATGAATTACATAACCAATTTTACAGTCCCTGTAGGCTGGAGAAGCCAGTATTGCGGTCTGTTTTCGCAGCAGGTCGATGGCGTTACTTATTTCTTCATCGATAATGAGTTCTATTTCAAGCGCGATAACGGACTTTACGGCTATTATGACGACGCAGAAAGATATGTTTTCTTCAGCCGTGCAGTCCTCGAAATGCTGAAATATATTCAGTTCAGGCCGCAGGTCATCAATTCCAACGACTGGCAGTGCGCGCTGATCCCGGTTTATTATGACCTGTTCTATCGCAATGCAGGCGGCTGCTATGATAATATCAAGCATGTGTTCACTATCCACAATATTGGGTATCAGGGACAGTATGGTCTTGACCTGGTTAAGGATATCGTAGGCATTCCTCCGCACAAGGTAAATATTATCGAATATGATGGCGATATTAATTTCATGAAGGGCGCTATCGAGGTTGCCGACAAGGTTACAACCGTATCTCCTACTTATGCCAAGGAAATACTCGACCCGTGGTTCTCTCATGGTCTTGACAGAATTCTTGTGAGCAAGCAGTACAAGACATGCGGCTTCCTGAACGGTATCGACACGGATATGTATAATCCTGAAACCGATACTGCCATTGCCGCTAATTTCAGCGCTAAGGATCATAAGGGTAAAGCCGCGTGCAAGAGCGCTATTTTCCAGGAATTCGGCATGCCTGAATATAAGATACCGCTGCTGACCATGATCTCCAGATTTGCTGATCACAAGGGCTTTGACCTTGTACGTGCAGTTTTCGATGAGATCATCGCTACAGATATGCAGGTCGTAATTCTCGGTTCTGGTGAAAGCCAGTATGAGGAATTCTTCCAGAACATGCATTGGCGTTATCCGGATAAGGTCGGCTTCTACAGAGGATTTAACACAGGTCTTGCAAAGCGTCTTTATGCAGGTTCTGATATGTTCCTTATGCCTTCAAAGAGCGAACCGTGCGGTCTGGCGCAGATGATCGCGGCACGTTATGGTACTATTCCGATAGTAAGAGCTACCGGGGGTTTGAAAGACAGTATCATTGATTATGGCGATAATGGTATTGGATTTACATTCCAGAGCTATAATGCGCATGATATGCTTGGTGCAGTACAGCGTGCAAAGGCTGCTTATGATAACAGAATGGCATGGGGCAGACTTGTGACACGTGCAATGAAGGCAGATTTCAGCTGGGCTCAGTCGGCTAAGCTTTATATTGGTCTTTATAAGGAACTTTGTGGTGAATAAAAAATCGGACCGCGCTATCAGGCGCGGTCCTTTTGTATGTAAGGGTCTTTTCATTAAACGAGAAGATCCTTTTACTTTTTGTTTTTCAGTTCCGCGAGAGGATTTTTGCTCATCGCTGATTGCATCTGATCATTTGAAATATGAGTGTAGATCTGGGTTGTGTTCAGGTTTTCATGCCCCAGGACTTCTTTAAGCACCCTGACGTCCACGCCATTCTGATACATCAGTGTTGCGGCTGTGTGCCTGAGTTTGTGTACTGACAGACCACGGTTATCAAGCCCGCTGGCTTTCAGGCATTCCTCGACTATCTGCTGGACGCGCCGATTGGATATACGCGTATTCCTGCGACTCAGAAAGAGCGCGTCTGTTTTAGCAGTCATATCACGGCAGCCGGCTTCGGCGCGTGTTTTATTGTCGGTTTCAGCAGGGGAGAGGTAATCGAGATATGCCTGTATGCATGCGTCGTTCAGATATACTATGCGTTCCTTACTGCCTTTACCGAGCACTTTAAGCGTCCAGGATTCATGACCGGAACTATCTCTTGAGCAACGGATATCCGACATATTTATTCCAACTAACTCGCTCAAACGTATGCCGCAATTCAGAAAAAACGTTATTATGCAATAATCGCGTTTCTGGTCGGGCGTGTTTATGTTCTGGAGCATTTCGATGGATTCGTCGAGTGTAAGGTACTTTGGCAGTGCTGGTTTTGGTGATGGTAATTCAAGATTTGCCAGCGGGCTTACTTCAAATATTCCCTTATTATTAGTAAGGTACTTGAAGAACTGCCGTAATGCAACGCCTTTACGGTAACGTGCCTGTGGGTGATTATCTTTTTCATTCTTTGTGTATATCAGGAAGTCCTGAGCCAACATCAGGTCTACCGATTTTATATCTGATTCGGTTATATCGCTGATTTTGATGTTCTGAAATTCTGCAGGGTCGTCAGAGGCTCTGCCTTGTTTGATTTTATAGAATCTCAGAAATGACCGAATATCAGTGTAATAATTAAGTACCGTCAATTCTGAACGATTTTTTACAAGCTGCAGATATACAAGATAGTCCTTTAACAGCTTCGGAGCGTCATCGTATTTGTTCGTCATAATATTGTTCCTTTATCAATTATTTCTTAATCGCTCTTCTAATTGCGTAAAATTTCTCTTTTACGCAATTACGCATATTTTTATGTAACTCTTACCTTGTTACATTATAGCACAGTTCCCCGGGAATTTCAATCCCGTTTACCTCCGTGGGTGTTCCGTCTGATGTATCTCTGTACCGGCTCGAGGTTCT
>HF989510.1:51547-52815 GCA_000432175.1 Eubacterium sp. CAG:786
TTCTCGCCGTGCCTGATCTCGCGAACCAGGCGCCGAAACATGTTCGGAAGATACCTGCACACCAGATCACAGCATTCAATATAATGGATGCATACCGTGCAGCTGTCAAAGCTCGTACAAGCTGCACAAGGCGGATACTTATAAAAATACCCAATCAGCGGACATTCAGCACGGTGCTTGCATTCCCAGTAGTCACACGTCAAGATGATACCCCCGAAACTTTATTGTATTAGGCAAAGCCCACCAACGCCTGACGCGCATATCCTGTGCATGATTATAAACAAACTTTCAGGCAATTGCAGCTGCTGTATAAACTCCACGACTTACATTACAAACGCAATGAGAATACAACTCACTGATAACCGCTGAACTCAGAGGAGATAAGACAAACATCAGGCTTTGACCCCCTCGCAATCCGCAAAAACCATATTAAGCCATTCGCGCTTATCCATGCAAGACGGTATATTATTAATGTAAATACTATCCTTTTTCAGCCGTTCAAGTGCTTCCTGATACCCCCCGCAGACAGCCGAAGCAAAGAACGCCCAAAGATTCGGACACTCTTTATCTACTCCATCACGATTATCCATGTAATCTTCTATCAGCTGCAGCTGTCTCTCCTTTATCTTATCCCGTCCAGTTTCCTGGAGACCCGTCAGGAACTCAATGCCCAAGCAAGACATCATAGCCCAGAGCGTAGGAGCAACCGAACGACTGAGCCACTTTGCCGTTTTACGAAACTGAACCGTTTTCACAGGACCCGTAGAAAACTTCAATCCGTCCAGAGTGTTCAGAAAGGAAATCCACCAACCGCATGTTGAGCAGCGTGAACAATTACTATCATCTGAATTAATAAACCTCAAATGCCCCATAACTGTAGCTTTATACTTCTGGACAAAATCAGCGTAATCATTTTCAATGAAAAGAGTCATAACCGCAATAGCCTTGCTATTATGATACTCATACTCACATCTAACCCAGCTGTTAATATTTTCATCAACAGATAGTCCCTGCTGCAGCTGCTCAGCCTTTTTATCATAAAAACGCACATAAACCGAAGATTTACGATTACCGAAATAAACCGTATGTCCCATTGTTCCACGCTTTTTATTAACTGTCTGCCTGCCGACTTTAAAAAAGCCCTCGTCCTGGCTTTTAAAATCTATCTTAGTTTCATTAGCATTAGCCTGAGAGCGCGAGCAGAATTCATGTTCAGACCATTTACGAGCGATAGTTGAGAAGATTCAGAAATCTGTTGGTAAAAAACG
>HF989511.1 GCA_000432175.1 Eubacterium sp. CAG:786
ACGCACACCCGCTGCAGCGGCGACCCTGCCCATGCGGTGACTTCATTCCCGCTGACGACTGCGGGGACTTCGCCCGGCGCCAGGTTTATCACGCACCCGCGGTAGCCCTTTGAGCTGACCAGCAGATTGCTCCCCCTGCCGAGAATGAAATGCGGGATATTACCGCTGCGGCAGCAGTTAAGCGCCGTCAGCAGCTGTTTTTCGTCGGCGACAGTCACCAGGCGGTCGCACTCTCCACCTATCTTCATGGTGGTGAGCGGCGCCAGGGGCTTGTTCTGCCCGCAGGGAATGCCGTTCTGACGGCAGGTTTCATCAAGACAGGTGTAGTTCACGTTGACCTCCGGTGGGATTATTCGCTGGGTTTATAGAATGTATGCGGGTACGGTGCGGCAATATTACTCGAATGAGAACACGCTCTCGCCGTCCTCGATGGCAGCGTAAACCTTGTGGAGGATTTCCTGCGCTTCACCATATATCTCATATTCAGCGAGCTTTATGTCCTCGCTGCCGGGGACTACCGCGTACACCGCGTTGTCCCTGACGTAAAGACGGCTGCTTTCAGCCAGTACTGCGCCGTCCTGCGACATGTAGTACATACTTCCTCCTTAGTCAGCCAGCGTGTAGAGGAATGCCGCGCCGATGATTCCCGCGTCGTTGCCGAGCTGGCATATGCCAAGCTTTGTGGACTGCTTCGGGTCGATGCAGTAAGCTTCCTTTGCGATTATCTCCTCCAGCGGTTTTGTGAGGTTTTCGCCCTCCTTGCAGATACCGCCGCCGATGAGCAGCACTTCCGGCTGGAATGTGTTGACGATGTTTGTAAGTCCGCAGCCGAGGTAGGATATGTACATATCCACCACATCGGAAGCCGCCTTGTCGCCTGCGCGCCAGCCGTCGAATGCAGTCTTGCCGTCAACGTTGTCTATGCTGCCGGAGCATATTTCCCACATCTTGCTGTCCTTGTGGGCTTCCATGGCTTCCCTGGTCATGTTGATGAGCGCAGTCGCGGAGGAATAAGCCTCAAAGCAGCCTTTACGGCCGCAGCCGCACTGTCTGCCACCGTACTGTATAACGGTGTGACCCAGCTCAGCGCCGCAGAAATTGAAACCGGTGTATATCTTTCCGTCGATGATTATACCGCCGCCAACGCCGGTGCCCAGGGTTACTACTACAACGTCCCTGTAGCCCTTTCCTGCGCCTGCGAGCACTTCGCCGAATGCCGCTGCATTCGCGTCGTTCTCTACGTAAACTTCCTTGCCGAGACGGGCGCCGACGAGCGCGCGCAGGTCGGTGTTGCGGAAGCCCAGGTTGCAGGAATACAGCACAACGCCGGTGTTTCTGGAAGCGGTGCCGGGGGTGCCGATACCGATGGAATTCAGTTCGTCGATAGTCACCTTTGCTTCGTTGAGAGCCTTCCAGACGGTTTCAGCGATGGAGTCTGCGATTTCTTCTGCGGGACGGGGGAGGTCGGTCTTGCAGGTCGCCTTTGCGACGATGTTGTAGTTCTCGTCCACCAGACCTACTTTGATGTTAGTTCCTCCGAGGTCGATACCAATATTGTACTTCATGGATTTTATACCTTTCTGTTTGGTCAGATTTAAAGTTCAATTCGGAATTCTGGCGTCCCTGCCGCCATATGCTGAGCGACATCGTATCTGCGTTTTAAGTATCGATACAATCGAAAGACTGCCGCGACAGCGGCACAATAATTCCGAATTACGAATTCCGAATTAAATATTGAGGTCCGACATGATCTCTTCGCTGTCGGAGTCTATGCCCAGCTGATGGAGCAGGTCCTTTGCGGCGTTGTAGCCCATCTTCTTCTGACGGTTGTTCATTGCGGCTACCTCGAGGATAACTGCGAGGTTACGTCCGGGCTTGACGGGAATGGTGAGCAGCGGGACCTTAACGCCGAGAATGGTCATGTAGTGGGTATCGACGCCCATTCTGTCGTAGGTCTTTTCGGGGTTCCAGAGTTCCAGCTCAACGACCATGTCTATCTTCTCGTTCAGCTTGACAGCGCCGACGCCGAACAGCTGACGCGCGTTGATGATACCGATGCCGCGCAGTTCCAGGAAGTGACGGATATTATCCGGGGAACTGCCCACCAGGGTGATGTTGGAGGCTTTCTTTATCTCCACCGCGTCGTCTGCGATAAGTCTGTGACCGCGCTTTACAAGCTCGATCGCGGTCTCGCTCTTACCAACGCCGCTTTCGCCGAGGATAAGCACGCCCTCGCCGTATATCTCAATGAGAACGCCGTGTCTGGTGATGCGCGGAGCCAGCTGGAGGTTCAGGAAGTTAACCAGCTTGGAGGTGAAAACCGAGGTGGATTCCTCCGTGCGCAGCAGCGGCATTTCGTTTGCCTTGGCGCTCTCCAGCAGCTCGGGGAATATATCGAGATTCCTTGTGACCATCAGCGCGGGGAACTTGTAGCTGAGCAGGTTGTCGATGCGGCTGCGGCGTACTTCCGGCTCCAGCGTGTCGAGGTAAGCCCACTCGGTCTTACCCATGACCTGAATGCGCTGCTTGTCAAAGTATTCGTAAAATCCGGCAAACTGAAGTCCCGGACGGTTTATCTCATGGTCTGAAATCAATGTGTTCTCGCCGTCCTCGGGCATGTAGATTACCTCGAGCTTCTGCTCGTCGATTATCTTCTGCAGCGGGAATGAGAACTCTCTGTTTATCTCGTCAAACGGCATATCATTTATCCTTTCACGTTACAAAGTAGAAACTGCTGTGCGTGTGCATAACACCACGATTATATTATACAACAATGCGCGGATTATTTCAAGTATTTTGTGAAATTTTAGCCGGGTTTTACTTTAGCCTGAATAATCCCCGGAAAACCTCCAATGCTTTCTGTGCAGAAAAACATATAAGGTCACCTCTAAAAACCTTGTTTGAGTGAAAATGTGTATAGCACACCGACTGCTTCTTCAAACCTCCTCGTAAGGCATACAGCCTTACTTCGTCGGCTTTCATCGCATTCGGCGCACTCTACCCATTTTCCCTTTTCAAACCGGTTTTTAGAGGCTCCCATACGACATCGGAGGGTATCATCATGACGAAAATAATTGACGTACTTATGGCTGTCGGCGCCGCGCTGGCGCTGCTGCTGGGGAGCTTCGGCACATTCGCGCAGGAATGCGACGAGATACCGCAGGAAGTGCTGCGGCTGCACATTCCCGCAAACAGCGACAGCGAATACGACCAGACCGTGAAGCTCGGCGTGCGGGACATGGTGCTTGAAAAATACAGCGCGCGGCTGTCGGGGTATTCCACCCGGGAGGAAGCTGCGGAAGCGGTGCGCGCGCTCCTGCCGGAGATAGAAAAAACCTGCTGCGAGTATCTGTCGCAGCAGGGTGTTGACTATGGCGCTCATGCGGAGCTTACTGAAATGTACTTCACCACGCGGGAGTACGAAAACGTGACGCTCCCGGCGGGTGATTATCTGGCGCTGAGAATTACCCTCGGCAGCGGGGAAGGGCACAACTGGTGGTGCGTGATGTTCCCGCCGCTGTGCATTCCGCTTGCTTCTGAGCCGCTTGACAGTGGGCTCCCGGAGGATTTTTCAGGGAAACGCGTCGAGATAAAATTCGCGATATACGAGTTCTTCCGCAGCTTTTTTGAGTGAGCGGTTCACACCATCAGCGTGAGCCTTATCAGCAGCGTCAGCGCGGATGCATGCGCAAGACGTATCTTACTGCGGCTCTTGCGGGCTGCCATGGTGCAGAATTCGCTGACGGCGCACACCTTGTCCACCAGCTGGATGACCCACCCCTCGGGGGAATGCGGCATATGGTGGCTGAGCGGCCACATGTGGTTTGCGATCATGTCGCCCTCTTTGTCGTTCAGCGGGAACAGCTCCGACGCGTTGAAGAACGCCACTTTCGGGTGTCCCGAGCAGTGACCGCCCTCTCCGTCAACGGGCTCGTGTTCCTTTCTGTCGTAGAGGAACAGGTCGTGCAGGATACCTGCCCTCGCTGCGGCGCGTGCGTCAAGGTGCAGTTTTCTGCAAAGAAGATAGTTGTAATATGAAACGTTCAGGCAATGCTGGAGCCGCGTCGTCCCCTTATGGTGGGTGAATTCACCGAGCTGGCGCACGGTGCTGTCCCTGAGGAGGTCGCTGACGCAATCGAAATATTCCGGTACATTGTTCAGCTGTTTGCGTGAAAAAATCGCTTTGTACAATTTATCACCTTTCACAATTGGCATTTCTGCCTAATTCTGTTCTTTGGTTTCTGTGGATATTGTACTATATTCTCTGCCACAATTCAAGGGTTTATGCGGTATTTTGTTGTATATGCACAGTTATTTTTTTTATATTTGTGCATTTTTTCGACGAAACGGGCTGGTTATGTATAATATTACACATAAATCACCCGGGATATTCCTTTAGTGCAAAAAAACAACCTCAAATAATATAAATCACGCCGGAATAGCGACAGGCTTTGCGGCGGCGCGGTGGTATAATCAGTGCATATGAAAGGGGGAGCATAATGGAGATAAACATAGACGGCAGCCGCATGACTGCAGTCCTCAACGGGGATATAGACCATCATTCCGCGCGGGGAATGCGGCGCGAGCTTGACGACATGATAGCCCGCTGCCAGCCGGAGCTTCTCATAATCGACATGAGCGGCGTGGATTTCATGGACAGCAGCGGCGTGGGACTTATTCTCGGCAGGCTGCGCGCGGTGAGGGCTTACGGCGGCGACGTCGCAGTGCGCGGCGCTTCTCAGGAGATAGCGGCGGTAATAAAGCTTTCGGGGTTATCCGGGCTTATCACGGAGGTAGAAAAGAATGAAACGGGAGTTACTTAACGAATGCAGGCTCAGCTTCTCGCCGAATTCGGAGAACGAAGCTTTCGCCAGGACTGCGGCTGCCGCATTTGCAGCGCAGTCCGACCCAACGGTCAGGGAAATAAGCGAGATACGCACCGCGGTGTCGGAAGCGGTGACAAACGCGATAGTCCACGGCTACCGCGAATGCACCGGGCTTGTTGAACTACATATGCGCCAGTATTCCGGAGGATTGTTCACGATAAGCGTGCGGGACAGGGGAGCGGGCATCGCGGATATTCCGCAGGCGATGACGCCGCTTTTCACCACCGCGCCGGACGAGGAGCGCAGCGGTCTGGGCTTTTCGGTGATGGAAAGCTTCATGGACAAGGTGACGGTGAAGAGCGCCCCGGGAAAGGGCACCACAGTCACGCTTGAGAAGCGGCTCAGCTGCCGCATTCCCGAGACTGCCGGGGTGTGAGCATGGAGTTCAGTGAAAGCAGCGGCCGCGACAGGTTCATTGAAGAGAACCTGCCGCTGGTGCACAAGCTTGCAAACCGCTTCCGGGGGCGCGGGGTGGAATACGAGGAGCTGTATTCCGCAGGGTGCGTGGGTCTTGTCAAGGCGTGCGACAGGTTCGAGCCGGAGCGTGGGCTGTGCTTTTCCACGTACGCAGTGCCGGTGATACTTGGGGAGATACGCAGGGTGTTCCGCGACGGCGGCAGCGTGAAAATGAGCCGCGGTCTGAAGGAGCTTTCGGTTAAGGCGGCGCGGGAACGCGACCGGCTTTCGGCGGACGGTGAACCCCGGGTATCCGACATTGCGTGCGCGCTTGGCGTAACTCAGGAGGAAGCCGCGGAGGCGCTGTGCGCGGCAGTGCCCCCGGTCTCGCTCAATTCCGGCGGCAATGACGGCGAGGAGCTCACGGTGCCATGCGGTTCCGGTGAGGAAAGGCTCATCGACCGTCTGGCGCTTCGGCAGTGCCTGGAGCGGCTTTCGGGCACCGACCGCGATATCGTTATCCTGCGCTATTTCCGCGGGAAAACGCAGTGCGAGACCGCGCAGTTACTGGGACTAACGCAGGTGATGGTGAGCCGTCGCGAAAGAAAGCTGCTGCAGTCCCTGAGGGAACAGCTGGTGTAGCGCGCTGTTATCAGGAATGCAGTTTCTTCACGGCAAGTTGTGAAGTTCCTTTACGGCAAGATGTGAAGTATCTTTACGGCAAGATGTGAAGTATCTTCACGGCAAGTTATGAAGTTCCTTTACGACAAGTTGTGAAGCTTTTTCACGCCTATATATAAAACTAAAGAAAAAAACCAAAGAGAAAAACTAAAGTCAGCCAATCGTGCACTGAAAATGTGACGATGGCTGACTTGATTTATGCATTTTTTTGCAGTATTATTGGGGGTATTCTAAAGGGAAAGGAGTTATTCTATCTCTTCCATAACGCTCTTATAAGCGGGACGGATTATCTTGCCCATTCCGACGAGCTCCTCTATGCGGTGAGCAGACCAGCCGACAACGCGCGCGATGGCGAACAGCGGTGTGTAGAGTTCCACGGGAATGCCCAGCATATCATAAACGAACCCGCTGTAGAAATCCACGTTGGGGCTTACGCCCTTGTATATGCGGCGCTTTTCCGCGATGAGCTTCGGCGCGATATCCTCGATGTTTTCGTACAGCGTCATGTCGGCGGTTTTGCCCTTTGCCTCGGCAAGCTTCTGCACGTAGGATTTCAGCACGCGCTCTCTCGGGTCGGAGATGGAATACACCGCGTGCCCCATGCCGTAGATAAGTCCCTTGCGGTCGAATGCTTCGCCGTCGAGGAGCTTGCGCAGGTAATCCTCTACCTCGTCCTTGTCGGTGGGGTCGCCGATATGTGTGCGGATATCCTGCATCATCTGCATCACCTTGAGGTTTGCGCCGCCGTGACGCGGTCCTTTCAGCGAGGACATCGCCGCAGCTATCGCGGAATATGTATCCGACCCCGAGGAAGTTACCACGCGGGTGGTGAATGTCGAGTTGTTGCCGCCGCCGTGTTCCATGTGGAGCATGAGAACGATGTCGAGAACCCGCGCTTCAAGGCTGGTGTAACAGGTATCCGGACGGAGCATTCTCAGGAAATTCTCAGCGGTGGAAAGTCCGGGCGCGGGACGGTGGATATACATGCTTCCGTCGTTCTCGTAGTGATTGTACGCATGGTAGCCGTACACCGCGAGCATCGGGAACACCGCAGTCAGCATAAGGCACTGGCGTATGCAGTTGTCGATGTCGTTCGAGGAGATATTCTCGTCGTAGGACGACAGCGTGAGAATGCTCTTTGTCATGGAATTCATGATGTCGTGGGAGGGCGCCTTCATGATAACGTCGCGGGTGAAGTTGGAGGGTACCACGCGGCATTCTGACATGATATCGTTGAATTCAGCAAGCTGCTCGTCCGTGGGGAGTTCCCCGAAGATAAGCAGGTATGCGGTCTTTTCAAAGCCGAAGCCGCCGTTAAGGTTGTTTATCAGCGTGTTGATATTGTATCCGCGGTACCAGAGTTCGCCGTCGCACGGCTCGTGCACGCCGTTTTCGTCCTTGAACGAAACTATCTTCGATATGCGCGTGAGCCCCGTGAGAACGCCCTTTCCGTTTATATCGCGCAGACCCCTGTTGACGCCGTATTCCCTGAACAGGGCGTCGGATATGGTGTCGTGCTCGGTGCAGAGCTTCTGCTTTTCAGCTGCGTATTCGTTTAACCTTTCAAATGCCATATGTTTTCCTCCTTCGCATTGGTCCTGTGGAGTTCAGCCGCATGTGCCGGTGAGTTTTTTCAGCAGGGCGTATAAAGTCTGCTTTTCGTCATCGCTGAGCGGCTCTAGAAAGCGGTGCGCCTGGCTGCGCATCTTCTGCGCAAGTTCGCTGGAATGCTCCATGCCCGACGGCGTGAGCGCGACTATCGTTTCGCGCTTGTCGAGCTGGTTCTTTTCACGGGTGATATAGCCGTCGTTTTCCAGCTTCGACAGCGACTCTGATATGGACTGGGGACTGACTGCGATATGTTCCGCAAGGCGTTTCTGGGTGATGGTGCCGTTCCTGCTGATGGTCAGCAGAATGCGGTCGCGCTCCAGCAGGCTCCTGCCGCCGCCGAGGAACTCGCTTTTCCCCGCGGATATCTGTCCTCTCAGGCGCGAGAACCAGTCGTGTATCAGACCGGTGAGCTGTTCGTCAATATCCTGCATATGTACCTCGGTTCTTTGATAATAAATCAAGTACCTTATCATTTTACCACAAAAAGGCTGATTTGTCAAGAGGGAATACAGAATTCAGCGTTGCAACAACACTTGTTTGACAACAATCTGGAAATAAAACGAGTATGATCTCATTGACCCGGAATTAAGGCAACACCGCACAAAGACCATTTATTGGATTTTGCACGTGTCTTGCTTGCATCTTTTCCGTTATCTTGCACAATTCGTCCTAGCAAGGCGGCAGCCTTGCCTAGTTTGGCGCAAAAAATCACATGATTGCTCAACGGATATGTTCTGTGTTGCGCCAAACTTGCA
>HF989512.1:0-5677 GCA_000432175.1 Eubacterium sp. CAG:786
CTTAGATATACTTTGTGAGAGCGTTTGGACTTATGTTCAGACGCTTTTACTATTTTCTCCGAGGACCTCTGTTTGCTCTGTATTCTGAGTCCAAAGCAACAAATTCATCCACGGAGATAGAGAAACAGTGGGCGAGGGCAGCATACTTGTTCAATCCTTTGCCTGTCCTTGTTCCGCTGAAATCTCTTTTGCCTGCCATAATGCTCCTTGCATGACCGGCAGAACATTCGCACACCTCTGCTAACTTGCGGATCTGCTCTGTATAATCAGCAATACCACTTTTACAAAACAGGTCTGCAAGATAGTGGCGGTACTCCTTTGGAAAGGAGTATTCATTGTGGTTTGCCACGATAGTACCATCCTTCCTACTTTTTTCGGAACAGCTGATTATATCAGCTGAATTTGCTTAAATCCGCCTTTGACGGTTTTAATACAAATTGAATGCCACCATGCAATAGCAAATGTTATCTTGTCCTTAGGACTTCGCCATGAAACGAGCGAGTGTGACGGCTGTGAAGCCGACTAAACAGAGGGATCACATCAACGTCAGTGTTTTCTTTCTTCAAAGGAAAACCCTCAGCTTGATAACGATAGCTGATGTCCAAACTGATGGAAAGATAAGATGAACGAGCAGGTAACTCCTGACTGCGTTCTGCGAATGTGCGTAGAGGTGGAAACAACCTAGCTTATATTCTCGTTGCTGCGGCACTGAAAGTTCCTACACCGAAGTGCTGCGGCAGCGTTAATATACAATCCCATATATAGCAAAGAGATTACACTACCCTTACGAGCCGTGCAATCTGTTTGCTATACGGTTTTGTGCTGGCGGAGAAAGAGGGATTTGAACCCTCGCGCCGGTTTCCCGACCTACTCCCTTAGCAGGGGAGCCCCTTCACCACTTGGGTATTTCTCCAAATGCTGAAACCAAGATATTGCGACGTGCATACAATATACAGCACCTTGACTGTAACTGCTGAACACATCGTGTATATATTATATCACAGTAAACAGCGTTTGTCAAGGGGTTTTCTCAAAAAAACTTGAATGCGGGATAGTTCACAAAAAAATGACGAAAATTTGTCTGAATTCCCGAATTTTTGCGTAATGCCTGATAAAAATTAAATTTTTGGCGACCGCTGTCGAAAATTTATTAAATAGGGTAATTTGTGTGAAACTGCCGGTTATCGCGGCAAATCATTTGCGCACAGAAATACAGGATAGAGGTGCGATTATGGTTGATATAAGTATGGTTGAAAATATTCTCTGGGAGGATTACTACAAGATAGCCTGGGTCAACATAATGACCGGGGAATATCATTTTGTAAAAATACTCGACACCGATGAGGAAAAGCCCTGCCTTGCTGCCAGGAATATCTACGAGTATTCAAAGCTGGTAGTTTCTACCGGGCTTGTGCCTGAGGAGGACATCGAGCAGTACCAGCGCTGCACAAACAGGGAGTATATTCTAAGCGAGGTGCTCAGAAAACGTAAGCGCATCACTGTTGATTTCAGACGCTTCATCGGTCTCTCGCGCAAATGGGTGAGGCTTGAAATCGTGCTTCCGCATGATTTTTCAGAAGCAAGCCCATGGGCTGTTTATACCTGGAAGGAGTCCGACTCCCAGACGGCTAATATCAACGACGCGCTGAGAATGCTTTCCCAGTGCTTCCACAAGATACTCAAGGTGGATCTGGAACATGACACGCACCAGGTGATCAAGGCCTATCCTGACGATATCAGCCCGGCGAACGGGTTCAGTGCTGTTTTTTCGCAATGGGTCAGAAATAATATTGATAAAGGCTGCGTTTTTTCTGAGGATATTGCAGGATTGAAAAGTTTTCTGGAACCTGCACGGCTCCGGCAGCGTTTCCAGGACAGCCGCGACTGCCTGCGCCTGCGATATCGCAGAAACTATGGTGGGGAATTCCGGTGGGTATATATGGAGCTTATACCCAGCATCGAGTATTCCACGGACAACCCGGTGATAATGCTGTATGTGCGCGATATCCACGATGATTATGTCGCGGAACTTCACCGGCAGAAAGCGCTGGAATACTACTGCAATTATGACACGCTGACCGGGCTTCACAGCCGTTTCTGCTACAACACTTTCTGCTGCGGCTTTGAAGGGCACGGAGGCGCGCTGGCGGTTCTTTTTGCTGATGTGAACGGCCTGAAATACACCAATGATACTTTCGGGCACGAGCAGGGCGACAGGCTTATCACGGGATTTGCAGAAGCGCTGAGCCAGAAGTTCGGCACGGAATGCTGCTACAGGATTAGCGGCGATGAATTCGTTATGCTTTCTGACCATATTTCCCGCGACGATTTCATACGCCAGGCAATGGAATTCCACAAGGAGATACAGGAAATGAGCGTCCCCATGGCGTCTGTGGGATTTGTGTGGCGCGACGGCGTGAAGTCGGTGGACGAGCTGGTGCGCATTGCTGAAAGCAGAATGTACGACGACAAGCACGAATTCTACAAAGTCCACCCGGAAATGAAGAGATAAAATATGCCCGGTGCGTTTGATTATGCACCGGGCTTGGTTTTATTCTTTGGGGAGTTTTTTGCGGATATCGGAAAGGCGTTCCAGCGCTGCGTTGAGGGTTTCATCCTGCTTTGCAAAATGCAGACGGATATAGCGGTTCTCAGGCTCTTTGAAGAAACTGGAACCAGGAACTGCGCCTACGCCGACATACTGCGCCAGCGCTTCGCACAGCTTCAGATCGCTGCTGTAGCCGAATTCCGAAACATCGACCATGACGTAATACGCGCCCTGCGGAATGCTGTGTTGAATTCCGATGCGGTCAAGTCCATCGAGGAACAGGCTGCGCATGTGGGTGTACTTGTCCTGCAGCCACTTGTAGTAATCATCGCCGAATTTCAGCCCCACTACCGCGGCTTCCTGCAGGGGTGCCGCAGCGCCTACCGTCAGGAAGTCGTGTACCTTGCGGATACGGTCGCTTACCTCGGGGGGCGCGATAACATAACCCAGTCGCCAGCCGGTGATGCTGTAGGTCTTTGAAAGGGAACTGCAGCAGATGGTGCGTTCCTTCATGCGGGGAAGGGTAGAGAAGTAGATGTGCTTGTTAGGCTCATAAACGATATGCTCGTAAACCTCGTCCGTGATCACCCAGGTATCGTATTTTTCGGCAAGGTCTGCGATGATCTGCAGCTCCTCGCGGGTGAATACCTTGCCGCAGGGGTTGGACGGATTGCACAGTATAAGCGCTTTCGGGTGCTGTCTGAATGCGTCCTCAAGAACATCGGCGTCGAAGTTGTATTCCGGGGGAACAAGGGGAACATATATCGGTTCTGCGCCGGAAAGTATCGCGTCCGCGCCGTAATTCTCATAAAACGGCGAGAAAACCACTACCTTGTCCCCGGGATTGGTGACGGACATCATTGCAGCCATCATCGCTTCTGTGCTTCCGCAGGTGACTGTGACGTCCCTGTCGGGGTCGATTGGATATCCCATGAAATGAGTTTGTTTTGCCGCTACAGCCTCGCGGAAATCCTGCGCGCCCCAGGTGGTCGCATACTGGTGGAAGTCCTCTTTTGTCACCTGTGCCAGCCTGTCGAGTATCTCCTGCGGGGGCATGAAATCAGGGAAGCCCTGTGACAGGTTTACTGCGCCGTACTGGTTCGAAATTCTTGTCATGCGCCGGATAACGGAGTCGGTAAATCCGGCAGTCCTTGAAGAAAGCTGAGTCATTGTGCACCTCTTATTTCAGATAGGATATGTGGTCGTTGAGTATGTGCTTCTGGTCGAGCGCGGTCTTGATGGAGCGCATTACCTCAAGGTTTTCGGGGGCAGTAGCAGAAAGGAAGTACGGCCGCTTTGCAATGCCGATACCGTGCTCGCCTGAAGTAAGCCCCCCGAGGGAATATGCGTAGTTATATACGGTGGTCATGTTCTCGTGGAGTTCCTTTGTCCACTGTTCTTCGGAGCGGTCGCCGCGTACTATGCAGAGATGCACGTTTCCGTCGCCCGCATGCCCGAATGCCACCATCTGCATGCCGGTCTTTGCTTCTGTTTCATGCACGAACCTGATGAATTCCGCGGTTCTGTTTATCGGTACTACGAGGTCCACCGGCTCCTGCTCGCTGACTGCTTCGACCGCCTTTACAAGACAGCCGCGTACTTTCCAGATATCCGCAGCCTTTGCAGGGTCGTCGAGGGTGATGTAATCCAGCGCGCCTGCCTTCATTGCAACGGATCTGACAAGCTCCGCGCTGCTGAGCACTTCGTTCTCGCGGCCGTCGAAAGTCAGGATTATATACGCGCCGGCTTCCGGCACGGGGAATTTCAGCCCGGTGAACTTTTCGCCCAGTTTGATAACGCTGCGCTCCGTGAACTCGATGGCGGTGGGGTTCGCGTTCGCGCGGATTATGCTGAGTACACCCGCGATGCCCGCGTTGAGGTCAGCGAACGGAACGACCACGGAAAGCGACTTCTCAGGCCTGGGGACAAGCTTCAGGATGCATTTCGTGATCACTGCGAGGGTGCCCTCGGAGCCGATTATCAGGTGCTTCAGCGAAAGGCCGCTGGCGTCCTTGACGTTCTTTGTGCCGGCAGTTATCACGCGCCCGTCTGCGAGAACAAGTTCCAGCCCACGGACATAATCGCGGGTAACGCCGTACTTCACGGCTCTCATTCCACCGGCGTTGGTGGAGATATTGCCGCCGATGGTCGCGGTCTTTTCTCCCGGGTCGGGGGGATAGAACAATCCCCTGGACTCAACAAGCTTCTGGAAATCCTGCAGAACTACGCCGGGTTCAACGACAGCGGTGAGAGTGTCCTCGTCTATCTCAAGCACGCGGTTCATCAGCGAGAAATCAAGTATGACGCCCTCGCCGTGCGGTACTGTCGAACCTACCAGGTTCGTTCCTGCGCCGCGCGGGGTAACTGGTAGCCCGTTGTCGTAAGCAAACTTCATTACCGCGCTGACTTCCTCAGTGGACTTCGGGAACACCAGCGCGGCTGCGGTGCCCTTGAGTCTGCCCAGGGTGTCGGACAGGTATTTGTCCTCAATGTTGCCTATTTTAACTCTTGACGGGTCCTTGATGATATTCAGAAGCTCTTTCATGTTTGTGCCCTCCAATGAAAAAACGGAACTCAGGCGCTGTCTGCGATGATCAAACGACCGCCGCAGGCGGCACCGTAATTCCGACTTATAATTATGAAATCTGAATTAGTCTAAAGTCCATGCGGGAACGAAGAAGCCCTTGAACTCGTTGTTGTAGATGTCGATGGTGTCCTGAGTCTGATATGCTTCTACGATGCGCTTGTAAACGGGGTTCTCTGCGTCCTCGGTGCGTACTGCGATGAGGCAGTAGTAGCTGTTGTCAGCATATTCGCTCTCCTTGAAGATGGCGTCGTCTGCAGTCAGACCGCTGTCGAGCGCGTAGTTGCCGTTGATGACAGCCAGGTCAACGTCCTGGATAACGGAGTAAACGAGGTTCGCGTCTACCTCGACGAACTCAACGGGAACCTTATAATCAGTGATATCGCTGATCTCAGGGGAAGCGCCTGCCTCGGAGTTGATGGTGAACAGACCTGCGCTCTCAAGAAGCTTGAGCGCTCTGCCTTCGTTGGTGACGTCGTTCGGGACTGCAACCTTGAGTGTCTCTGTGGAGGCAAGAGCTTCGTCGATAGTGATACCCTTGGAGT
>HF989512.1:5735-9585 GCA_000432175.1 Eubacterium sp. CAG:786
GATTGCTGTGATATCGTAGCCGTTTGTAGCGACCTCATTGTTGAAGTAAGCGTGGTGCTGGAATGCGTTCATGTCGATCTCGCCGCTGTTGAGCGCATTGTTCGGAATGTTGAAGCTTGTGAACTGCTCATATTCAAGGTTGATGCCCTCGGGAGCAAGCTTTTCCTTGATGGGGTTCCAGATATCCTCGTATACATTGCCGGTAAGTCCGATCTTTACGGTCACGGGGTTCTCGGGGGAGTAGCTCGCTTCGCTCTCTGCTGCGGAAGAGTCATCTGCATTGGAGCTTTCTGCTGCGCTGGAGTTATCAGCTGCGGAGCTGGAATTATCAGAGGAAGAGCTGCTGTCAGCGGTGGAAGTTCCACCGGAGCAAGCGGTGAGGGATACCGCTGCGAGTATTGCTGAAAGGGAAAGTGCGATCTTGTTTCTGATAGACATTGTTTTGTTCTCCTTTGAACTTGTTTTGTTTAGTTGATTTACGGTCGGCGTCGCTGCCATTGACCGGTTTATCTTTCTGTTTTCTTTGCGATGATGTTGCCTGCTATCTGGATTATCTGAACGATAATCACCAGGACGATAACTGCGGCAACGATGATGTCATAGTTGTTTCTCTGCACGCCCTGGACATAAGCGAAGTTGCCAAGTCCACCGGCGCCGACTGCGCCAGCCATCGCGGTAAGTCCCACCAGATTGATGAGCGTTATCGTGATGCTGCGGGAAAGAGCCGGGATACTTTCGCGGAGATACACGCGGAATATTATGCCCGCTTTTGAGCAGCCCATTGACTGTGCCGCTTCTATAAGCCCGGGGTTTACGCCCGCGAGCGCCGCTTCTGCCTGACGAGAGAAGAACGGAACAGTACCCACGATGAGCGGGAATATTGAACCCGCAACGCCGATTGAAGTGCCGCTGATTATTCTCGTGAGCGGTATCAGCAGGAACAGCAGAATTATGAACGGAACCGAACGCAGCAGATTGATGATGACGTCAAGCACGCGGTATACTGCGGCGTTTTCTGCAAGGCCGCCCTTTTTGGTGACTGTGAGCAGGATACCCAGCGCCATTCCTATCACCAGGATATAGAGCGCTGAAAGTCCGGTCATTGCGAGCGTTTCCAGAGTCGCTTTCCACAGGTCGGGAAGCTTGGGGATAACGTGCGGCATGAGGTTTTCAAAGAATTCACGCACTTAGTATCACCTCCACTCCGACATTTATATCGCAGAGGTATTTCACGGCTGCGCGGATATCGTCCTCTTTGCCGTCTGCGATGACGACCAGACCGCCTATGGGGTTGTCGCCGATTATTTCGATGCTTCCGAAAATGATGTTGAGATCAATGTTGAACTTGCGCGAGATGGTGGATACCAGAGCCTCGCACGCGCTTCTTTCAAGGTACTTGAAGCGGAGTATCTTCTGCCCCGGCTTAAGTTGCACCAGAGGGGATTTTTCCTCGATGAGCGTATTGATACCGCTCAGGCAGGACGTGGTGTCCACGAACGAGCGGGTCACGTTCTGCTGCGGGTTCGCGAATATCTCGAACACATCGCCCTGCTCCACGACCTTACCGTTTTCCATGACTGCGGTGCGGGTGCATATTTCCTTGACGACGTTCATCTGGTGCGTTATCATCACGATGGTCAGCCCCAGCTGAGCGTTCAGCTTTTTCAGCAGCTTGAGTATCGACTCGGTGGTCTGCGGGTCGAGAGCCGATGTGGCTTCGTCGCAGAGGAGTATCTCAGGGTCGCTTGCCAGCGCCCTTGCGATCGCAGCGCGCTGCTTCTGTCCGCCGGAAAGCTCCGAGGGATAAGCGCCTGCCTTGTCAGCGATGCCTACGAGTTCCAGCAGTTCCATCGCTTTTGTGCTGAGTTCGATGCGGCTCATTCCGCTGTAGCGTATCGGGAATATTACGTTCTGCAGCACTGTTCTCGATGAAAACAGGTTGAAGTGCTGGAATATCATGCCGATCTTCTTGCGCTGTCTGCGTAATTCCGCGCCCCTGAGTGCGGTGATGTCCTTCCCGTTTATCAGGACCCTGCCCTTGTCGGGGCGTTCCAGCAGGTTGATACAGCGCACCAGCGTGGATTTTCCCGCGCCGGAAAATCCGATAATGCCGAAGATCTCGCCTTTATTTATTTCAAGAGTTACGTCGTCAGCCGCGTTGAACTTCTTGCCGGCGTTGACGTAGGTCTTGGTAACGTTCTCCAGACGTATCATTGCTTCACCTCATTGTTTCGGTCGTTCACTGGGAGCATTGTCCCGTTTGCTTTCGGGCTGTCTGCTGCGATTTGCCGTGTGCCTTCAGATTTTCGGACGACCGGAGATAAAGCCGGTCATTCCTTGCCCGAAAGCTTACACATTCGCCCGAAGCGGAAGTTCCTGCGCAGAAGCATCGTGAATATTGCGCCCATACTTGCCGCCTCCTCTTTGTTAACCTATCTGTCCTATAGGCTTTATGTGATGTATTATATCATCAATTTACTAGTTTGTCAATAGGATTTTAAGTATTCATACCAAATTTATAGGTTTTATATCAAATTTACGATTTTCAGAAAAATATTTGTGCAACATAAACAAACCACGTACTGTTTTATGGTACGTGGTTAATGTTATATCAGAATTTCCTCCGGAACGATATCAGCCATCTGCTTATATCCTGCCTTGCTGGGGTGGAGGTGGTCGCCGCTGTCGAACTTCGGCAGCATGCGTGTGAGATGTTCAGGGTCCGCAAGGGCCTTGTCGAAATCAATGCAGCCGTCGATGAGGTCGGTGGTGCGTATCCATTCATTGAACTGCGACCTTACCACCTCGCGGAACGGCGCGTAGGTCCGCCAGCCCTCTATGGGCAGCAGCGTGCCGACATACACCTTGTACCCGAACTGCCGCGACTCGTCTATGTAGTATTTCATGCACTCGATGAGTTCGTCAGCGGTGGGCATGTCGCTCATCGGACGGAAAGGGTTCACCTCGGTGCCGACAGGGTGGATTATATCATTGATGCCGTGCTGGATTATTACGGTGTCTGCGCCGTCCGTGGGTACTTCGTGCTGAAAGCGCTTCTTTCCCATCAGCCCGTAGGACTCGTAGGTTATGCAGTTGTATTCACGCAGCATTCTTGTTCCGCTTGCGGCGCGGCGTATTACAGCGGTGTGCAGCTTTTCCTCGCGGTTGCAGCGCAGAGTGAGGTATTCGGGCCAGTCCTGCGCGGTGATGGAGTCGCCGTAGCACACGACGGTGCGGTTATCCGCAGGGGTGAGCACGGAAACGTTGCTCAGGAAGTAAATAACGCTTATACTGCGCTCTATTTCCTTTGGAATGAGTTCCGTTTCGGTCATGTCGCCTATCGCGTAATACCCCTCTGTCAGCGGGCCGCTGGTGAACACTGCCGAACGCAGCAGCGTGAATTCCTTGAAATAGAAGCTTACGGTGATGAGGCTCTGCGGCTGTATCTCGCAGGGGAGTTCGTCGGAAACGGTGTTCTTCCCGGCGCCGATGGTGACTTCTCTTCTGCCGCTGAAAGTTATGGGGTAGAATTTGCCGTCAACGAACACGGTCACTTTGTCGAATGTGACGGGTTCCGTGCCGCAGTAATTATCGAAGGTCAGGCGCACTGCCTTTCCACCGAACTGTGAATAGATGGGGTAGCGGAACGTCAGGTTCCGGTTGTAGCTTTCCGGTCGGTTCTCACCGATGGAGATCGCGTTACCCCAGACGCTTGCCCAATGGTCGTACATTTTGTATCCTTCCTTGGGCAACACCGCACAAAGACCATTTGTTGGATTTTGTACGTGTCTTGCTTGCATATTTTCCGTCATCTTGCACAATTCGTCCTAGCAAGGCGTCAGCCTTGCTA
>HF989512.1:9616-10305 GCA_000432175.1 Eubacterium sp. CAG:786
CGAATTGTACAATCTGACGAAAAATCTGACTGCGCAATACACGCACAATCATTGTGCGGTATTGCCCTTGTTCTTTTTTTACCGATACATATTATAGTACGAAATTGTGTTCTTGTCAAGCGGGGGACTGCATTTATCCCGATATGAACCCGTCTGCCCTGCGGTAAGCGGCATTCCAGTCGCGCTGCGGGTCGTCGAGTATAAGGTAATTCACCGGCAGCTGCGGCAGGAATTCCAGCTCGCGGCGCTGGCGTTCTTCAAGCGCGGAAATATAGCCGTCGTATCCGGAAAGCCCGTGCGCCTTTCCATAGCCGCCGTTACAGTGGTAATCCATGACGGAATTCCGTCCGTTTGTTCGTATTATAACTAATCTGGTTATCTTTGTCAAGCGCATTTTGAATCTTTATGCTATTTACAAATCAGCCCGGAAGTGATATAATACATATATTATTATCTGAGGAGGACGAAATGGACCCTAGAAAGCACTTCAGCGCACTTAACATAATACACAGGATAATCAGCGAAAAGGTACAGCCGGGGGATATCTGTATTGACGCGACCGCGGGCAGGGGCAACGACACGCTTTTTCTTGCGGAACTTGTCGGGGAAAGCGGCCATGTCACCGCGTTTGATATTCAGCAGGACGCGGTGGACAGCACCAGGGCGCTGGTGAAGCAGCACGGAATGTC
>HF989512.1:10349-11470 GCA_000432175.1 Eubacterium sp. CAG:786
CCTGCTGAAAAGCCACAGCGAGATGGACGAAGTCTGCGAAGAAGGTACGGTATCCTGCATAACGTTTAATTTCGGCTGGCTGCCAAAGGGCGACCATAACATATTCACGAACAAATCCACCAGTATTCCCGCGATAGAAAAGGGAATGAAACTGCTCAAGAGCGGCGGCATAATGACCCTGATAATCTACTACGGCAGAGAAACCGGCTTTGAGGAACGCGACGCGCTTCTTGAATACCTGCCCACGATCGACAGCAATAGGTACACCGTCATCGAAATGCCATTCGTCAACAGACCAAACTGCCCGCCTATTCCCATTATAATAATGAAAGATATCTGATCATCGACGTGTGTCGATAATTGGAATTATTCGTTGACAAACAACATTTAATATGTTATAATCATTGGTATAGTATTACAGGCGCTGTAGATAGCGCGCCTGGGTAAGTGGTTTATATGAAAAGGAGTTAAACATGTTTTGTGGTAAGTGTGGTTCCAGAATAGAACCTGGCATGAAATTCTGCAGCGAGTGCGGAGAACCTGCGCCCGCTGATAATGCGGTAACAGCGGAGAATTCCGCGCTGGCAGGAGGCGCCCTGGTGCAGCCTGCAGTTGACCTTTCAAAGCCCGCAGAGCAGCCTGTGCAGGCAGCTGACGCAAAGTCCAGCCCGGTAGACGCGCTGATGAACGAGTATTACCGCGCCGCAGAGGGCAATAGCGAGCCGCAGCAGGCTTCTGCCCCCGTTATGGCTGCGCCGGTACAGCCGGAAATGCCGCAGCCGGAGCGTTACACTGCTCCCGCAGCGCCGGTCGAGAAGCCGAGGAAAAAGAAGAGCCGTCTTATCCCGATATGCGCGGAAGCGGGCGGCGTTGTTGTACTGGCTGCGACCGGATTTATCGTTTACAACTGCAATAAAGCGGCATTCACACATGCTGCTATGGGCGACGCAGGGTATGCGCATTCATTCGTGATGGGCGCTGTTTCTAATAGCAGTACTCAGTTGCTGGTGGAGAAATCCATGCAGAGCGCCGCTGCGAATTCAAGCCTGCAGAATGCAATTTACAGCGTAAGCTCCAGCGATATGCCGGCTGTTTCTATGGAATACAGCGCAGCCATTCTC
>HF989512.1:11478-17476 GCA_000432175.1 Eubacterium sp. CAG:786
GAATACAGCGCAGCCATTCTCAGCGAAATGCTTGGTTCCGACGGAATTCAGGCTTCGCTCAGCGCTAATGTGGAACTCGACAGCAGTTTCGCGGAGGACCTGAAAGATATGGCTTCATCTGCCGGCATGGACGAGGACGACTTTGACAAGCTGCTCAAGAGCATTTCGGAGCTGAAATTCACCGCTGCTGAAAAGTACGGCAAGGACGCCATCGAATATTCGGCAAAGGTTTCCGTAGGCGGCGATAACCTCGGAGAAGCACAGGCGCGTTACGAAAAGGACGGCACCGCGACATTCATTTTCCCGGGGATTACCAAAAAGGGTATCGAAGTTGAATTGCCCGAGCACACATGGGACGAGATTGAAAAGGAAGCCCCCAGGACCTTTGATTATTCGAAATTCGTTTCAAAGGTAAGCGAAAAGACCAGGAAGATATTTGATGGCTTCAAGTATGATTACGTCAACGAGAGCACCGAGGTAGGCGGCGTAGAGTTCAACGGTGTGGCTTTCGAAGTTAAGCTTGATAATGAGGACGTGTATAAGCTTCTCGGCGCGGTGATCGAAGTGGCTCTTGAGGACGATGATTTTATCGAGTTTTACGCCCAGATGACCGGATACAGCGTTGACAGCACAAGGTACGATCTGGAGTCTTCGCTCGACAGCGTCAACTATAGAATAGAAAATGACGACTTCAACGATGACACATATCATGTAACGCTTTACATAAACAACGATAACTCCGTTGCCGGTGCAAGGTTCAAGTATAAGAGCGGGTATAATTCATCTGAAAATGTTGACGCTTATCTTATCTCCAACGGCGTTGACAGCGCTGCTTCTTACAAGTACGGCAGCACGGAGTATTTCAGGCTGCGCGCCACTGGCAAGTCCGCTTCTGAGGGAACTGCGAAGCTTACTGTTACGACTCCGAATTATTACTATGGAGATCAGACATACTCCTTTAAGGTCGATTACAAGAACGTCGGACTTATGAGCGTTTTCGGCGCTCCCGGCATGAAGGGTGAATTCGAGGTCAGCGTTGACAGAGCGACTGCGGCTTCCATTTTCGGCGATGAATACGCGGGCAAGATAGCCGACGGCAGACTGCTGTATTCCATTGTTCCCAGCGGAAAGGGCGCGAAGGTCACTGTTGGCGTTTCCCACGAGGATTACGGCAAGGCGAGCATTTCGCTGGATATCACGGAGGCTTCCGGAAATATCGCTCCCAAGCCGTCAGGAGATTACAAGCTCTATAACATCGACGATATCGACGAGGATTTCTATAACGACGTCATGGACGAAGTGGAAACCCATTTTGAGAAACTCGCGGATAATGACATCTTTGCAAAGATAATACTTGAGATGTTCAAAGGCAGTGTCAACAGTTATCCAATTGTAGATAATTATGAACCATATGAGAATTATAGTTTCTGAACAGCCGTAATGATAACAGAAAAAGGGCACAAATCCGTGCCCTTTTTTTATAAACTGCGTCATTTTTTGCTTGATTTTTCTTTCATAATATGCTAGAATATATGTATTATTCACAGGGAGGAATAAACATGTACAGAGTTTCGTTTACGGGGTACCGTCCGCAGAAACTGCCGTTTTTCGGCGAGGACGACCCGATGTACGTTGACCTGATGGAAAGAATTTACGGGCAGATAGTCACACTTTATGAACATGGCGCGACTGAATTCTACACCGGTATGGCGCTTGGCGTGGACATGTGGTGTGCCGAGCTGGTGATGAAACTCCGCAGCGGGCACCCGGAGGTTCGTCTGACTGCGGTGCTCCCGTGCCGCACCCAGGAGGTAAAGTGGGGAGCGGCTGACCAGGAGCACTACCACGATATCCTGCGGCAATGCGACAAGGTGCTGTGCCTTTCCGAAACCTACACGAAAGACTGCATGCTCAACCGCAACAGGGCGCTGGTGGATCTGTGCGATATTCTCATAGCAGTGTTCGACGGCAAGCCGGGTGGCACGAAATTCACCGTGGATTACGCCGCCAGGCGCGGAAGAAAGACGATAGTTATCCCTCCGATGTGAACAGAAAAAGCCGCTGATTTTCGCAGCGGCTTCAGTGTTTGTTGTTTGTTGAATTACAGTTCAGCGATGACTTCAACTTCGACAAGAGCGCCCTTGGGGAGGCTCAGTCCACCGACGCAGGAGCGTGCGGGCTTTGTGGTGAAGTACTCGCCGTAAACAGCGTTGAATGCAGCAAAATCGTTGATATCATGCAGGAAGCATGTGGTCTTGACTACCTTTGCAAGGTCAGAACCAGCCTCTGCAAGAACAGCCTTGAGGTTCTCGCATACCTGCTTGGACTGCGCTTCGATACCGCCCTCTGCAAGATTTCCGGTTGCGGGAACGATAGCTATCTGACCGGAGGTGTAAACCATATTTCCTACGATCTTTGCCTGTGTGTAAGGACCGATGGCTGCGGGGGCATTGTTGGTGTGAACGTCTTTCATAGTAGTTCTCCTTTTCGATTAGTCGATTATCTTGAAACCGGCCTCTGTAAGAGCCGTTCTGATCTGGTTGAGGTGCTCGAAGTTCCTTGTTTCCATCTCGATACGCAGGTAGCAGCCGTTGATATCGGAATTGCCCACATGTTCGTGATGAACGCCGACAACGTTGCCGCCGAGTTCTGCTATCACCTTGGAAACGCCAAGCAGCTGACCGGGCTTGTCCATAAGCTCGATGTTGAGCAGCGCGGTTCTGCCGGACTTGACAAGACCGCGGTGAATGACGCGGGAGAGGATAGTAACGTCGATATTACCGCCAGAAACCAGGCATACGACCTTCTTGCCCTTTACAGGTATCTTGTTGAACATTGTCGCAGCAACGGAAACTGCGCCCGCGCCCTCGGAAATAAGCTTCTGCTGTTCGATGAGCGCGAGGATAGCGGCTGCGATCTCGTCGTCGGTGACTGTAACTATCTCATCAACATACTTGCTGCAGATGTCGAAAGTGTGCTGACCGGGTTCCTTGACTTTTATACCGTCGGCAATGGTCGAAACATTGTCAAGGCGCTCTATCTTGCCGTCTCTAACGGAATTGAACATGCTGGGTGCGCCGGCAGCCTGAACGCCGTAAACCTTGATGTTCGGGTTGAGCTGCTTTATCGTGAATGCCACACCGGAGATAAGTCCGCCGCCGCCGATAGGAACAACTACAGCGTCAACGTCGGGAAGCTGCTCAAGTACCTCAAGACCGATGGTTCCCTGACCTGCGATAACGTCCTCGTCGTCGAACGGGTGAATGAACGTGTATCCCTTCTCGTCGCGCAGCTGCAGTGCCTTTGCGTATGCGTCGTCGTAAACGCCCTCTACCAGACATACCTCAGCGCCATATGACTTGGTAGCCTCAACCTTGGAGATGGGCGCGCCGTCCGGCAGGCAGATAAGGGATTTGATGCCAGCCCTGGAAGCGGCCAGAGCAACGCCCTGTGCGTGGTTTCCTGCGGAGCAGGCGATGACGCCCTTTGCCTTTTCCTCATCGCTCAGCTGGGAGATCTTGAAGTACGCGCCGCGCACCTTGAACGAACCAGTAACCTGCAGGTTCTCAGTCTTGAGATATACCTCGCAGTCCTTGTTGATGTTGGGGGCCTTGATGAGGTCTGTTTCCCTTATAACTTCCTTGAGAACGTGGGACGCCTTGTAAACCTTGTCTAATGTCATCATAATAAAACTCCTCCTGCCGTCTTGCGGCTTGAATTTTCCGGCTTTGCGGGTGCAGAGGAGCAGCTAAAACAGAAAATGCCCTCTTTACGGGTGGTAAGAGGGCATAGTATAAAGCCAAAATCAGCCTCTGTACATCCATCAATGCACTTCCCTTTAACGGTGGAAATCCGTACAAACTTACCGGCGGTGGAACGTACCGTGTTCAGTTCATCTGCTACGGGCGGATCGTATACGAGCGCTTTACTGCCTTGCACCTGACGGCAGCTCTCTGAAAAAGTCGGCTTCGGATACGGCGCGGAAACGCACCCATCAACGCATTTGTTTGATTTGCTATACGGAGTATCTCTCCGTACAAATGAATTATACACCCAACATGCAGATTTGTCAAGTGTTTTTTTATAAATCTGCCTTTTTTGTGCGGGAAACAGCTTTTCGCCAGATAATGAACGAGATTGCCGCAGTGACAAGTTCCGTCACCCAGAATGCATTCCAAACCCCGTCGGGACCGAATGGGCGGCTCAGTAGGAACGCAGCAGGCACGATTATCACCAGATATCTGCACAGCGATATCACAAGCGACGGAACGCCCTTTCCAAGACCCTCCAGCGCCCCTGAGGAAGTCACCGACACAGCCGACACCACAAATCCCGCGCTTATTATGCGCAGCGCGCTTTCGCCGGCGAGAATTGCCTGTGGGTCGGTGGTGAACAGTCCCATGAGTTCCCGGGGTATCGCAAGGCATATCACAGTTCCGATGACCATGATGCCGCAGCTGAGTACCAGGACCAGCCGGTAAAGCTGTTCCACGCGCCTGTATTCCCCGGCGCCGTAGTTGTAGCCCACCAGCGGGCGCATGCCCTGTATCATTCCGTTTGCGGTGAGGTACAGGAACGTCTGCAGCTTGTAGTAAATTCCCAGCGTGAGAATATACACTTCGCCGAATTCCGCGAGTATCGCGTTCAGCGCGGAGATAAGCAGCGACGGCAGCGCGAGGTTCAGCGCCGCGGGGATTCCCACGGAATAAAGACGGGCGGCAGTTTTCCTGTCAGGCAGGAAAAGTTCGCGACGGACGCGCACCCCTATCGGGTGCCGGAAGTATACAACGATATAGAACGACATCAGCACCGTCTGCCCGATGCCGGAAGCCAGCGCCGCGCCCTCTATCCCCATTTCAGGGAAGCCTATGCCGAATATCATCAGCGGGTCGAGGATTATGTTCGTGACGCAGCCCGCAAGCAGGGCAAGCATTGATATCTTCATCTGCCCGACTGCCTGGAATATCTTTTCGAAAGCCATTCCAAGGTTGATTATCAGCGTGAACGAGAATGCAACGTTGGAATAACGCACGCCCATATCGATGACATTCTGCGAGGAAGTGAACATTCCCAGGAACGACGGCATGATAAGGATACTTGCCGTCGTAAGAACAACGCTGTGGATCACCGCGAAGAAAATTCCCTGAGAAGTCGCGCGGTCAGCCTTTTCACGTTCCCCGGCGCCGTTGAAGAACGCTATGACCGCATTGATACCCACGCCGAAACCTATCCCGACGGCGTTTATAAGGTTCTGCACCGGGAACACCAGCGAGAGCGCAGTCATGGCGTCGTCGCTTATTTTCGCGACAAAAAAGCTGTCAACGATGTTGTACAGGGAGTTCACCAGCATTGACAGCACCATCGGCAGCGCCATGGACATCAGCAGCGGGAACACCGGTTTTTCTTTCATGAATTCAGAATTCATTAGACCTCCAAATCTATTCCGGACAGTAAAATAGCCACACGACCGTTGATGTCGTGTGGCGAAAAGGTGATCAGATCCGGAAAAATCCACATAATAATTTTCGATAATGAT
Source organism: Eubacterium sp. CAG:786 (assembly GCA_000432175.1). Lineage (GTDB taxonomy): Bacteria > Bacillota > Clostridia > Oscillospirales > Ruminococcaceae > CAG-115. The sequence continues at coordinate 17,015 of HF989512.1, forward strand.
TATATCATAGTTTAGCAGAAATGTCAAGCGCCCGGTTGACTTTTGGAGCGGTCTGATGTATAATAGACGCACATACACCGGCTGCGCAGGGTACTGCAAAGCCGACCGGAACGGAGAAAGACATGATACTTAAAATAGGCTCGCGTCGCTGCAGACTGGCGAGGGCGCAGGCAGAAACGGCAGGAAAGGCGCTTGCAGCGCATTATCCGGGGCTGGAGATACAGACCGTCGAAATTGTGACGTTCGGCGACAGGGTGTGGGATCGTCCCATGGGCAGCATTGGCGGCAATGAGATATTTGTTGACGCCCTGGAGCGCGAACTGAACGAATACGGCATAGATATCGCGGTCCACAGTGCTGATGAACTGCCAGCGGAAATTGGAGAGGGGCTTGAGATAGCCGGAGTTCTTCCAAGGGCGGAAAGCGGCGAGGTACTCGTTACGCGCAGCACCGCGGAATTCA
>HF989512.1:17589-18461 GCA_000432175.1 Eubacterium sp. CAG:786
GACATCAGCGGCAATGCGGAAACGCGCCTGCTCAAACTTGCCGACCGGCAGTGCGACGCGATAATCCTGCGTGCAGAAGAAGCGGCGCTGCTGGCAGACCAGATTGATGGCTTCAGGGTGAGGGAGTTCAGCTGCAGCGAGTTCATTCCCGCGCCGTGTCAGGGCATGATCGCGATGGAATGCAAAAAGGACAGCATAGTTTCCCAGATGATAAGCGGAATAAAAGACGAACGCACATGGCTCAGCTTTAATGCCGAGCGCGAGTTCCTTAAAGCGTTTGACACGGACTGCGCTTCCGCAGAGGGCGCGTTTACCGAGATCAGTGACGGAGTTATGAAACTTACCGCTTATGACGGTTCAAAATCCATAACGGGTACCTGTGATCCTGAAAACGGCGCTGAGAAAATGCGCGAACTTATCGCGTCGCTGAAGTAAATAAAATGACCGCTCCGGAATGCAGAGCGGTCGTTTTTATGTTTCAGGGCTAACAAAATAGCGGCACTGCGAAGCCGTATCTTCCGACGGGCAGGTGAGGTCTGGCAGAGTGCACATTCCTTCCTGCTGCCAGCGGCAGTTTTCCTTGCAGGGTACGATATTCATGCGGCACCTCCGGTGGTTTTGCAAGTGGTAACCTCTAAAAACCTCCTTCACGGCAGATTTCTATGACTTATATCATCTGTTGCGTTACCAAACCTTGAAATACATCAAGTATACGCATTATCGCTTCGCGAAAACGCTGCGGTTGATACTAATTCCAGAGCCATGTTTCGGTTGTGCATATTTTGTGTATTTGGAATTAGTATAATGCCTTACATCTGATATAAGTCATATACGAAATCTGCTCGTGTCCCGGTTTTTAGAGGTTACCAAGT
>HF989512.1:18520-23012 GCA_000432175.1 Eubacterium sp. CAG:786
CAGCAGACGGTCGCGGAAAAAACTGCCGGTGTTTCCGGAAAGATATTCCAGAGTTTCTGAGCGCCCGAGTTCAATGCGCAGAGCGGCATTTTCGCCGTCGAAATCAAGCGTACCTGCCTTTATGAGCCTGCCCTCGTTCCTGCCCAGAAGTATTTTATCCGACGGGTAAAGCTCCAGAAAATCTGCGTCCGGGAACTCCGACAGGTCAGCCGCGATACTCCCGAGATAGCTGATTATGAACTTTCGGAAACCGATATCGTACAGCGGTTTTATTGGCGTGTTGTCGGACAATCCACCGTCGCGGTAGAAAACTCCGTTTATCTCCTTTGCCGGGAAAACCGCGGGTATCGCGGTGGAAGCGGTGAGATATTCCGTTATCTGTTCCGGTGGGAATGCGCTCATGTCAAAGTACTCAGCGCGCCCGGTCCCGCTGTTGTGGCAGCATGCGAAACAGGGAATTCCGCAGCCGGAAACGCACTTGTTCACGCCGTTTTCCTCTATCTTGTCGATAAGCCCCTGCGGTGAAAAAATACCGGATTTTATTGCGCGCTCCGGGTCGGGAATGTCTATCGTGCGGTTCTCCGAGCCGAGAAAGTTCATCACGCCAAGGAGAACGCGCCCCGCAGTTTCCGCAGGGTCGGTGATATCGCGGCGCCGCAGGGAAGTCCAGATGTTTTCAGCGAGTACGATATCGCCGCACGCGAACAGCGCGGCATTAAGCGCCCCCACCGACGTGCCGGAAACGCCGTTTATGTACCTGTCCAGCCCGAGTTCATTCAGCGCCTGCCAGACGCCTGTCTGATAGGCTCCGCGCCCACCGCCTCCGCATAGGACAAGTCCGATATCTGGTGTTGACTTCATGGCGCCCTCCGTAATTCATCTGTGTTTGCGGGTCTTTGGCATGGTGAGTTCAAAGCTGATATCCAGCAGCATTTTCAGCTTTTCGTCCGGGACTGTCCCGTCAAGCAGAACGGATATCCAGCTTTCCTTGTTCATGTGATATGCGGGGAATATCCCTGGCTCGTTACGCAGCGAGCCGGACATTATCGGGTCGTTTTTCAGGTTTACGATGGAGACAGTTTCGGAGTCCAGTCCGAGTTTGCTGCCCGGAATGTCCATTATCAGCGCGAACCACTTCCGGTTGCTGACGTGACGGAACACCGCGTATTCCGGATGGTCAGCCCAGGGGTATTCCGGGTCTGAGTTGTAGGTATCAGTGATGTATTCTGCGAATTCTATCTTATTCATGTCGTTATTATATGCATTCAGCGCCTGTCTTTGAGCCTTTCCGGCAGGAATACGAAAACTGCAGCCGCAGCGATGAAAAGCCCCAGCCACAGAAATCTCAGCGGCTGTGCGGTGAAGTATTCTCCGACCGCAGCAAACCGCGCGGTATCCCAGAAAAGCGTGATCCCGACGCCCACCGCAAATATTGCGGAAACCAGCACTGCGCCCGCAGCGCAGTCCTTGCTGTGCTTTATGTGCTCGTCCTTTTCCGGTGAAACCTTGTCGCACAGCCGCTCGACGGAAGTGTTGAAGAGTTCCGCAGAAATGACTGCCGCGAACGTCAGCAGCAGCGCTGCCCATTCCCCACGGGAAAGCTCATAGAACCGCAGCGCGAACCAGCTTACGAAGCACACCGCGCAGACGTGCACCCGGAAATTCCGCTCAGTGAAGCCGTGGATAATTCCATGAGCGGCGTAAGCGAAGCCTTTCAGGAACTTTTTCATGCGTCGCGGGTTATGCCCAGCTTGTCAAGTACTTTCTCCTGCTTGCCGAACATTTCCTTTTCCTCTTCCTCGCTGTTCACGTGGTCGTAGCCAAGCAGGTGGAACAGCGAATGCGTGATGAGAAAAGCAACCTCGCGCCTGTAGGAATGCCCGTATTCCTGAGCCTGCTGAGCGGCTTTCTCAAGCGAAATGACGATATCACCGAGCATTATCGCGTCGTTGTCGGGATCGACTTCGTATCCGTCGTCGTCCCCAAGCGGGAATGACAGAACGTCTGTTTCGCGGTCGATGTCGCGGTGTTCCTTGTTCAGTTCGCGGATACCCTCGTTGTCCACCAGTGTGACGGAAACTTCTGCGGTGTCGTCGATGCCCTCTTCTTCGAGAGCGGCAGCGGTGCATATTTCTATCAGATGCTCGATGTCCTCCGGGGGTGCCATTTTTTCCTGCTCATTGCTGAGAAATGTGATTATCTTCATGCGTTCCTCCTGTTGCTGCGGTAGGGCTTCTTGTCCTGTTCCTGCTTGTTTGCCTGGTTGTAGTTGTCGTATGCGCGCACGATATCCTGCACCAGTCTGTGGCGTACTACGTCCTTTTCGGTGAAGCGGTTCTGCGCGATATCGTCGATGTTCTTCAGTACCCTCAGCGCCTCGATAAGACCTGATTTGGACGTTTCTGGCAGATCTATCTGTGTTATGTCGCCGGTGATGACCATTTTGCTGTTGAAGCCAAGACGCGTCAGGAACATTTTCATCTGCTCCCGGGTGGTGTTCTGGGCTTCGTCAAGGATTATAAAGCTGTCGTCAAGGGTGCGTCCGCGCATGTAGGCGAGCGGCGCCACCTCGATGACTCCGCGCTCCTGCAGCTTTGCGAACGCTTCCTGCCCGAACATCTCAAAAAGCGCGTCGTAGAGCGGGCGCAGATATGGGTCTACCTTGTTCTGCAGGTCGCCGGGGAGAAAACCGAGCTTTTCGCCGGCTTCCACCGCAGGTCGGGTGAGGATTATTCGCTGAACTTCATGCGCCTTGAACGCGCTGACTGCAAGCGCAACCGCAAGGTAGGTTTTGCCGGTGCCCGCGGGTCCCACGCCGAATGTTATCGTGTTCTTGCGTATCATCTCGCAGTACTTTTTCTGCCCGAGGGTTTTCGGGCGTATCGGTTTGCCTGCGTAACTTACGCACACGCAGTCCGACGAGATGGTGTCTGCTTCGCCCTCGGAGCCTTCATTCACGAGGGAAATGACGTAGCGCACGTTCTGGTCGTTTATCGGGTCGCCCTTGCGGAACATTCTCGAAAGCGACTCCAGACAGCGCTTTGCGGAGTCCACCGCCTTTTCGTCGTCGCCGGATATCTTTACGTCGCTGCCGCGGCTGAATATCGTCACGCCGAACGCTTTCTGTATGGTATTCACGTTGCAGTCAAGGTCGCCGAACAGTGCGTGGGTCTGTTCGATGCTGTCCATTGTTAGTGATGCTTCTGACATAATGACCCTTTCTTTTGTTTAAATTAAGCTTATATAGTGATTATACAACCATATTCACGGCTTGTCAATCACCGGTAGTTTTTCTTGTGGATATGCTGTACCTCGCATATGTCCGTGTTTTCTATCTCCGTGCTCATTATTGAAATGCACACTCCTCTCCCGGACAATTCCCGCAGGACGTCGGCGCACTTGTCGTCGAGAAAGCTGCTGATGAATACCACGTCGGTGAAATCGTTGAAATTCAGCCCGGAAATGAAATCGTCGATGTGCTCTCCGCATTCGCCGGAGAGTTCAGCGAGTTCGCGCAGCGCGTTCATTCGGTGCTCGTAACCCTCGCCTGTAACAGGCGGCACGGGCTGCGGGGAATTCACCGCTAGCGCGCATTCCGTATGGCTCTCGGCGCATTGCTCCAGTGTGAATGCAGCGCCCTTTATCAGCGCTTCCATCGTCGGCAGGCTCATCTGCTGCTTTTCACCGTGGTAGCTTCTCTGGATATTCAGGAGTATCATCACCCGGCGCTCGGTGGTGAATTCGTTGCAGTACACCATCAGCGAACCGCTGCGTGCGCTCTGTGCCCAGTGGATACGATTCATCGGCTCACGGCCGGTGTATTCGCGCGCACCGCTGATCACAAACGGGTCCGGCAGGACGAACCTGCGCACCGGAATATCGCCGATGAACGCGTCGCCGGACATTTCCGCAGGCTCTATCTCTGCGGGTATCGGGAGTATCCTGAGCTGCTGGTCCAGCTTTATCACGCGGGAATTCCTCACCAGACCGAACAGGTCGCTGACGGTGACTGACACGTCGTCGATTGTGAATACACCACGCTTCTCGCATTTTATGCGCCAGGTGCGCCGGCACTTCTGCCTGCCTCTCAGGGTGAAAATACCGGAAATGAGCCCCTTTTGCCCGTCGTCCTTTGCGTTGGTATCCCTGCAGCCGTGGAACGTCAGCCATCGCGAGCAGCTTATTTCAGTGCGCACCCATGGCAGCGGGAGCGGCTTTGCGTTGTCTATTTCCTCGATAAGTTCCAGTTCTTCATCTTCAAACGCTTCAAGGATAATCCCGGTGCCCGCAGCTATTTCAGCGCTGTCGCTGCGTTTCAGGGTCAGGGTGTAGTTCAGGCGTTTCTGCCCCTGGCGCTGGTACAGAAAATACTGCCCGATAAGCACTGCGGCAAGTATCGCCGCCATCACCAGCAGTTCCATATCAGCCCTCGGTGGGGACAGGCACGCTGTCCATCACCTGCCGCAGTATATCTTCCGCTGAGCCAGCGCCG
>HF989513.1:0-5496 GCA_000432175.1 Eubacterium sp. CAG:786
TACGCTGCGCTTTAATCAGCGTATCCCTAGGGAAACGCTGATTAAAAAAGAAAACCGGCAGCCCGAAAAGCTGCCGGTTTGTGTTATGCTTTGGAAGGATCACTTGGTTTCTTCGTCCTTCTTTTCCTCTGCTGCGGGTTCAGCGGTCACTTCTTCTGCCGCTTCCTCAGCGGCTTCCTCAACGGGAGCGGGCTTCTCGGGGAGCTTTGCGCCGCACTTGGGGCAGAATGAATTATCGCTCTTGGTCTTTGCGCCGCATGCCGTGCATGTTACTTCCTGACGGAGATCGTCAAGCAGCAGGTTGATCTCAGAAAGCTTCTCATAGAGCTTGTCGATCTCTTCTATCTCAGCGTCGAACAGCGCGGAATCAGGGTTCTCAGCCTTGTTCATTTCGTAAGCCATCTGACCCAGTTTCTCAAAATGCGCCTTGATATCGCCGGTGGTTTGGGACTCCTTTATCTTCAGCTTGGTGAATCTTACTGCCTCGTCGGTCTTTTTGCCTGCGGTTGCAGCTGCGGATTTAGTGGTATTGATAACATCGTCAAAAAAGCTCATGGTAAAACTCCTTTCAATTATCAGAACGTAAAGGGAACTTTTCCCTTTAAACGCATTATACCACAAAGTTATATATTTTGCAATAGTTCTTTTGTAAAAGTTTGGTGAAAATCAGTCCTTCGCCGGGTGCTCCTGACCTCTTGTGAGTACGCCTATCATCTCGGGACCAGCGTTGCAGGCAACGACCACGCCGGTTTTCTCCACCATAGCGGGACCGTAACCGAGCTTCTTTGTCATCTTGTCGATGAATTCCTTTTCGCAGTCTGGACGGGTAGTGGTCACAACGCACCACGGGGTCTCGGGGATAATTCTGGAAGCGATGGTCTCAACTGCTGCGTCGATGATAGCCTTTTCACCGCGCGCCTTGCGTATAACTTCGGTCTTTGCGCCGCCGAGGTAGATGAGCGGCTTGAGCCCCATGAGTTCGCCGAGGAAGCTTGCAGCGGCGCTTATTCTGCCGGATTTCTTCATATGGCGCAGGTCAAAGCCGACTATGTACGCGTCGGAATGCCTGCCCCAGTCGTCGAGGTAAGCGGCAACGCTCTCCGCGGACTGACCGGCCTGCAGCTTCTTGCATGCTTCGATGACGGGGTAGCCGTAAGCGAGCGTGTAGTTCTGGGAGTCAACATTGTAGATGGTGAGATCCTTGAGTTCCTCGGCTACATTCTGCTTTGCGAGAACGGAATTTGAAAAAGTCTGCGAGCCGGCAGCGTTGATAACGTCAACGATGATGGTGCGGACGCCCTGATCGTACAGTTCGCGGTACTTGTCCTCAAACTGGATAGCTGTTATCTGCGAGTGCTTCGGGATTTCCTGCTGCTCCTTGAGCACCTTGTAGAACTCGTCGAGCTGGAGATCCTGCCTGTCAACGTAGCTTTTGCCCTGAATGGTCACCATGAACGGTATTACCACCAGAATGTCCTTGTAAAGTTCCTCGTTTTCCTTGGAGATGTCGCAGCCGCTGTCGGTGATTATTCTTATCGTGTTGTCCATAATTTACTCCTTTTTTGCGGTCAATCCGCGTTGTTCCAGTCAAATTCCCTAAGCCTGCCCTTGTTCTGCAGTTCGGGGAAGTTCCATTGCCTGAGCACCTCGTAGACGCCTATCGCGACGCTGTTTGAAAGGTTCAGGCTGCGCAGCGTTTCCCGCATGGGAATGCGCACACAGCGCCTTTTGTTCTCAAACAGCAGCCTTTCAGGCAGACCGGCGTCCTCCCTGCCGAAGAAAAGGAAGCTCCTGTCGGGGTAGCCGACGTCGCTGTAAGTGTTCTCTGCCTTTGTCGAAAAGAAGAAATACTCCCCGTCGTTGCGCGCGAAGAAATCGTCCAGCCCGTCGTAATATGTGATGTCAAGGTAGTGCCAGTAATCCAGCCCGGCGCGCTTCAGCTGTTTGTCGTCCGGGGTGAAGCCCATCGGCTTTATGAGGTGCAGCCTTGCGCCGGTGACGGCACAGGTGCGTGCGATGTTGCCGGTGTTCTGCGGTATCTGCGGTTCCACCAGCACTATGTTGAGTTCCAAGCTAATGCTTCCTTTCGGTTTCAGTTGCTGAAAACAGCACAATATCATTTTAACATATTTCCGGACATTTTGCAATAGCTTTTTTCACTGCTTATTGAATAAGAGGAAAATCTCATCGGCTGCGAATTACACAAAATCCGTCGGATAAGTGCATAAAACTATGTGATTAGTGCTTATTGACAGTTTCGGCAAACAGGCGTATAATTATATTCGTTTGGTATACAAAAAGACAGAAAGAACAAAAGGAAGGCAAAAAATGTTTAAAAAGTACATCAGCGACCTGAAAACGGAATTTCGGGGCTACAACGGCAAAAAGCTGACCCAGGACCTCATGGCAGGACTCACGGTAGCGGCAGTAGCGCTCCCGCTGGCGCTGGCATTCGGCGTAAGTTCCGGTGCGGACGCAGCGTCAGGACTTGTGACGGCTATCGTAGCGGGTATCGTTATCGGCGTGCTGTCCGGTGCGTCCTACCAGATCTCCGGACCTACCGGCGCTATGGCGGCGATACTGCTGTCCGTTTCTGCTAAGTTCGGCATAACCGGCGTGCTGACTGCGGGATTTCTCTCCGGCGCGATACTCATTATTGCGGCTGTATGCAGGGTCGGCAAGCTGGTAAGCTATCTCCCCGCGCCGGTCATCACCGGATTTACCTCGGGTATCGCGATAATCATTGCGCTGGGTCAGATCGACAATTTCTTCGGAACTCATTCCGTGGGTGAGAACCAGATCGAAAAGATAGGTTCCTATTTCAGCGGTACCGGCAGCTTTGGACCGAACTGGTGGGCAGTCATGTTCGGCGGACTGGTCGTGCTGATAATGGTGGTATACCCGAAAAAGTGGAACGCGGTAGTTCCATCTTCGCTGGTGGGAATAATCGTTGCGCTCATCGTCAACATGGTATTCTTCGAGCAGGGGACCGTCGCAGAAGTCGGCGCTATTCCCAGCAGCCTTATCACTGACGACAGCATAATTCGCAAGGGCTTTGACCTCGCGAATATCACCAGCCTTATCATGCCCGCGGTTTCCATTGCCGCCCTGGGAATGATAGAGAGCCTCCTCTGCGGTGCCAGCGCCGGCAAGATGAAGGGCGAGCGGCTTTACGCCAGCCGGGGGCTGGGGGGGCCGGGAATCGGCACGCGAGCTGGTGGCGCAGGGCATCGGCAACATGATAATCCCGCTTCTGGGTGGAGTTCCGGCGACTGCTGCTATCGCGAGAACCTCGGTTGCGATCAAGTCCGGTGGACAGACAAGACTTGTCAGCGTGTTCCACTCTGTTGTGCTGATACTTTCGATGTTCCTGCTGGGCGGCGTAATGAGCCGTATCCCGATGGCGGCGCTGGCTGGCGTGCTGATGGTTACTGCTTTCAGAATGAATGACTGGGCTGCTATCAAGAGCATTTTCAGAAAGAAGTTCAAGTCCTCTATCCTGCAGTATGTGCTGACTATGGTTTCCACTGTGGTATTCGACCTGACCGTTGCCATCGTCATCGGCGTTGTCGCTGCAATGGTAGTGTTCGTTGTAAAGAGCAGCGAGCTCCGCGTTACTTCCAGCGATATCGACGAGGACAAGCTTAAGGGCAAGGTACATTCAGGGCACCACGAGGAATTCAAGGTGGTATATGTTTCCGGCCCGCTGTTCTTCGGCACCCAGGAAAAGCTGATAAACCAGCTTGAAGCGCTGGCGGGAAATCCGCAGATAATCCTGTCGATGCGCGGCGTGCCTACCGCAGACGATATCTCTCTGTCTGAGCTTGAGCGGCTTTACAAAGTGCTTCGCGAAAAGGGCACCCAGATATCTTTCACCGGCGTACAGACTGCCGTAAGCGAGATGATGGACAGAGCCGGCTTCCGCGAGCGTATCGGTGAGGAGCATTTCTACTGGGACGCAGTGGCAGCGATAAATGCGCTGGAAGTCCGCGAATACGGTTCAGACTACGCAGACTGAAATCAATTCGGAATTCGTAATGCGGAATTCGGAATTATTGTATCCCGCTTTGCGGCAAAAGACTTTCTATAAAATACACAGGGCGAAAGTGGTTCTTCGCCCTGTGCTGTTCATATTCAAAGTTTTTAAAATATGTCTGCGAAGCAGACACCGCAATTCCGAATTCCGCATTCCGAATTCCTAATTAGAATTTAACTTTCCCGGGGACGTCTGACGGTGCGCTGACGAGTTCTGCAAAAAGCTCGCTGTAGCTGAGTTTCCCTGATTTGAGCAGCACGGCGCCTGCGCGCATGTTCACGGGGATTTCAGCGCCGTTGTGGAGAACGCATTCGCCATTGTGCGAGAGTACCCTTTTCGCAAGCGCTTCCACGGCCGATTTGTCTGAAAGCCCGGTCATCATCACGAATTCATCGCCGCCTATGCGGAACATCATCATGCCGTCGGTGCATTCGCGGTCAATTCGGTGCAGGCATTCCAGGATGACCTTGTCGCCGGCTTCGTGCCCTAAGCTATCGTTTATCTCCATGAGATGCGAGGTGTCAAAGCTGAGTGCGTAAGTCCCCTGTTTTGAGCGGATATAATCGTAAAGCTCGGAAATATCGTATTTGTTCGTCATGATAAGCTCTCCTTCACGCATAAAGTGCCTGGGGAAATCCAGACGCGGACACAGACCGGAAAAGCGCCAGCTCCTGCGGTATTCAGACGGAGTAACGCCCCACACGCGGGAAAACGCCCGTGTGAAAGCTTCCGCGCTGCCCCAGCCGAATTCCAGCGCGATATCCAGCGCGGTGCGGTCAGTCTGCTGGAGTTCACGGGCTGCTGCGGTGAGCCGCCGGCGCGTGACGTAATCCCCGACGCTTTTGTTGAACACGCTGCGGAACAGCTTCTGCAGCCCGGAAAGCGAGCAGCAGGCGGCTTTGGCGCATTGTTCCTGCGAGAATTCACCAGACAGGTCATGTTCGATGTATTCCAGCGCGGCTGTGAGCGAATTCAGCTTGTCGGCGTCCATGTCGGTTCCCCTTTCGGTTTAGTGTAAGGTAACCTCTAAAAACCTCCTTCACGGCAGATTTCTATGACTTATATCATCTGTTGCGTTACCAAACCTTGAAATACATCAAGTATACGCATTATCGCTTCGCGAAAACGCTGCGGTTGATACTAATTCCAGAGCCATGTTTCGGTTGTGCATATTTTGTGTATTTGGAATTAGTATAATGCCTTACATCTGATATAAGTCATATACGTAAGCTTACAATTACATTATAGCGTAAAGGAGGGCTTTTGTCTTGATAATTTGAGTAAATCAGAGCATTTCTGCCGCTTTTTCAGGGAGCTCGCAGAACTCGCGTATTTCCGGCACCGGACGGTTCATCTGACCGAAACCATACGCCGCGCGTATGAACGGAACTCCCGCAAAGTCCGCGGAATCAAGGTCGCCCTGGGTGTCGCCGATGTATACCGCCTTGTCGATATTGTTT
>HF989513.1:5661-13108 GCA_000432175.1 Eubacterium sp. CAG:786
TATTATCAGCGTGTATGTTTTCTTGAGCGTTTCCAGCGTTTCGCGGAGCCTGGGGTAGAGTACCCCGCCATGTTGAGCGATGTATTCCAGCTCGTATATCACGCACTCCCGGAGCACTTTCCGGCGCAGTTCGTCCGGGGCGTCCGGCAGCGCAAGCGGGAATATCTGGTCCAGCGTTTTCCCCATGTAGCTGCGGGTGTCGGCGGGGGTGAGCACCCTGCTTATTTCAGGGTACCTGCGGAAAACGATGTTCCACGAAGCGCATACGCTTTCAGAACTGTCCCAGAGGGTGCCGTCAAGGTCGAAAATCAGTGCCTTATTCATTTTTCTTCTCCTTTTGTGTGTTCATTATTGTAATTATACAATGAACCGGCGCGTTTGTCAATCGGCGTAAACTTTGTGCTTGCATTTTTCCTGGATTTGTGATATACTAAATAAGATAATGCAGTTTTATGCCCATTTGCGGCATTACTGCGGTAAACAGGAGATGCATAAATGCCAAAGGAAAACAATTACAACGACCTTGTGTCGCTGAAAGGTCCTGACCAGGTGCGCCTGCGTCCGGGCGTTATCTTCGGTTCGGACAGCGTGGACGGCTGCCGTCACTCGGTTTTTGAGATAATCTCAAACTCCATCGACGAGGCGCGCGAGGGCTACGGAAAGCGCATAATCATTACGCTGCACGCCGATAAGTCCATAACCGTCGAGGACTATGGACGCGGTATCCCGATTGATTTCAACAAGGCTGAGGATAAGTACAACTGGGAGCTTGCATTCTGCACGCTGTATGCGGGAAGCAAATATAACAACAATTCCGGGGGAAACTACTCCTTTGCCCTGGGACTTAACGGTCTTGGTCTGTGCGCGACGCAGTTTGCAAGCGAATATATGGAAGTCGAGAGCCACAGAGGGCAGTGGAATTACTCCCTGCGCTTTGAAAAGGGCTTCAATGTCACCCAGGACGAGCGCGGGTTCAAGAAGTCCCGCGGCGACGGCACCACCGGCACAAAGATACACTGGAAGCCGGACCTCGAGGTGTTTACGGATATAAACGTAGGCGCCGATTACCTCGCTGATATCCTGCGCAGGCAGGCTGTAGTCAACGACGGCGTGGAACTTGTGCTGAAAGACGAGCACGAGGACGGAACATTCACCGAGCAGATATTCTGCTATGAAAACGGCATCAGCGACTACCTGCTGGAAGTAGTCGGCGATAAATCGCTGACAACTCCCCAGCACTGGACTGCCGAGCGCCAGGGCCGCGACCGCGAGGACAAGGACGAATACAAGTTGAAAATGAATGTCGCATTCACATTCAGCAAGGAAGTCCAGTTCATCGAGCACTATCACAACTCCAGCTGGCTGGAACACGGAGGAAGCCCGCAGAAAGCCCTGCAGAAGGCGTTTCTGTCCCAGATAGACGGCTACCTTAAAAACGGGAACAAGTACAACAAGGGCGAAAAGAGCATCAAATGGGAGGACGTTGAGGACTGCCTGGTGTTCATTTCAAACAATTTCTCGACCCAGGCAAGCTACGAGAACCAGACGAAAAAGGCCGTCACCAACGAGTTCATTACCGAAGCGATGACTGAATGGCTGAAGCATCAGCTTGAAGTCTACTTCCTTGAGAACCCCGACGAAGCCGTAAAGATAGGCACCCAGGTGCTGATAAACAAGCGTTCCCGCGAGAATGCCGACAAGGTGCGCCAGAGCACTCTGCAGAAGCTCACAGGAACCATCGACCTCACCAACCGCATAGACAAGTTCGTGGACTGCCGCAGCAAGGACGTTTCCCGGCGCGAGGTCTACATCGTGGAGGGTGATTCGGCGCTGGGTTCAGTAAAACTCGCGCGCGACGCGGAATTCCAGGCGGTCATTCCGGTAAGGGGTAAGATACTCAACTGCCTGAAGGCAAGCTACGACAAGATATTCAAGAGCGAGATAATCACCAACCTGATAAAGGTGCTGGGCTGCGGCGTGGAGGTCAAGACAAAGGCGAACAAGCAGCTTTCCACGTTCAACCTTGACAATCTGCGCTGGAACAAGATAGTTATCTGTACCGATGCCGACGAGGACGGCTTCCAGATACGCACGCTCATCCTCACGATGATACAGGAGCTTTGCCCCACGCTCATTGAAAAGGGCTATGTCTACATTGCGGAGTCCCCGCTGTATGAGATAACCACGAAGGAGCGCACCTATTTCGCCTACACCGAGCTTGAAAAGACGAAGATACTCGGCATGATAGGCGACGCAAAGTACACCATTCAGCGAAGCAAAGGTCTTGGTGAGAACGACCCCGACATGATGAGCCTCACCACCATGAACCCGGAAACGCGCCGTCTGATAAAGGTCAATCCCACCGACGTGGAAGCCACCCGCGAGATGTTCGACGTGCTTCTCGGCAACGACCTTGAGGGGCGCAAGCGCTTCATCAAGGAAAACGGCAGCAAATACCTTGCCGCCGCTGATATCAGTTAATTCCACGATAAAGGAAGATAGATTTGAAGAAAAACACTCCAAAGAAGCAGCCCAGGAGGTTCAGTTCCCCGATAGCTGGGGCTTACATCGAGGGCAGCGGAATAGTCGAGCAGAAGGACATCGTAAGCACCCTGGAAGAAAACTACATGCCCTATGCGATGAGCGTTATCGTCAGCCGCGCGCTGCCGGAGATAGACGGCTTCAAGCCGTCGCACCGCAAGCTGCTCTATACCATGTATAAAATGGGACTTCTGACGGGAAACCGTACGAAATCCGCGAATATCGTAGGTCAGACCATGAGGCTGAACCCCCACGGCGACGCTGCGATATATGAGACAATGGTGCGCCTTGCGCGCGGAAACGAAGCGCTCCTGCACCCCTATGTTGACAGCAAGGGCAACTTCGGCAAGGCGTATTCCCGCGATATGGCGTACGCGGCTTCGCGATACACCGAAGCAAAGCTGGAGCCGATAAGCGGCGAACTTTTCGCAGAGATAGACAAGGACGCCGTGGACATGGTGCCCAATTACGACAACACCATGCTGGAGCCGAGCCTTTTCCCGGTGAGATACCCGGCAGTGCTGGTTAACAGTAATTTCGGTCTGGCAGTTTCCATGGCAAGCAACATCTGCTCGTTCAACCTCAGCGAGATATGCGAGACTACCATCGCACTGATGAAAGACCCGGAGCACAACGCGCTTTCCACGCTTAAAGGCCCTGATTTCCCCGGGGGAGGCTACATCGTTTACGACGAAGCCGAGATGAACAAGATCTATCGCACCGGTACGGGTGCGGTGAAAGTCCGCGCGGTGTACAACTACGACCCGGACGCGCGTTGCATCGAGGTAACGCAGATACCCCCGACCACCACTATCGAAGCGATAATCGACAAGGTGGTGGAACTCGTCAAGGACGGAAAGGTCAGGGAGATATCCGACGTCCGCGATGAAACGGACTTGTCGGGACTTCGCCTTGCATTCGACCTGAAAAAGGGTCAGGACCCCGACGCAGTAATGAACAAGCTGTTCAGACTTACCCCGCTGCAGGATAATTTCAACTGCAACTTCAACGTGCTGATAAACGGAACTCCGCGCGTAATGGGCGTTTACGAGATACTGAACGAGTGGACGATATTCCGCCGCGACTGTGTAAAGCGCCGCGTGGCGTTCGACCTCAAAAAGAAGAAAGAGAAGCTGCACCTGTTAAACGGTCTGAAGAAGATACTTCTTGACATCGACTATGCGATAAAACTTATCCGCGAGACCGATGAGGAAGCCGAGGTAGTGCCGAACCTGATGATAGGCTTCGGCATCGACGAGGTGCAGGCTGAGTACGTCGCAGAAATAAAGCTGCGCCACATCAACCGCGAATATATCCTCAAGCGCACCCAGGAAACCGCCGACCTTGAAAAAGAGATAGCGGACATGGAGGATATCCTCGGCAGCGACAACCGCGTGAACAAGCTGATAATCGGGGAACTCCGCGATATTTCCAAGAAATACGGGCAGCCGCGCCGCACGATGTTCCTGTACGACGTGGAGGAGTCTGCAGCCGACGTCGAGGAGCCTGTGAAGTACGGTCCGGTGAACATATTCCTCACAAGGGAGGGGTATTTCAAGAAGATAACCCCGCAGTCGCTGCGCATGAGCAATCAGCATAAGCTGAAAGAAAACGACGAGATAATCTATTCCGGCGAAGTAAACGGCGGCGCGGAACTTCTGTTCTTCACGGACAGGCACCAGGTCTACAAGACGCGCTGCGCTGATTTCGACGAAACAAAGGCGAGTACGATGGGGGATTACGTCCCCGCAAAGCTTGGCTTCGACGACGGCGAGAGCATTCGCTTCATGGCAGTGACGGAGGATTACAGCGAAACTCTCGTGATGTTCTTCCGCAACGGAAAGTGCGCGAAGGTGCCGCTTTCCAGCTATGAGACAAAGACGCGCCGCAGGAAGCTTTCCGGCGCATACTCCGACCTGTCGGAGCTTGTGGGGATATTCCTGATAAGGGGCGACGCGGATTTCGTGCTGAAATCCACTGCGGGCAAGGCGCTGACGTTCAACACGGCGCTTGTGCTACCCAAGGCTGCGCGTGACACCCAGGGCGTGCAGGTAATGCGCCTGACCAAAGCGGAACTTGCGGGCGCTTATCCCGCAGAACAGAGTGGCGTAAAGGATATCGAGGCGCTGCGCATAAAGTCCATTCCCTCAGCGGGAACGGCAACGGACGAAGACATAGACCAGATAACACTCATCTGAAAACGGAGGATATAACATGCTCACAGATATTGAGATCGCACAGCAGGCGAAAATGAAGAAGATCACCGAGATCGCTGCAAATCTCGGCATTGACGAAGATGAGACAGAGCCCTATGGGCACTACAAGGCAAAGCTGTCCCAGAAGCTGTTCAACAGACTTGCCGACAAGCCGGACGGAAAGCTGATACTTGTGACCGCCAAGCAGTTACTTCGACCCCCCCCCAATCCTACCCCGGCAGGCGAGGGCAAGACCACGACTTCCGTTGGCCTGTGCGAAGCCATGAACAAGACCGGCAGAAAGGCTATCCTTGCCCTGCGCGAGCCGTCCCTCGGACCGGTGTTCGGCATCAAGGGCGGCGCTGCAGGCGGCGGTTATTCCCAGGTGGTGCCGATGGAGGACATCAACCTGCACTTCACGGGGGATATGCACGCCATCACTGCTGCAAACAACCTGCTCGCAGCCCTCATGGATAACCACATTCAGCAGGGAAACGCACTCGGCATCGACGTACGCAGAATTCTCTTCAAGCGCGTTCTCGATATGAACGACAGGGCGCTGCGCAACTGCGTTATCGGCATGGGCGGCAAGGTCAACGGAATCCCCCGCGAGGATCATTTCCAGATCACCGTTGCGAGCGAGATAATGGCGATACTCTGCCTTGCTTCCGACCTTGAGGACTTAAAGGAGCGCCTTGGAAATATACTGGTAGCTTACACATATTCCGGGGAGCCGGTTTTCGCACGCGACCTGCACGCAGTCGGCGCTATGACCGCGCTTCTCAAGGACGCGATCAACCCGAACCTCGTACAGACCCTCGAGGGCAACCCCGCGCTTATCCACGGTGGCCCGTTCGCGAATATTGCACACGGCTGCAATTCCGTGAGGGCGACAAAGCTTGCGATGAAGCTTGCTGATTACACCATCACTGAAGCCGGCTTCGGCTCTGACCTCGGAGCTGAGAAGTTCTTTGACATCAAGTGCCGCTGCGCCGGGCTCAAGCCTGACTGCACCGTGCTGGTAGCCACTATCCGCGCGCTGA
This sequence comes from Eubacterium sp. CAG:786, assembly GCA_000432175.1. GTDB lineage: Bacteria > Bacillota > Clostridia > Oscillospirales > Ruminococcaceae > CAG-115. Next base: position 11,441 of record HF989513.1, read on the forward strand.
AGTACAACGGAGGCGTTGCAAAGCCCGACCTCACCAAGGAGAACGTGGAAGCGCTCGAAAAGGGCATCGTTAATCTCGGCGTGCACATCGAGAACCTCAAGAAGTTCGGCGTGCCGGTCGTTGTTGCGATAAACCATTTCTACACCGATACCGACGCTGAGATAGCAGTCGTTAAGGATTACTGCGAGAAGCACGGCGCAAAGGTGGCGTTCTCCGACGTGTTCCTTAAGGGCGGAGAAGGCGGCATTGAGCTTGCAGACGCAGTTGTCGGGACCATCGAGAGCACCAGGAGCGAATACAAGCCCCTGTACGATGAGAAACTCACCGTCAGAGAGAAGCTCGACATCATCGCAAAGGAGATCTACCGCGCAGACGGCGTGAACTTCACACCCAAGGCTGCAAAGGCGCTCAAGGAGATAGAAGCGCTCGGTCTGGACAGAGTTCCGGTGTGCGTTGCAAAGACGCAGTACTCGCTGTCCGACGACCCCGCCAAGCTTGGCAAGCCGGAGCATTTCACCATAACAGTCAGCGACGTCAGGGCTTCCGCGGGCGCCGGGTTCGTGGTAGTTTACACCGGCGACGTTATGGTAATGCCGGGTCTGCCGAAAGTCCCCGCTGCCGATAACATCGACGTTGACGCTGACGGAAAGATAACTGGTCTGTTCTGATGGAAGAATACGCTGAATACATTTCCCGCAGCCCCGAGGACACCGCGCGTATAGCCGCTGAGGTGGCTTCGCAGCTGAGGGCAGGGGACATCATTCTGTACGAGGGCGACATGGGCGCGGGCAAGACCACGTTCACAAAGGGACTTGCGGCAGCGCTGGGGATCAACGACCCCGTCACAAGCCCGACATTCGCGCTGGTGAATGAGTACCCCGAGGGGAGAATACCGCTGTTCCATTTCGATTTATACCGCATTGACAGCTACGACGACCTGTACGCGATCGGGTTCTTTGATTACCTCGACCGCGGGGGAATAATCGCAGCAGAATGGAGCGAGAACATCGAGGGCATCGGGCAGGAACTGTCCGGGGACGCTTCCCGCACGGTACTGAAAATACGCATCGAGAAATCCGGCGAGAACGAGCGGCGCATAAAGGTCAGCGGGCATATCGTCTGCCCGATATGCGGCGGGGAAGTGTTCCGCGCCGATGTGAAGCGGACCGGTGAAACGGTGCGCGTCTGCGGGGCATGCAATGCGCTCTGGACAGGGGCGCGCATTTCCGCCGACAACAGCACGACATTCCCGCTCTACATGGAAAACCACGGTCTTAAGCCGTTCTGGGACGAACTGGATAACAAGCGGTATCTGTGACGTTCCCGCGGGTGAAAAGGAAGTGAGATCATGATTTTAGGAATAGACAGTTCCGCAATAAGCGCCGGCTGCGCCCTCATGGACGACAGCGGCAGGATAATCGCGGAGCAGTTCCTCAATACGAAGCATACGCATTCCCAGACGCTCCTGCCGATGGTGGAAAGCATGATGAAATGCGCAGGCGTGACTATCGACGATATCGACGCAGCGGCTGTTACGGTGGGTCCCGGTTCGTTCACGGGGCTGCGTATCGGCGTTTCCACCGTCAAGGGAATGTGCTTCGGCGCCGGGAAGAAATGCGTTGCCGTTTCCTCTCTGGAAGCCATCGCGTATAATTTCCCCGGCATCGA
>HF989513.1:13116-13648 GCA_000432175.1 Eubacterium sp. CAG:786
TATAATTTCCCCGGCATCGACGGCACGATAGTCTGCTGTATGGACGCGCGCTGCGGACAGGTTTATAACGCGATATTCCGCAGCGAGGGCGGCGTCATCACGAGAATGTGCGCAGACCGCGCGATACGCCTTGAGGACCTTGCGCAGGAACTTTCCGGCATGTCCGGCAGGATAATTCTTGCAGGCGACGGTGCGGAACTTGCGCATAAGGCGACAGGGCAGAGGTACGAACTTGCGCCATATACGCTGCGCTATCAGCGCGGCAGCGGTGTGTGCTTCGCGGCGCAGGGAAAGGAACAGATCGACCCTGCAGCGCTCATGCCGAGTTATCTCAGGCTCCCGCAGGCAGAGCGCGAAAGACTGGCGCGCGAGGGAAAACCAGTCAGCGAGTAATTCCCGGGGAAACCCGAAAATAGCAATTCTGAAAGAGAGGTTTTTGTTATGGTTAATCTTGTTAAGGGACAGAAAGTGGAACTCACAAAGAGCAATCCTGGTCTGACGAAGATCAACGCAGGTCTTGGATGGGAAGTGC
>HF989513.1:13776-17669 GCA_000432175.1 Eubacterium sp. CAG:786
TCTATGGAAATCTGAAGCACGCTTCCGGTTCGGTGGAGCACACCGGCGATAACCGCGACGGTGCAGGCGACGGCGATGATGAAACTATAAAAATCGATCTCAGCCTTGTTCCGCAGAACATCAGCAGGATCGCATTTGCGGTAACTATTTACGACGCGGACGCACGCAACCAGAACTTCGGTCAGGTGCGCAATGCGTTCATCAGGGTGTATAACCCTGAAACCAAGGAGGAGCTTATCCGCTATGACCTCAGCGAGGACTTTTCAATCGAAACGGCGCTGATAATCGCAGAGCTGTACCGTCACAACGGCGAGTGGAAGTTCAACGCGGTGGGCGCAGGTTATCAGGGTGGTCTTGAGGCCATCTGCCGCGGATATGGCGTAAATGTCTGATTTATAAGGAGAATTGTTTGACTGACTTTACATCGGAGATTGTTCGCTGACCGGGAGGTTTGCGGACAGCATTCCTCCCGGCGTTCACAGGTAACTGACGAAACGAAGTGCTTTGAACGACCCAGGAGGACAATATGAACCGTGAAAACAAGCGTAAGCAATACGAAAAGGGATATTACAAGACTCATCCGTGCAATGAAGTATTCACATGCCGAGTCTGCGGCAGGACGATAGTGCCCGGGGGCGCTGGCAGCGCGCACAGAAATCACTGCCCGAACTGCCTGACGAGCCTGCATGTCGATATCGAGCCGGGGGACCGTGCTTCCGACTGCGGTGGCATAATGGACGCCATCGCGCTGTGGGTGCGGAAAAACGGCGAGTGCGCGGTGATACACCGCTGCCGGCGCTGCGGCGCGCTTTCCAGCAACCGCGTGGCAGCCGACGATAACCCGATGAAACTGATGAGTATTGCGTTAAAGCCCCTGTGCGAGCCGCCGTTCCCCATCGAGAGGATAGAGGAACTGACGCGCCTTATGGGTGGCGATGGTTCAATGAAATAAGCTTAAGGGAGCTGCCCGTGGGGCGGTTCCCTTTTGTTTTTCTGGACAACTTATGTTATACAACATTTGTAACCAAATTGTAACCAGTTCGTAACTGTTATGTAATTGACATTATGACAAAATATGCTATAATAATTACAGAAGCCGTGACAATGGTTGAATGCACGGCGCGGTTGGAATTAATGAGATGGAGGTAATTATGAACAGAAAAGCAAGAGTATCCCTGCTGGCTTCGGGAATAGTCGCGGCGTTCATGGCGATTGCGGCTGTGTTCATGCTGGGGAACATGGTGCCCACGGGGATCATGGAACACATCGAGGTCAACGGGCGCGTTATTCCGATGAACGGGGCGCGGCTGAATTACAAATTCGATGTTCCGGTGATGAAAAACGAACCAGTGGACGGCGTACTTGTAATGCGCGACGGCACGGAATACGGCATCAGCTGCAGCTTGGATTTCGATGTTTTCACCATTGACGATAAGTTCGGCATGTATGTTTTCGGCTGAAAATAATTATAAAGGCGCTCCGGTCGGGGCGCCTTTTTGATGTAATCCAGCAAAATTTGCGATGATACCGTATAAAATATTGACAATTCCGCATTTTAGTGATATAATAAATTGTTGAATTATGTGGCGCGGAGGTACTGCGCCGAAAGGCTGTGATATAATGCGGCATAACAATGCCGGTCATAATCGTTGTGACTGCAGATAAGTGATTTTTCCGTCATGCTGGCGGGTGATAATTTATAGTTGAAAGGATTGAAAGTTTTGTTCAGAGAAAACGAATACCGCACACAATACTGCAATGCGGTGACTGAGAACGATATAGGCAAGAAAGTAAGGGCTGCCGGCTGGGTAGAGAATATCCGCGACCACGGTGGAATCATGTTCATCGACCTGCGCGATCATTACGGCGTGGTACAGGTCGTGTTCCACAACGAGGCTCTGCTGGAGGGTATCCACAAGGAGTGCGCAGTTTCCATTGCCGGTACTGTATTAAAGCGCGACGAGAGCACCTACAACGACAAGATCGAAACCGGTACTGTAGAGATCGAGGCTGAGGAAGTACGCATTCTGGGCAAGGTGACTGAGCAGCTGCCGTTCGAGGTGGCAACTTCCCGCGAGACCCGCGAGGACGTTCGCCTGAAGTACCGCTATCTCGACCTGAGAAACAAGAAGATGCATGACAATATCGTTATGCGTTCCAAGATAATCAGCTTCCTGCGCAACAAGATGAGCAGCATGGGCTTCCTGGAGCTCCAGACGCCTATCCTGTCCACGTCTTCCCCCGAGGGCGCAAGAGATTACCTTATCCCCAGCCGTAAGCACCACGGCAAGTTCTACGCTCTGCCCCAGGCTCCGCAGATCTTCAAGCAGATCTACATGGTTTCCGGCTTCGATAAGTACTTCCAGATCGCGCCCTGCTTCCGCGATGAGGACGCAAGAGCAGACCGCTCCCCGGGCGAGTTCTATCAGCTGGACTTCGAGATGAGCTTCGCTACCCAGGAGGACGTTTTCGCAGTCGCTGAGGAAGTTCTCTCCGCTGTATTCTCCGAGTTCTCCGACAAGGCAGTTTCCCCCGCGCCGTTCAGACGCATCACATACAAGGAAGCTATGCTGAACTATGGTTCCGACAAGCCTGACCTGCGCAACCCGCTGATCATCAGAGAACTTTCCGACCTGTTCGTTGACAGCGACTTCAAGCCGTTCTGCAACAAGGTAGTCCGTGGTATCAGAGTTCCGGGAATGGCTAAGCAGTCCAAGACGTTCTTCAAGAGCATGGAAGAGTTCGCTACTGAAGAAGTCGGCATGAAGGGTCTCGGTTACTTCAAGGTCGAAGAGGGCGAGAACGGAATGTTCAAGTACAACGGCCCGATCGACAAGTTCCTGAACGACGACCAGCGCAGGGAACTGGCGACCCGCTGCGAGCTCGAAGTCGGCGATGTTCTGTACTTCATCGCAGACAGCAAGAAGAATGCGCCCAAGTTCGCGGGACAGATACGCACAGAGGTTGCAAAGCGCATGAACCTCATCGATGAGAGCCGCTTTGAACTCTGCTTCATCGTGGACTTCCCGATGTATGAGCTGGACGAGGAGACCGGCAAGATCATCTTCACACACAACCCGTTCTCCATGCCGCAGGGTGGTCTGGACGCGCTGCTGAACAAGGATCCGCTGGATATCCTGGCTTATCAGTACGATATCGTATGCAACGGCGTTGAGCTTTCTTCCGGTGCGGTTCGTAACCATGACCTCGACATCATGATCAAGGCGTTCGAGATAGCAGGCTACACCGAAGAGGACGTTGCAAGCAAGTTCGGCGCGCTTTACAATGCGTTCAAGTTCGGTGCTCCTCCTCATGCTGGTATGGCTCCCGGTGTTGACCGTATGATCATGCTGCTGACCGGCGAAGAGAGCATTCGCGAGATAATCGCGTTCCCGCTGAACTCCAACGCGCAGGATCTGCTCCTCGGTGCGCCTACCGAGGTTACAGAGCAGCAGTTGCGTGAGGTACACATCAAGGTACGCAAGCAGATGTGACAGACACAAAAAATGGAGGGCTGAAAAGTCCTCCATTTTTAATATGCATAGAAACACGGCAGATCATTGCGACCTGCCGTGTTGTTTTATTCAGTTTTTATTACTCAGCAGCCTTTTTAGCCGGCTTGCCGGTGTAGAGCTGATAGTAGCGTCCCTGCTCCTTGATGAGCTTGTCGTGGCTTCCGCGCTCGATTATGCGGCCCTGTTCAAGTACCATTATGCAGTCAGAGTTGCGCACAGTGGAAAGTCTGTGGGCAATTACGAACGTGGTTCTTCCGCTCATCAGCTTATCCATGCCGTCCTGCACAAGGCGCTCGGTTCTGGTATCGATGGAGGAAGTCGCCTCGTCGAGTATCAGTACGGGCGGGTCTGCAACAGCGGCTCTTGCTATTGCGAGAA
>HF989513.1:17701-31515 GCA_000432175.1 Eubacterium sp. CAG:786
GCTGACCCTGCGAGAGGTTCGCGCCGTCGCCGGTCAGCATGGTGTTGTAGCCGTCGGGCAGGCGCTTTACGAAGCTGTGCGCATTCGCGAGTTTCGCAGCTGCGATGCATTCCTCGTCGGTGGCGTCAAGGCGGCCGTAGCGGATATTGTCCATTACCGTGCCGGTAAACAGGTGAGTGTCCTGGAGGACAAGTCCCAGTGAACGGCGCAGGTCAGCCTTCTTTATCTTGTTGATGTTGATGTCGTCGTAGCGTATCTTGCCGTCCTGGATATCGTAGAAGCGGTTGATGAGGTTCGTGATGGTGGTTTTTCCGGCACCTGTGGAACCTACAAACGCGATCTTCTGACCGGGTTCTGCATGCAGCTTGATGTCGTGGAGCACCATTTTCTTTTCGTCGTAGCCGAAGTCAACGCCGTCGAATACCACGCTTCCCTCAAGCTTGCGGTAGCTTACGGAACCGTCCGCGGTGTGCGGGTGCTTCCATGCCCAGACGCCGGTGCGTTCCTTGCTTTCGGTGATGGTGCCGTCGTCTGCGATCTTTGCATTGACGAGTTCAACGTAGCCGTCGTCGATCTCGGGCTTTTCGTCAAGCAGGCTGAATACACGCTTTGCGCCAGCCATTGCCATAACGACTGCGTTTATCTGCTGGCTGACCTGGATGACCGGCTGCGAAAAGCTTTTGTTCAGCGTCAGGAATGCCACCAGCGTGCCGATGGTGAGTCCGGTGGTCTCTGCGCCCAGGACGAGTGAGAGAACAGCGCCGACAGCAACGCAGAGAACGTAGCTGATGTTTCCGAGGTTAGCGCTGACAGGCATCAGGATATTCGCGAACTTGTTTGCGTTATCAGCGGAAACACGGAGTTCGTCGTTTATTCTGCGGAATTCTTCCAGGTTCTTTTCTTCGTGGTTGAAGACCTTTACGACCTTCTGACCTTCCATCATCTCTTCGATGTAGCCGTTCACTCTGCCGAGGTCCTTCTGCTGTGCGCCGAAGTACTTTGCGGATTTGCCGCCGATCTTTCCGGCTGCGAGCATCATTACAACGACCATCGCAACGGTGAGTATCGTCAGCGGGACGCTCAGCACGATCATGCTGACGAACGTGATTATCAGCGTTACGCCGGAATTCACCATCTGCGGTATACTCTGGCTGATGAGCTGACGGAGCGTATCAACATCGTTGGTGTAGATCGACATGATATCGCCGTGCGCGTTCTGGTCAAAGTACTTTATCGGCAGGGACTCCATGTGCGTGAATATATCGTTTCTGATATAGCGCATGGTGCCCTGGGTGATGTAGATCATCAGTCTGTTATAGGTGAATGACGCCGCGATACCTACCACGTAAATGAGCGCGATACGTACCAGCGCGCCGAGCAGCGGTCCGAAATCCGCTTCACCGCCGGCGTTTACGGCATTGAGCATCGGCGTGATGTAGTCATCGATGAGGCTCTGCATGAACAGCATTCCAACCAGAGTGGAAATTGCAGTTATCAGAATGCATACGAGCACGAGTATAAAGCGGAACTTATAGCGCTTCATCATATAACCAAGCACGCGCTTCAGTACCTTGAAATCCATGTTCTTGCGGTTCAGCTGAGCGGGCTGACGTTTGTTTCCCACTGTTCTTGCCATAATTCCACCCCCTTAGTCGTTAGGCTTGTCGAAATCTCCTCCAGACTGGGTCTGGAGTGTGTAGATCTCGCTGTATATCTTGTTGTTCTTCAGCAGATTTTCGTGTGTGTCGAAGCCGCAAATGCGCCCGTCGTCCATCACGATTATGCGGTCAGCTTCCTGCACGCTGGAGATACGCTGGGCGATGATGAGCTTTGTCGTGCCGGGTATCTTTTGCGCGAACGCCTGGCGTATCCTGGCGTCGGTGGCTGTATCGACCGCGCTGGTGGAGTCGTCGAGAATGAGTATCTTCGGGCTCTTCAGAAGCGCTCTTGCGATACACAGGCGCTGCTTCTGTCCACCGGAAACGTTAGTGCCGCCCTGCTCGATCATAGTGTTGTAGCCGTCGGGCATCTTGTCGATGAATTCATCGGCGCAGGCAAGTCTGCAGGCTTCCGCGCATTCTTCCTCGGTGGCATTCTCGTTGCCCCAGCGGAGGTTGTCGAGAATAGTGCCCGAGAACAGCACGTTTTTCTGCAGCACGACGGCTACCTGGTCACGGAGCAGTTCCAGATCGTACTTGCGCACGTCTGTGCCGCCCACGCGGACTTCACCGCTGTCAACGTCGTAAAGGCGGCTGATGAGGTTCGCGAATGTGGATTTACCGCAGCCCGTGCCTCCGATGATACCGATGGTTTCACCGGCGTGGATATGCAGGTCGATGTCTGTGAGGACTTCCTCGCCGCCGTCCATGTCGGATCTCTTTTCCTTAAGCTGGTCGGCTTTGTGCTTGTATGCGAAGCTAACATGGTCGAAATCAATGGAACCGTTGGGAATTTCAGTGATGGGATCAGCGGGGTTAGTGATGTCGGATTTTTCGTTGAGTACCTCGCAGATACGTCTTGCGCTGGCAACGGACATCGTTATCATAACGAAGATCATGGAAAGCATCATCAGGGACATCAGCGCGCTCATGACATAGCTGAACATGGAGGTCAGCTCACCGGTGGTCATAGTCCCGCCGACGATGAACTGCGCGCCGAACCATGATATCAGCAGAATGCAGGCGTAGATGACGAACATCATGACGGGGTTGTTCCAGGATATGATCTTCTCAGCCGTGATGAACATTTTGTACAGGTTGCCGGAAGCGCCTACAAACTTCTTGTTTTCATAATCCTCGCGGACAAAGCCCTTTACAACGCGGATACCGGAGATGTTCTCCTGGACGCTGGCGTTGAGGTCGTCGTACTTTGTGAACACCTTGTCGAAAACCTTGGTGGCATTAAGGACGATTATCGCAAGCACGCTTCCCAGAACCACCAGCGCACCGAGGAATATCAGGCTGATTTTAGGATTGATGATGATGCACATCACCATGCTGCTTATCAGCATTATAGGAGCGCGCACCGCTATGCGGATTATCATCTGGAATGCATTCTGCAGGTTGGTGACATCTGTCGTCATACGTGTGACAAGTCCGGCGGTGCTAAATTTGTCGATGTTTGAGAACGAGAATGTCTGGATATTCGCGAACATTGCGTCGCGCAGGTTGCATGCAAAGCCAGCGGAAGCGTTAGCCGCGTACTTTCCCGCAAGCACGCCGAAGGCAAGGCTCATGAATGCCATGACGAGCATAACGCCGCCATAGATGAAAACTTTCGGCAGGTCGCCGGCGCCGTCGTTGCCGTTTATGCCCTTATCGATGATGGACGCTGTGACGAATGGTATCAGCACTTCCATCACGACTTCGAGAATAGTGAAGAGGGGAGTGAGCAGCGTTGCTTTTTTGTATTGCTTTATCTGCGCTGCGAGTGTTTTTATCATGCTTTTGTCCTCCTTGTGTATTATTTCTGCATTGATTAGTTGCCTTATTATTATAGTACATATTTTTTATAATGTAAATTCACTAATCTGACATAAATTCACACATCTGCGCCGTCACTTTAGGTTAAATTTACTAAGGTAATTTGTTTGCAAAACCGTACCCGCATAATATCCCCGCAAATCGCACTGTTATGCGGTTTGTCGGGACTTGCGATTTCATTTGTTTTTCACAATCAAGGGGATTGAAAAACTGAAAATTGTGTGATATAATTGTGTAATAGCTGAGAATACACGCAGAACAGGTTATCAGGGAGGAGGGAACAGATGAAAAGGCTACGCGAAAAGCTGAATGAAATATGCAGAAAGCTGCTTCCTCTGCTGAGAAGAATGTTCGTCCTGCCGCCCGGCGTAATTCTTGTTCTGTTCCCCGCTACGATGGTCATGTGCATCATCGCACTGAATAACCGCGGAATGTTCCCGTCGCTGGAATATCTGGTCTACCTTGTTTCGGCATATGCGCTGGCTGTGCTGATAATCGGGCTGGGGGACATTTCCCGCTATTTTGCGCGGAAAATGCACGGCAGCCGCGTCTGGCGCTGGGCAAACAGAAATCCGATAGCCAGCCTTTTCATCAGCGATTTCCGGTTCCGCGGGGAGCTTTCGCTGTATCAGGGACTGCTGATGAGCACGCTTTTCGCGGTTTTCAAGGGGGCGGCTGCGATATTCTATAAGTCGCCATGGTTTGCTGCAGTCGCGGGGTACTACGTTATTTTTGGTGCGTCAAGGCTGCTTCTGGTGCGCAGCTACCGCAAGTCCCAGCGCACTGACGGAGAGGAGCGGCGCCGTCGCGAGCTGAAGGGCTACCAGCAGTGCGCGTGCCTGATGTTTCTGCTGAATATCGGTATGGCGGTAATGGCAGCCCAGCTTATCTTTGAGGAACACACTATCGCGTATCCGGGTTCCGTTATTTACATAACCGCTGCGTATACGTTCTATATTCTCACGCTTTCGGTGGTGAATGTCGTGAAATTCCGCAGGCTGAACAGCCCGGTGCTTTCGGCTTCAAAGGCGCTGAACCTCGCGGGCGCGCTGATGTCGCTGTTCACGCTGCAGAATGCGCTTACTTCGCGGTTCGGCAGCGGCGACAGCAACTTCCGGCTGGTGATGAACAGCGTTGTGGGACTTATCGTGTGCCTTTCCGTGCTGGCTATGGCTGTGTATATGCTTGTGCATTCCACCCGTGAAATGAAAAAAACGGCGGCAGGCGCAGATATCTCTTGACAAAAGGGAATTATTATGCTATACTATCCTTAATAGAGCATGACATGTTCATGTATAAAGGAGGTCTTTTTATGGAGATGGAAATTGCTGCATTATCTATGAATATGGCAATGGCTAATGTTCAGAACGGCATATCCGTAGGCATGATGAAAAAGACTATGGAGGCCAATCAGCAGAGCATGGAGGTTATCACTGATATGCTCAACAACATGCCTTCCCCGGACGGAAAGGGTACTGTCCTTAACGTCAAGGTCTGATAAAAGGCTATTTTAGGAGCCGCTCTGCAACGAGCGGCTTTTGTTTTATGAGGTGACGATATGGATCCTATCACACAGTTCGACTTTTCGATACTGCATTTCATTCACGATAACATTTCCTGCGGGTTTATGGATTTCCTGATGCCAAAGGTTACCTGGCTGACGGAAATGGGCGCAGTGTGGCTGCTGGCGGCTGCGTTGTTCCTGATATTCAGGCGTTACCGCGCGAGCGTCGCTATCGCCGGCGGAATTCTCGCGAGCCTGCTTTTCGGAAACCTGCTGCTCAAGCACATAGTCGCGAGGGCGCGTCCCTGCTGGCTGGAGCCGACATTCCAGATGCTGATCGCGGTTCCGCATGATTATTCGTTTCCGTCGGCGCATTCTATGGTTTCGTTTGCGGCAGCGGTCGCGATATTCCATTATAATAAGAAAGCGGGAATCCCCGCACTGGTGATCGCGGCGCTTATCGCATTCTCGCGGCTGTATCTGTTCGTGCACTTCCCGACGGACGTTCTCGTGGGAATTCTTATGGGAATTGGACTTGGCATTGCGGCGTTTGTGATCACTGACAAGGTCGCTGACAGAATAAACAGGAAAAAGATCAAGGGCTGATAAAAAACGGCATTCGTTTACGCGAGTGCCGTTTTTTTGTATACCCCCTTGACAAAATCTTCCCACGGTGCTATAATGTTATCAAGATATCAAATTGATATCATATTGTACTGGAAACGGGAGGTCACTATGAAAGACATCGACAAGAAAATTAACTACGAGGAAAAGGAACTGAAGGCTGCAAGCGGCTGGGGCGTGCTGTTCCTGACGATAATTCTGTATCTGGCAGCGCTGGCGGCTGTTATAATCTGCGCTATGAACACTTCGGAATATGATTTCACCGGTTATGATGCGGGGCTGATAGTTGGTATCGTGTGGCTCTGCATCGGTTGGTTTCCGTTTATCGGGCTGCGTGTTATAAAGCCTAACGAGGCGCTTGTCCTGACGCTTTTCGGCAAGTACATCGGCACGCTCAAGCGCGAGGGCTTCTATTTCGTGAATATATTCAGCACCCCGGTGACTGTAAAGAGCCAGGCAGGCGCGAAGCCCGGGGTTCCCCACACAAAGATATCGCTGAAAGCCATGACCCATGACAACCGCAAGCAGAAGATAAACGACCAGATGGGCAACCCCATCGAAGTCGGCATAGTAGTTATATGGCGCGTGGTGAATACCGCGAAGGCGCTGTTCAACGTTGACGATTACGAGGATTTCATGTCGATACAGGCGGATTCCACCCTGCGCGACGTGGTGCGCTGCTATCCGTACGACTCAACGGATTCTGACGAAATGTCGCTGCGCGGTTCCTCTCAGGAGGTATGCGAAAAGCTGAAAGCGACCCTGCAGGAGCGCGTTGAGAATGCTGGACTTGAGATAATCGAAGCACGCATAACTCACCTTGCGTACGCGCCGGAAATCGCGGCTGCGATGCTCCAGCGCCAGCAGGCTACTGCGATAATCGAAGCGCGCCAGAAGATAGTCGATGGTGCGGTGGGCATGGTGGAAATGGCGCTGAACAAACTCAGCGAGAGCAACGTCTGCGAGCTGGACGAGGAGCGCAAGGCACAGATGGTTTCCAACCTGCTGGTAGTACTCTGCGGCAACAAGGACGCTCAGCCCATTGTGAACAGCGGTTCCATCTATTGATAAATATCGATTTCCGGGGGTAAGCTTCATGGCAGAAAATGAGAAAAAAGAAAAGAAGCAGATACCTCTGCGGCTTTCGGCAACGCTGTACAACGAACTGATGAGGTGGGCAGAGGACGATTTCCGCTCGGTGAACGGGCAGATAGAATACCTGCTGACTGAATGCGTGAAATACCGCAAAAAGCACACTGCCGGAAAGGATGACGAGAAATGAACGATAATGTGATATTCCTGATGTGCTATATTCCGACGCCGCTAATTCTGCTTGTCGCAGGACTTGTTATCTGGCGTTTTCCCGCGCCGTATGGCTCTGCGGTCGGTTACAAGACAAAGCGCTCGTATGCCTCCGCGGAAGCATGGGATTTCGCGCAGGTCTACTGGGGCAGACTGATGACCATTATCAGCGTGCCGACGCTTGCGCTGTCAGTGTGCGCCGGCGTGGTGCAGGATAATAAAGAATGCGGACGAAAACACGGGTCTTGCCATCTGCATGGGCGTTGTGACCTTGCAGATAGTACCCATATTCATCAGCATAGCGATAACAGAGAACGCACTGAAAAAGAACTTTTAAAGAGCAAAGGCGCCGTGAAAACGACGCCTTTTTGTTTAGGGGGAACTATCCCCTATCAGCAGCCGAAACCGCAGAATGCCTTGAGCATATCGCAGATCTGTGCGAAGCCTGCGCCGCATGCATTGAAAAATCTGAACATCTCGTTTCCTCCTGTATGTATTTCCCCGGTGGGGATAATATTATTATACAGCATATGGGGGGAGCATTTCAATGCAAAGATATTGGCACTGCGGGAAGGTCTTTCCGGGGGATATTTCCTGAAAGCTAAAACCGGGGCTTTCGCTCCGGTTTTGTTTTATCTGTTTGCGAGAATGTATTCAACGGCTTCGTCAAGCGTCCCCTGCGGGTATGTAGAGACGTCAAGCTTGTCTGGGTTTTCGATGAATTCGTTCGCAAGGAACGTCCTTACGCCGAGCTTTTCAACAACCATGTCCTCGGGTACGCTGTTGCCGACCATTATGCATTCCTCGGGTTTAAGCCTGAGTTTGCCGAATATCTCTTCATAATATTTGATGTTCGGCTTGCAGAACGTGCTGTTGTCGTAGCAGGTGACAAACTCGAAATCCTCGGGCTGCAGGTTCACCCAGCGCATTCTTGTGATGACCCCGTCCATCGGGAATATCGGGTTCGTCGCGAGCACCACGCGCATTCCGGCAGATCTGAGCTTTTCTATGAGCGGCTTTCTGTCGGGGACGTATTTCAGCGTTGCTTTCGCATTATCAAATTCGTGCGTATAGAATTCGTCGCAGGATCTTTTGGCGTCCGGAAGCCCGGGGTTCATAGAGTTGAACGTCTCCCAGAAAGCCACGGAATTGAGCCGCGTTCCATCGTTCATTATCATTGATTTGGTACCAGCCCAGATGGAGGTTACCGTCTGCTTGGGTTCGTATCCCATGGGGGCAAGGCGCTTGCACAGCTCCCCGAAATAAACCTTGATGAAGTCCTCCTGCTCAAAGGGCAGCAGGGTGCCGTCGAGGTCAAACAGTACTGTTTTTATCATCAGCGTTCTCCTTTGCGGCACGGCGCTTTTCAATGGCTGCGTGCTGCTTTTCTATCTTCTTCTGGTAGGAAGCCAGCGCTTCGTCGTCGGACTTATACACGGAGCGCGTCAGCGTCCACCTGTCGGCAGAAGCGCGCTTGCATACCATCTTCACGAGGAAATCACCGTGCTCGGGGCAGGTACATATGTTGTTCTTGCGTATTATTCCCAGTGAGAGCCACTCGCCGTTGTTAAGCGGCTTGCCGCACTCGGGGCAGGGAATAACGGTGAAATGTTCGTCGGTGGTCATCCTGCGCACATCATGAACATCGCGGAATATTTCCCGGGCAATTACGGGGCGCTGTCCCGGCGACATGCCGGAATATTCCAGCAGCCCGCGCTGCATATCCAGCTTTCTGCATACCTCATAGGTGAACCACGCGTCGTTCATGGCGTCGTGAGCCTGGGCGTCCAGCGGGATACCGAGCTTTTCAACGGCGTCTGAGAGCGACCACTGCACGCGCTCGTTGTCTATCTGGTTCTTGTATATAAGCTGCAGGTTGACGTAATCGCTGCCGTATTTCGGGTCGAAACCGTGGAGTTCCAGATTATCGGAAAGCATTGCGATATCGTCAAATCCCCAGGTGATGAACCGGAATTCCGGGGAGCACCATTCTTTCAGCTTTGCGAATGCCTCGGGGAACGGAAGTCCCTTTGCGAGCATCGCGCTGGTTATTCCGGTGATCTTTTCCACATGACGGTTCATTTTCTTGTAGTATTTCGGCGCGACGTTTATTTTCAGCTTGTCAACGAGGTTGAAATTTTCGTCGCACTTTACCGCGCCTATCTGGATTATCTCGCCGCGGAGCAGAACCGGCTCTTGGACGGTGTGTGCACGGTCCATTGCCTGGTTCCATTCCATATCAAGGATAATATAGTACATCAGTGCGCTCCCTTAAAGCATGAGCTTTCCGCCGACATTCTCGTGGCGCCATGCAACGAAGTCGTCGTAGCTTCCCTGACGGTCGAGGCAGCCGTTTTCGGTTATCTCAATAATGCGGTTAGCTGCAGTTTCAAGTATCTCATGGTCGTGGGAGGCAAACAGCAGGTTGCCCTTGAACTCAGACAGACCGTTGTTTACTGCGGTGATGCTCTCAAGGTCGAGGTGGTTGGTGGGTCGGTCGAGAATGAGCACGTTGCTCTGGAACAGCATCATTCTCGAGAACATGCAGCGTACCTTTTCGCCGCCGGAAAGCACGTTGACGGGCTTGAAAACATCGTCGCCGCTGAACAGCATTCTGCCCAGGAAGCCGCGCAGATAGCTTTCGGTTTCGTCCTTGGAGTACTGGCGCATCCAGTCGATGATGGAAAGCTGGCAGTTGTCAAAGAACGCGCTGTTGTCGTTCGGGAAGTAGCTTACGGAAGTCGTGGAACCCCACTTGAAGGTGCCCTCGTCCGGCTCCATTTCCTCCATGAGTATCCTGAACAGGGTAGTGACTGCGATCTCGTTATTGCCGACGAACGCTATCTTGTCGCCCTTGCCGACTGTGAAACTTACGTTGTTCAGTACCTTTACGCCGTCTACGGTCTTGGAAAGCCCGGTTACCTGGAGAATGTCCTTGCCGACTTCGCGCTCCATATCGAACGCAATGTAGGGGTACTTTCTGGAGGACGCAGGGAGTTCCTCGACGGTCAGCTTGTCGATAAGCTTGCGGCGCGATGTAGCCTGCTTGGACTTGGACTTGTTCGCGGAGAAGCGTGCGATGAAGTTCTGCAGTTCCTTTATCTTTTCCTCGGCGCGCTTGTTCTGCTGCTTTATCATGCGCTGAATGAGCTGTGAGGACTCATACCAGAACTCGTAGTTGCCGACATACATCTTTATCTTTCCGTAGTCGATATCGACGATGTGGGTGCACACGTTGTTCAGGAAGTGACGGTCGTGGGATACGACGATAACAGTACCGAAGTATTCCGCGAGGAAGTCCTCCAGCCAGGAAACGGCTTCAACGTCGAGGTGGTTGGTCGGCTCGTCCATGAGGATAATGTCGGGGTTACCGAACAGGCACTGCGCGAGAAGCACCTTTACCTTTTCGTTACCGGTGAGGGAATCCATCTTCTGGGTGAGGATCTCCTCGGGGAGACCCAGACCCTGGATAAGTTTGGAAGCGTCAGATTCTGCCTCCCAGCCGTTGAGCTCTGCGAATTCCGCTTCAAGCTCGGAAGCGCGGGTGCCGTCCTCCTCGGAAAAGTCCTCCTTTGCATAGAGCGCGTCCTTTTCCTGCATGATGTCGTAAAGGCGCTTGTTGCCGAGTATTACGGTATCCTGCACGGTGTAGTCGTCGAATGCATAGTGATCCTGGCGCAGAACTGACATGCGCAGTTCCGCAGGCTTGGAAACGCTGCCCTTTGTGGGCTCGAGGTCTCCGCAGAGAACCTTTAAGAATGTGGATTTTCCGGCGCCGTTTGCACCGATAACGCCGTAGCAGTTGCCGGCAGTGAATTTCAGGTCTACGTCCTTGAAAAGAAGCTGTCCGCCAAAGCTGACGCTTACATCAGATACTGTTATCAATTCGTTATCTCCTTTTAAAATAATTGGTTGTCTTAACACATACAATAATATTATAGCATAGTTCAGGCGCTTTTACAAGCCCTAAACGTGACTTTTTCAGAGATTGCGGAAACAAAAAACCACAACACATAAGTGTTGTGGTTTTGATGGCGGACAGGGAGGGATTCGAACCCTCGAACGGGTTTAATCGTTACACGATTTCCAATCGTGCGCCTTAGACCAGCTCAGCCACCTGTCCATTTCTCACTATTGGAGATTTTGTTTTTTGTCGTATCTCTCATCGACTTGTCTATTATATCACAGCCGCAAGGATTTGTCAAGCACTTTTTTCAAAATTATTCGAGATTTTTTTCGAAAACCTGCAGAACCGCATTCTGACGCGAAAAAATCCCCCGACCTGAGCCGGGGGAGTGGAAATGAACTTATTTTTTCCTGGGGGCGCGCTTCCTGGCTGTCGTGGTGGAAGCCGTCCCGGCTGGAACGAGCTCATAATACGCCGCCGAGTACCTCGGGACGTTCAGCTTCACGCAGCCGTCTGCGCCTGCGGTGATCGTCCCGGCGTAATGCGGGGCGCAGCCTCCGTACCTGTCCTCGGTGGAGTCCAGCAGCAGCTTCAGCTTTTTGCCGGCGCCGATTTTCAGCGTGTATCCCTCCTGCAGCACGTCGGAGAAATTGAACACAGCCACCACCGGGTCACCGCTGTCGCAGCTTCTCATAATCGTATAGCAGCGGCGCAGGGGACTGTTGCAGTCCAGCCAGCGGAAGCCTTCGGAGCTGTCGTCCCATCGTGAAAGCGCGGGATTTTTGAGGTACATGCTGCAGAGCTTCTTCATGAAGTGCATAAAGCCGTCGTGCAGCGGGTACTTGAGTATATCCCAGTCCTGCTCGCGCTTTTCGTCCCATTCGCGGAACTGCGCGATCTCGCCGCCCATAAAGTTCAGTTTCTTTCCCGGGTGAGCGTACATATACATATAGAACGCGCGAGCCTGCGGGAATTTATCGTCGTACCCGCCAGCCATTTTCTGGATTATCGTTGCCTTGCCGTGTACGTTCTCATCATGCGAAAGCGGAAGAATGTACTTTTCGCTGTAGTAATACAGCATAGAGAATGTCAGCTTGTGGTAATGATCGACGCGCTCTCCCGGGGGTGTGCGGAAGTAATCAAGCGTGTCGTTCATCCAGCCCATGTCCCACTTGTAGTCAAAGCCGAGACCACCCTCGTCAACGGAACGCGTCACCATGGGGTAATCCGTGGAGTCCTCCGCGCAGAGTATCGCTGAGGGGTGTATCCACTTAAGACCGCGGTTCAGCGATTTCAGGAAGCGTATTCCGCAGACGTTCTCGCCGCGCGCAGGGTCGCCGTTGTAGTAGATTATACGGCTGATTGCGTCCATGCGCAGCCCGTCAAAGTGGAATTCAGACAGCCAGTAGTTGGCGGCTGACTTCATGAAGCTGCATACAGTCCCCTTGGTGAAGTCGAAGTTGCAGCTGCCCCATTCGCTGTACGCGATGTCTTTGAACTGCGACTCAAATGTCGGCGTGCCGTCGAACTGCGCCAGCGCGTAGCCGTCCACCGCGAAGTGAACGGGCACGAAATCCATGAGCACCGCGATGCCATTCTTATGGCAGGCGCTTACCAGCTTTTTCAGCCCGTCAGCCGTGCCATAACGGGAGGTCGGAGCGAAAAATCCCGTTGCCTGGTAGCCCCAGCTTTCGTCGCTGGGGTATTCGTTCAGCGGCATGAGCTCGATGCAGTTGTATCCGTGTCCCTTGCAGTATTTCACCAGGCGCGGCGCTATTTCCTCGTAGGTGTACCAGCCATTCTCGTCGTCCGGGTCGGTGCGCCAGCTTCCCAGGTGGACTTCATAGATGTTCAGCGCGTCGCCGTGCCAGGTGTAGCGGTTCTGCATCCAGTCGAGGTCGCCGAAGTCAAAATCAGTTTTCCTGATGATGGAAGCGAATTTCGGACGGAGCTCCATGCCGAAACCGAACGGGTCGCAGTGCTCAACGCATCTCCCACCGTGGTAGATCTTGTATTTGTACATGTGACCGGGCTTTGCGCTGTCAATGAACAGTTCCCAGAACTTTCCGTCCGGCGTGCGGTTGAGGTACCAGTCCTGCCAGCCGTTGAAATCACCTATGACAGAAACCCCGTCCGCATTGGGTGCAAATACCCTGAACATAGTCCCGAAGCCGTTGTAATGCGCCCCCAGCCACTTATATGCGTCAAAGCAGTCGCCGGAGTTGAAATCACGTATATTCAAAATAAACCCTCCGAATTGTAAAAAATAGGTTGACAATACTACAAATTTACGTTATAATAAATATGTTATTTTTATTATATAATATAAATCTATCTTGTTCAAGCGACAAAAAACACTGTTTGTCTATTAATAGACTATCGGCTACTTTTGTCTAGCGACGGAGGAATTTATGGATCTCAGAATTCAAAAAACCAAGGCTGCCATAAAAGCTGCTTTTCTGGAGCTGCGGCGCAGGAAGCCGATAGAAAAGCTCACGGTGACGGAACTTTCAAAGCTTGCCGAGATCAATAAAGCGACGTTCTATCTGCATTATTCCGATATTTATTCCCTGGCTGACGAACTTGAGGACGAAGCCATCGACGATATTCTCGCGGATATAAAGGGGCTGAACAAGTTCCTGGACGACCCCAAGAAGCACGCGGACGATCTTTTCCAGGCGTTCATGAACAACCGTAAGATGCTTAACAGCCTGTTCTCCGGCTCGCGGTATTCCAACTTTTCAGCGAAGGTGGAGAACCGCATAAAGGCAAGGCTGTACTCGGAATTCCCGGAGCTGCACACCCGGCGCAATGATATCGTGCTGTCGTTCATTATTCAGGGGATTTTCCACACGGTGGCGTCAATGCCTGACAAATCCGCTGAAACAAACGAGGATATAGAGGTCCTAAACCGTCTGACGAATCATATTATTTCAGAGTTAAAGCCGGCTGACAGCCGAAATGCTAATTGACATTTTTCTGAATGTGTGGTATA
>HF989514.1 GCA_000432175.1 Eubacterium sp. CAG:786
TTTTCAAGGAGCTTTCTAACCTCGTCGCTTTGATTTCTCTCAGGTGACTTTGTTATTATATCACATCTTTTCGAGTTTGTCAAGAGGTTTTTCAAACTTTTTTCAAAGTTTTTTGAACTTTCTTGTCGAATTCTCAAGAAGTGACTTTCTCTCGGAAAGCTTATTTATTATATCACATTTTCTTGAGCTTGTCAAGAGGTTTTTCAAACTTTTTTCAATTTTTTTTGAACTTTTCTGTGATTTTTTAAGCTTTCGTGCCCTCATCTCTGACGGCTTGTATATTATATCACCGTTTCATGCAAAAGTCAACCCTTTTTCGCAAAAAATATCGAAAATTTATTGAATATGTAACATTAATGCATAACTTTCAACTATCGCAAATGTTTTACAGCAATTTCACAACGCAGCGTCGTATATTCAGCCTGTATCATGTACTTTTCCACAAACAATTAATTTTATTTTATATAATCTGCCGTATTTACCCTTTTTCCACTGGCGCTTTTTTCTTTTTTATGATATAGTATATAAGAACGTTTTATATTAAGAGGTATTTTTATGAACCGAAAATTGATCATGTCCGCAGCATTGCTGTTATCTGTATCCAGCCTGACCGGTTGCTTCTTCTTCCCTGCTGAAGAAGAACTGCTTGAGCCGCCGACAGTTGCGGTTGAGGATATAGCCTATTCCACCTACACCGCGAAGCAGAAAACCATAGAGGACAAGGTGATAGCCACCGGGTATGTCGTCTGCAAGTCACAGTACAACGCGGGTTTCCCGGAAAGCGGAGGCACCATAAAGACAATATATGTCACCGCAGGTCAGTTCGTGAAGCAGGGCGACCTGCTCGCGGAACTCGACACCGGAGATCTCCCCTATCTTTATGAGCAGCAGCAGCTTATCGTTGAAAAGGCGCAGCTCACCTACAACCGAACCGGCTCTGCCGACGACCGCATCACGCTGGAAATGGAACAGAACACCCTGGACGAATACCAGCGCCGCATGAACCAGTCCCGCATATACGCCGGCATGGATGGGCAGGTCTGCTACATACAGAGCCTCAACCCCGGCGACACCGTGACCGCATACAAGACTATAGTAAAGATAATCGACCCGACGCAGCTTTCGATACAATACACATCGTCGCAGCTGAAGAGCTTTCCGCTGGGGCAGGAAGTCACGCTGACCGTAGACGGCGAGGACTTCCCGGGGTATGTCGCGAAAACCCCCACCAACACCACCGAGGGCGTGTATGACGACTTCCCCGATATCCTCGGCAACACCGATTCCATCTGGTGCGAGTTCACCGGAGAGCAGCCGAGCTTTCTCACCGTGGGAATGACCGCAGACATCACCGCGGTATTCGCGACCCACGAAAACGCCGTCGTAATATCCAAGACCCTTGTCAAGACTGACGGCGACCGCAGCTATGTATCTATTCTCGACGAAAACGACAACAAGGTCGAGGTGGACGTCACCGTTGGAATAACCAACGCCACCGAAGCCGAAATACTCACCGGTCTGAAAGCCGGCGACCGCGTCGTTGTGCGCTGATGGGGGTATAGACTGTGCTTACTTTACTATTCAGAAAAATGCGCAGCACCCGCTGGATGGTGCTGTGCCTGTTCATCGGCTTCCTGCTTGCAGCGGGAATGATGAGCACCGTGCCGATATACATGGACTCTTCCCTGCAGCGTATTCTTATAAAGGATATGCAGGCGTACCAGACCGAAACCGGGCTTTACCCCGGCGAATACGTCGTGACAAGCTCCATATCCGTCAAGGACTCCAACGAGCAGCGCCGCTCAGCGGTGAATTCCATGCGGGAGCTTGTGGACCAGCAGACCGCGCGGATACACATTCCGCAGGCGAACAGCAAGACCGTGCTGACGGACGGCTTCATGTACCTTATCACCGGCAAGACGGCGCGCGTGAAAGTCATCGGAATGACAGGGCTTGCAGACCACGCAGAAATTATCCAGGGAAGAATGTTTGAACCCGGGCAGCTTCCGGATGGTTCCTTTGAGATAGTCTGCAACGAGGAATGCTTAAAGACCCTGGGTATGTCCTTCGGTGGTACCTATCAGCTGCAGAACAGCTTTTTCAGCGCCGCGGAACCGCTGACAGTCACTGTTGTGGGTGTATTCCGGCAGGCAAGCGAAAACGACAGCTACTGGTCGGAAACTATGGAGGATTACCTCAACGCGCTGTTCATGGATTACGACACTATGCTCGGGGATTACCTCAGCACCGGGCTCACCACGCTCAGCGGCGCCGAGTGCCGTTATTCCTTTGATTATCAGAAGATGGACCTCAACGACCTGAGTTCCGTAACAAAAGCGATAGAAGAGGACCACACGGTGTATTCCGACGCGGGAATGAGCTTTTCCATGGGCATCAGCGATATTCTGTCGGAATATGCAGTGCGTGCCGCAAACCTGAAATCCATGCTGTGGATACTGCAGATACCTACCATAGTTATGCTGGCATTCTACCTGTTCATGGTTTCCCAGCTGAACGTTGAGCAGGAAAAGAACGAAATAGCCGTATTCAAGAGCCGCGGCGCCTCGTCCGCGCAGATTTTCGCGATATACGCGATGGAAGCCGGAGTGCTTGGCCTTGCGACGTTCATCATAGCGCCGTTCATCGGGCTTCTGCTGTGTAATTTCCTCGGCGTGTCCAACGGCTTCCTGGAGTTCGTCAACCGCACCGGGCTTGCCGCAAGGCTGAGTATCGACGCGTTCATATATGCGCTCATAGCGATAGTGATTTTCTTCATCACAACGATGCTGCCGATAATCCCCGCTTCAAAGCTGTCCATCGTAAAATACAAGCAGAGCAAGGCAAAGGTCGTCAAAATGACTCTGTGGGAAAAGCTCTGCATCGATATTATCCTGATTGCAGGCTCGCTGATATGGTATTACTTCACCGCCCGCAGCATAAACCGTCTTTTTGCGGACGGCACTTACGTCAGCGACGGCACGATAAACCCGCTTTATTTCGTGTTCTCGACAATGTTCATCATGGGCGCGGGGCTTCTGTTCATCAGGATTTACCCCTACCTGCTGCGTCTTATATACTATATAGGAAAACGCTTCTGGACAGTTCCACAGTACATCGCGATAACCTCCGTTGCGCGCTCTCAGGGCGGCAGGGAACGCTTCCTGATGCTGTTCCTTTCAGTTACATTCGCGCTGGGTATATTCTCTGCAAATACCGCGCGCGCGATAAACAACAGCCGTTCCGACAGAATATACTATAATACCGGTGCAGACGTGGTGATAGACGCCTACTGGCGGCTGGAAAACGTTGACGACGACAGCAGCTACGTTGAAATAGACATGGACGATTACCAGAACCTCGAGGGCGTTGATATCGCGACCCGCGTGCTGCGCACTGACGCGAAAGCCACCTGCGGAGGGGTGCAGTCCAACAGCGCGGACCTGATGGCGATAGAGCCGGGTAAGTTCTCGCAGACCGCATGGTTCCGCAGCGACCTGCTGCCCGTGCACTGGTGGAATTACTGCTCAGCCCTGGTGGACTACAAGGCAGGCGTGCTTGCTTCTCGCAGCTGGGAGGAAAAGGGCGTACAGCTGGGCGACGTGGTTTCCGTGAAGATAGCGGGAAGCGACGCAGTTGACCTGACCGTACTCGCATTCGTGGATTACTGGCCGGGAATAAACCCCAGCGAGACCATAGCCGATGAACGCACCGGAGAAGAAACGCAGCGCGATTTCTTGGTGTGCAATTACAATTACCTGCGCCGCGTGACGGAACTTCAGCCCTATCAGATATGGCTGAAGATGAAGGACGGCGCCACCAGCGAAGCGCTCTATGCCGACATCGAAGCAAAGCACCTTAAGATACAGCGCATAATCGACAGCAGTCAGCTGCTCATTGAAGAAAAGACCGACCCCGCCCTGCAGGGAATGAACGGCGCGCTCACCCTGGGATTTGTGGTGATAATGCTGATGACGGTGATAGGCTTCCTTATCTATTGGATAATCTCAATTAAATCGCGCACGCTGCAGTTCGGCGTACTGCGCGCGATGGGCGTAACGTTCCGCGAGGTAATATCCACCCTGGGCTGGGAACAGCTGCTTGTCAGCCTTGTTTCAATAGCCATGGGATTTGTGATAGGCGGCACGGCAAGCGACCTGTTCGTACCGATGTTCCGTACGATGTACAATGCAGCCGACCAGGTGCCTCCGTTCCGCGTGCAGGGCGACCCCGGGGATTACATCAAGCTTTACGTTATCATTGCGGTGATGCTGGTAGGCGGATTCCTGGTTCTGGGTGGAATAATCCGGAGAATAAACATCAACAAGGCGCTCAAACTCGGAGAAGACTGATAGTCAATTCGGAATTCGTAATGCGGAATTCGGAATTATCGTGTCTGCTTCGCAGACGTTATCTCAAAAGATTTACTATAAAATACACAGGGCGAAAGGGTTCTTTCGCCCTGTAGTGTTTCTGTAAAAGTTATTGAAATATTATCGCCGCAGGCGATACCATAATTCTGAATTCCGCATTCCGAATTACGAATTAATTTCCACGGTGCGCGGTGATTTTCCGCTTCCGGCGTGAAAATCCGTATCTGATATCCTCTTAGTACCCACAGCCGGAATTTTTGCCCCACTCCGGGGCAAAAAAGAAAAATCAGCAATTTTTCGTCAACGAATATTGGCGAAGATAAACCCCACCGAGGACGCGGCGCGCGGTGATTTTCCGCTTCCGGCGTGAAAATCCGTATCTGATATCCTCTTAGTACCCACAGCCGGAATTTTTGCCCCACTCCGGGGCAAAAAAGGAAAATCACCAATTTTTCGTCAATGAATATTGACGAAAAATAAAGAAAGGAGGCCGTATTGCGATTACCATGAAGCTGGTTCAAGGTGTTCGTAATACGACCCCTCTCAATGAGTGAGTCAAAATAAAACCTTCTCTGTAAGCCCGAAGGAATAACGCTTTTAATCAGCATCTTTACCCGATCGAAACGGTGAGCCGGAACGGTAACCCGCAAGGTTTACCAGATCGTATCGCGCTAGTAACCGATCTCTGTGCGTTGCTTCGAACTGTATTCTTCCGGAATACAGCGGCTTTGCCTGCGCAAAGAAACCCTGCCCCACGGAAACAGACTGCACACGCTGCAAGAACGAACCACACTGCCCTGCGCCCTGACCCGTCTGCTGGACTTTGCAGAAAGGCTGTGATAGCTGATTCCGTGTGTACCCGGAGATCAGGCGCATAAAATGCGAAACATGCTCACAGCAGCCGTACCGACTGCATACAACGCACTGCCGACCCGCGGAAGCACCACCGGCGAATGCGCGAAACTCAGCTGCTCGCAGAAATTCACTGTCAACGCTCCCGATAGCGGACTGTAAAAGACACTTACAGCTTTATTTACCTTTATTGTATCGCATTTTATCCGAATTGTCAAGGGCTTTTGCCAAAATTCCCCGACAAAACCACAAAAACCGTCAAGAAACTGTCAGAAAGACACCATCTCGCCCAGCACGCAGAGCAGGTACATGCCGAAATTCATTCTGCGTACTTCCTCCTTTGCCACGATATCCGACCGGAAAACCTCAACGCCGTCCAGCGTGACGAGGTATTCCCCCAGGAACTGCCCCTTTTCCACCGGCGCCTTTACCCCCTCCACAAATGTGTAGGAGTAATCCACGCTGCCGGCTCTCCCCCTTTTTATCACGCATTCGCCGTAATCCTGCACCACCGGCTGCACCGTGGAATATTCCCCGCGCTCCACGGTTATCGGCAGCAGCTTGCGGCTGTCCACCTCCGGCGTGAACTTCTCATACCCCGAGAAACCCATATCCAGCAGCTCTTCAGCCCGGTCGAATCGCTCCGGGTCCTCACCGCAGCCCAGCACGACCGCAACGAGGCGCATTCCACCGCGCTCCGCGCAGGCGGTCAGGCAGCAGCCCGCACCGTCGGTGGTTCCCGTTTTTCCCCCGAGAATGCCATCGTAATACCGCACCAGCTTGTTCGTGTTGAGAAGCTGCGTGTCCCCTCCCCGCAGGTAATCAAGCCAGGTCAGCAGCCACCCGCGGTAGTATTCCTTTTCCATGAGTTCCGCAGTCATCACCGCGATGTCCTCTGCCGTCGTGTAGTGCCCCTTCGCGTCGAACCCCACGCACCCCGTGAACTTCGTGCCGGAAAGCCCCATCTTCTTCGCGCGGCGGTTCATCAGCCTGACGAACTGCTCTTCGCTCCCCGCGACATGCTCCGCAAGCGCAATGCACGCGTCGTTCGCGGAACTCACTATCACCGCTTCGAGAAGTTCCGCAGCGGTCATTTCCTCCCCCGGACTGAGCCATATCACCGAGCCCTCAGCCGAGGAAGCATACGCCGACGCCTTCACCTTTTCCTCCAGCGTGAGCCTGCCGTCGTCGATGAAATCCGACAGCACCAGCAGCGACATCACCTTTGTTATAGAAGCCATGGGCAGCTTCTCCGCAGCGTTGACGGAATACAGCACCTGCCCCGTGCGTGCTTCCATCAGCAGCATGGCGCGCGGGGTCTCCGCTCTGCCCTCCTCGCATTCCGCAACGAACGGGAATGTCAGCGCCACCGCCGCGCATAGGAATACACAAATCAGCCGCGCAAAAAACCGGTTCGCGTTTCCGGTCAGTTTTCTCATAACATCACCCCCGTACATGTTATGCGCCATGTCCGCGGATAATACGAAAACCGCTCCGGAAACCCGAAGCGGTCGCGTATATTCTTATGTAATGTCAGACTGTAGGCTTGCCACAGAACGGGCAGAACTTTGCGCCTGCCTTCATCTGCTTGCCGCA
>HF989515.1:0-15102 GCA_000432175.1 Eubacterium sp. CAG:786
TATAAATCAAAATGCCTTGCACATACGTTCGCCTTCGGTGAACTCCGTGCATATCGGCAAAAATACAAAGTTCAACAAGTTTTGCGCATATGTTTGCGAGCTGCAAATTACACGCGTGAAACTTTGACGCGCTTTGGAGGTTTCATGAAAACGATCCTTATACATGGTCTGGGGCAGAATGCTTCTGCGTGGGAGAAAACGGTTTCCGCACTTCCGGATACCAGGTTTCTTCTTCCGGAAATGTCGGAATTCACAGGCGATGGAAGCTGGCAGGAATTATACCGTAATTTTTCCGCGTGGCTTGGTATGCAGGGAACGCAGCTGTGCCTCTGCGGGCTTTCTCTTGGCGCTGTACTGGCCTTGAATTACGCTGCGGAATACCCTGAACGTGTACGCTCAATGCTTCTTATCGCACCGCAGTTCAGAATGCCGAAAGCCATGCTGAGATTTCAGGCGCTTCTGTTTCGCGTTATGCCTGAAAAATCTTTTGCCGGTGCCGGGCTTTCAAAAAAGCAGTTCATAACGCTTACTTCTGATATGGCTGCACTTGATTTCACGCCGGCGCTCAACAGAATTTCCTGCCCGGTGATAACGGCATGCGGAGATAAAGACAAGGCAAATTTCAGAGCCGCACGGCACCTTGCCGAACTCCTGCCGGATGGCGAATTTCGCCCTATCACCGGCGCTGGACACGAAGCAAACACAGACGCGCCGGAATACATTGCAAAACTCATATCACAAATTCAGACAAGGGGGTAATCCTATGGACCTGCAATCAATGATCGACGAAAGTCGCCGTATAGTATTCTTCGGGGGAGCGGGGGTTTCCACCGAAAGCGGAATTCCCGATTTCAGAAGCGCCGACGGACTTTACAACCAGAAATATCGCTTCCCGCCGGAGCAGATAATCAGCCACAGCTTCTTTCTGCGGGACCCTGAGGAGTTCTACCGCTTCTACCGCGACCGTATGATATACCCGCAGGCAAAGCCGAACGCCGCACACCTGAAACTCTCTGAACTTGAGCGCGTAGGCAGGATTTCCGCGGTGATAACCCAGAATATCGACGGGCTGCATTCCGCAGCGGGGAGCCGCAATGTCATAGAGCTCCACGGCTCTATACACAGAAATCACTGCATGAAATGCGGAAAGTCGTTCCCGCTGGAATTCATCATGAACACCGACGGAGTACCGCACTGCGAATGCGGTGGGATAGTCAAGCCGGACGTGGTGCTTTATGAGGAGCCACTCGACGAGGACTGCATCAACCGTGCGATAAACGCGATCTCCGAAGCGGATATGCTCATCATCGGGGGGACTTCCCTTGCGGTGCAGCCGGCCGCGGGACTTATACGTTTCTTCAACGGCAGGCGGCTGGCAGTGATAAACAAGACCCCGACCTCCGCGGACGACGAAGCGGATATCGTGATAAACGCAAGCATCGGGGAAGCGCTTTCCGGAATAACTGTGAACGACCTTACATAAGGTCACCTCTAAAACCCTTGTTTGAGTGAAAATGTGTATAGCACACCGACTGCTTCAGAAAACCTCCTCGTAAGGCATACAGCCTTACTTCGTCGGCTTTCATCGCATTCGGCGCACTCTACCCATTTTCCCTTTTCAAAACGGTTTTTAGAGGTTACCATAAAGGAGCCTAAATGGAGATAAAGACTGTCACCTACCAGTGCCCTAACTGCAACGCGGCGCTGGAATACGACAATGCCCTCGGCAAATTCAAGTGCCTTTTCTGCGACAGTGAATTTACCGAAGAGGACATTAAAAAGAACTTTGCACAAAACGAGAACATGGCGCTCTCACAGGAAAATCTCGAAGCCGAAAGAAAACTCGCAGCCGACGAAGCAACTCGTCAGGCAGAGGAATTTTCGGGTGCGTCCGCGCTTTACACCTGCCCTAACTGCGGCGCGGGGGTGATCTGCGACAGCCTTACCGCTTCGACGAGATGCCATTTCTGTCACACGCCGGTGATCCTCACCGGCAGGCTTTCCGGCGAATACAGGCCCGACCTGATAATACCGTTTTCAACCACAAGGGAACAGGCTGAGCAGGCATTCAAGGAATACTGCAGGGGGAAAATACTGCTGCCGAAAGGCTTCACCAGCGCTGCGCAGATACAGAATATCACCCCGCTGTACGTCCCTTACTGGCTGAAAAGCGGTTCCGTCAGCGCTACTTTCGAAGCGGAAGCCAGGAAGGTGCACAGCTGGCGCGTCGGCGACATGAGATACACCAACACCAAGATATTCAACGTGACCCGCAGCGCGGATATGGTTTTCGTGAGAGTTCCGTGCGACGGCTCGAAGCGTATCGACGACGGCATGATGGAAGCCATTGAGCCGTTCAATTACAACGGGATAAAGAAATTTTCAATGAGCTATCTTTCCGGCTGCGGTGCGGAGAAATACGACGTCACCTCTGCGGAGGCTGCCACAAGGATAGACCAGCGTGTTTCTGACGCTGCGGCCGATGTGCTGAAATCAGATATCACCGGCTACAGTTCAGTCACCGAAAAGCGCAGGCAGGTGTCCTACCGCAGCCAGCAGACCGTTTACGGAATGCTCCCGGTGTGGTTCCTGAACTACACCTATAACGGCAAGGATTACCCGTTCGTCATGAATGGACAGACGGGTATGCGCTTCGGCGTACTTCCGGTCAGCAGACTGCGGAAGTTCCTGCTTGGCGCTGCGATTTTCCTCGTGCTCGGCGCGATTTGCTTCTTTATCGGGGGTGGTATTTTTGGGTAAGAGAATAATTATTTTGATTGCTTCGTTGACCATGCTCCTAATGATCCCAATTTCTGCATTTGCTTCGGATTACCATACATATGCTTCAAGGCTTGTTGATAATCAGGACGCCTTGTCAGCTTCTGAATTCACGGAACTATATGAACTGCTTGATGAAACGGCGCAGAAATCAGGCGTCAACGTTGGCGTTATTCTTGCTGACACTTATATGGACGGGATGGGGGAGGCAGGATTTACCGAGCAGTTCATGTATGACAGCTTTGGCTATGACAGCAACTCCATCGTGCTCATGCTTGTTACTGCTGGTTCCGGTAAGGTGGATCAAATTTCAATGTGCGGTGAAGCAGACGATAGATACAGATCATCGCGCGATAACATATTTGACCGGGTATACATTGGGCTTGACAGCGGCAGCGGTGATAACTACCCAGCCGCTATACGTGAATTTTGCGATTACCTGAGTTCACATCACGGCAGCACAGATTTCGGCATTGACATCAACCTTGGCAACATTGTAGGTATAGTAATTGCAATATTTATTTCAGTTGCTGTGATAAATGGTATGGCGGCAGGATATAAAAAGAAAACCCCCGTTTCTGCCAGAGCATACATAGACGGTAATTCAATGCACTTTACTCAGAAAAGCGACACATTTGTCAGAGAATACACAACATCTCACCGGGTCAGCAGTTCTTCAAGTTCTGGAAGTTCTGGTGGTGGAAGTCATCGCAGCGGCGGGCACAGAAGCAGCACTGGTGGCGGCAGGCGCAGATGATTTTATGTGCCAGCGTTTGTACAAATTGTGCAAAATCAACAACAAGTTTTGTAAAGTTGCACAAATCACGGCGCTGGCAATAAAATTATATTGCAAAAAAACATCAAAGCATGGTATAATATAAGATAAAGACGGACTATGCCCACTTCCGGGCGGCAGCCGCCAAAATATTCAGGAGGACACAGGAGAATGTACAAAATTCTTACCAAGAAAATCCTCAACCCCACAGTAACTCTTATGGAAGTTGACGCCCCGATGATCGCAAAGAAGGCAGAGCCGGGTCAGTTCATTATCCTCAGAGTTGACGCAGAGGGCGAGAGAATTCCGCTGACTATCGCGGATTTTGACCGTGAAAAGGGCACTGTCACAATAATCTTCCAGATAGTTGGCGCCACCACTGAGAAGCTCAACCATCTTGAAGAGGGTGAGTTCATTCACGATTTCGTAGGACCTCTCGGCGTTCCCAGCCACACTGACGGACTGAAGAAAGTCGCTGTTGTAGGTGGAGGCGTGGGCTGCGCTATTGCATACCCGATCGCAAAGAAGCTTCACCACCTCGGTGCAGAGGTACACAGCATCGTGGGCTTCAGAAACAAGGATCTCGTTATCCTTGAGGACGAGTTCAGGGCAGTTTCCGACGTGATGAAGCTGATGACAGACGACGGCAGCCACGGTGAAAAGGGTCTTGTTACAAACGCCCTTGAAGAGCTCATCAAGGCTGGCAATCAGTACGACGAGGTCATCGCTATCGGCCCGCTGGTAATGATGAAGTTCGTATGTAAGCTGACCAAGGAATACGGTATCAAGACTGTAGTTTCCATGAACCCGATAATGATCGACGGCACAGGCATGTGCGGCGGATGTCGACTGACTGTTGGCGGTGAGACCAAGTTCGCATGCGTTGACGGTCCTGATTTCGACGGTCACCTGGTAGACTTCGACGAGGCTATGGAGCGCGGTACTATGTACAAGGAATTCGAGACCAGAAAGCGCGAAGAAGTCTGCAACCTTTATAAAAAGGAGGTAAAGTGAAATGCCGAACATGAGCCTTAAAAAGAATGAAATGCCGGTACAGGACCCGAACGTCCGCAACAAGAACTTCAAGGAGGTAGCCCTGGGTTACACCGAGGAGCAGGCCGTTGACGAGGCTAACCGCTGCCTGCACTGCCCCAAGAAGCCCTGCCAGAGCGGCTGCCCTGTTTCCATCAACATTCCGGAATTCATCGCAAAGATAAAGGAGCGCGATTTTGAGGGCGCTTATCAGGTGATTCACCAGTCCAGCTCCCTGCCGGCTGTCTGCGGTCGTGTATGTCCGCAGGAGACACAGTGCGAGAGCAAGTGCGTTCGCGGCATCAAGGGCGAGCCGGTTGCCATCGGCCGTCTGGAGAGATTTGTTGCTGACTGGCACAATGCTCACGCAACAGAGGCTCCCGTAGTGCCCACTCCCAACGGCCACAAGGTAGCTATAATCGGCGCAGGACCCTCCGGTCTGACATGCGCAGGCGACCTTGCAAAGATGGGTTATGATGTGACCGTATTTGAGGCTCTCCACCTTGCAGGCGGCGTTCTGGTTTACGGTATCCCTGAGTTCAGACTGCCGAAGTCCATCGTACAGCACGAGGTAGATAACCTTATTGCTATGGGCGTTAAGGTTAACACCAACGTCGTAGTAGGTCGTACCATCGAGGTAGACGAGCTGTTCGAGCAGGGATTTGAGGCTATCTTCATCGGTTCCGGTGCAGGTCTGCCGAGATTTATGAATATCCCCGGTGAGAACTTCAAGGGCGTTTACTCTGCAAACGAGTTCCTCACCAGAGTTAACCTCATGAAGGCATACAAGCCCGAGAGCGATACTCCTATCAAGAAGAACACAAGCGTTGCAGTTGTCGGCGGCGGTAACGTTGCAATGGACGCAGCACGCTGCGCAAAGCGCCTTGGCGCCGAGAACGTATACATAGTATACCGTCGTGGCCTGGAAGAAATGCCTGCACGTAAGGAAGAAGTAGAGCACGCAATGGAAGAGGGCATCATCTTCAAGACACTCAACAACCCCGTTGAGATACTCGGCAACGAGCACAAGTTCGTTACCGGCATGAAGTGCGTTGAGATGGAGCTTGGCGAGCCTGACGCTTCCGGCCGCCGCAGACCTGTTGAGAAGCCGGACAGCGAGTTCGTTCTCGATGTTGACTGCGTTGTTATGTCCATCGGTACTTCCCCGAACCCGCTCATCAGAAACACCACAAAGGGTCTTGA
The DNA here is from genome assembly GCA_000432175.1 of Eubacterium sp. CAG:786. GTDB lineage: Bacteria > Bacillota > Clostridia > Oscillospirales > Ruminococcaceae > CAG-115. The sequence goes on from HF989515.1 coordinate 5,789, forward strand.
CACCAACAAGCACGGCTGCTTCATCGCAGACGAGAACGGTCAGACTTCCCGCGAGGGCGTATTCGCAGGCGGCGACGCAGTAACCGGCGCAGCTACCGTTATCCTCGCAATGGGCGCAGGTAAGACCGCTGCCAAGGCTATGGACGAATACATCAAGAGCAAGAAGTAATTTCGAATTTGTAATTTGTAATTCGGAATGCGTAATTTCGGTGTCCTGCTTCGCAGGACGATATCTGAATAAAATGAACAGGGTGAAAGATCAACTTTCGCCCTGTTTTGTTTCTATAACCGGTTTGAAATATTGTCCGCATTACGAATTATCTCTCTCGCCTGCTCGCTGCGGAATATGGCGCCTTTATGTCCGACAGCAGGTACTGTTCCCAAAGAAACCACTTTCCGTCGGCGTTCATGCGCAGCCTGATGGTGCGCGGGCTGTCCGCGCCGCCTGAGTAAACGAACAGCTTCATGTACCCCTGCTCGGCGCCGGAATTATGGTCGCTGCTGACGCTTACCGTGTACGGCTTGCCGGGGGTGTAGCCGTTTTCCGGCACTGCGCCCGTGAAATATGAAAACGGAATGTACGCCATGTCATTGTGGAATCTGTCGCTCATAAACGAGATGTCCTGCACGGTGAGCGGTCTGGAACCTCGCAGCCAGTTAAGCATCTCAACGCCGCTGTTTCCTTCTGCTGTGCAGGCGCAGAGTGCGCATACAGTCAGCGTGGCTGTACGGAACGGGGTCCTGAGGTCTGCCTCTGGCAGTGCCTGCATCTGAGAGAGGTTCTCAGGTAGCGCCGTAAACGTGAATGTTTCAGTGCGCATTCCCACGGAAGAAGTGCTGGTCGGCCCAGCTGGCTTGCCGCTGTTCAGGTTATCGAATATTCCCATACCTGTACCTCCTTTTCATATGGGCAAAACCATATGCCCCTTTTAAAATAAGTCCATAATAACATATGCGATATATCATGTGTGATATATATTGTATATTAAATTTTCCACAATGTCAACCTTAGTTCAATGCTTTTCCGAATTTTTACATATCTGATAATTTGACTACCCTAAAAACAGCATTTCGACGAAACAACATTTGTTATGCAACATGATAAATTCTTTTGTGTAATTTGTATATTTCTTCTTGAATTTTGTATTAAGATGTGTTATAATACAAACAATGAGGCTTTATGTCTTAATTCTCTGTATCTGGAGGAAATACTCTGTATCTGGAGGAAATACTATGAAGATAGCGAAGAAAATGAGTATCACTGCAGCAGCCTGCACCATTATTTCGTCAACTGTTGTAGGTATCATGTCAGTAATTTATTCCAGCGCATATATGGGCAACGATCTTGCCAGCATAATGCACGAGGAATGCGACAACACAGCGGCAGACATAAATGCATATCTCAGCCGTGTGGAACAGTCCGTTGACACCGTTTCTGATATCACGATGAATGAATTGACGGATTTCAGTTCATTTCAGACCAGCAGTGAATATGTCACCACGCTCACCGGAGAGCTGGAGCAGTCGCTTTACAGCGCGGCTTCCAACACAGACGGCGCAATATGCGCATACATACGCTACAATCCTGATTTCACCGAGCCTACCTCTGGTCTTTTCATGACCAGAAACAGCACCGCCGAGGAATTTCAGAGCGTTACGCCGACGGATTTCAGCGTTTACGACAAGACTGATATTTCACATGTCGGCTGGTATTACACCCCTGTCAACAACGGCACGCCCACATGGATGGCGCCTTATTACAATGACAATGTCGGAATTTACATGATATCCTATGTCGTTCCGCTGTTCCGCGACGGCGTGAATGTCGGCATAGTTGGCATGGATATAGATTTCACCATGGTGCAGAATATCGCGAATTCCTGCGAGCGCTTTGAAACCTATAAGCCGCTTATCATTGACGGAAATAACAACATCATGTATTCAGCTGACAATGAGTACAACACACCTCTGGCTGATGTCAGCGGCGTTCTTGCAGACGCGATAACCAATAATAACGCTTCCCTCATCAATACAAATGTGAACGGTGTGAGCAGCCGTGCGGTATTCAGCAGCCTCGACAATGGCATGAAGCTTATTACTACCGCCGATGGATCTGAGCTCTACAGACAGACCAACATGCTGTTTGTCATGATAATTGGCGCCGTTGTGATAGTCGCAGTGGCAACTACTATCATTGCGTTCATAGTGGTGAATAAGTTCACGCGTCCCATTGGTTCGCTTACTGACGTGGCAAAGCGCATTTCCAACGGTGAATTCGACGTAAAGGTCGAGTGCAGTTCCAAGGACGACATCGGGGAACTCGCGGACAACTTCAACAAGACGGCTAATCAGCTCAGTCATTACGCTGGTTACATCGATGAGCTTTCCGGAGTGCTGAACGACATCGCAGGCGGCAACCTCAATATCAGTTTGAAACTTGAGTACACCGGCAAATTCGCAAAGCTCAAGGCAGCGCTTGATAACATCACGGCATCCTTCAACAGCACGCTTTCTGAGATAAACCTCGCAGCGGATCAGGTTGCAGTGGGTGCGGATCAGGTATCCAGCGGTGCGCAGTCGCTGGCTTCCGGCTCCACTGAGCAGGCAGGTTCCATTGAGAAACTTGTTGCGACTATCAGCGAGATTTCCGAGCAGGTCAAGAGCAATGCGGCAGAAGCTGCACTCGCAAGCGACAAGATGAACCACATCGGCAATGAGGCTGAGCTTTCCAACCAGCGCATGAACAGCATGCTTGGCGCAATGCAGGATATCAGCAGCAACACCGAGGAGATAAGCGCGATAATCAAGACTATCGAGGATATTGCGTTCCAGACGAATATACTCGCGCTCAATGCTGCGATAGAGGCTGCGCGTGCAGGCGAGGCAGGTAAGGGCTTCGCGGTAGTTGCAGACGAGGTAAGGAACCTTGCCTCCAAGTCTGCGGAAGCTTCGCAGAACACGTCGGCGCTCATCAGCAAGACGATAGACGCTGTCAACAACGGTTCCGACATAGCAAACCAGACTGCAGAAAGCCTGCGCACAGTTGTAACTAACATCAGCGAGATAGTTACATCGGTGAATGATATTTCGAAGAATTCTCACAACCAGGCAGAGGCTGTCAACCAGGTCAACTCCGGCGTTGAACAGCTTTCTTCCGTAACGCAGAACAACTCTGCCGCTTCGGAGCAGAGCGCCGCTGCCGCTGAGGAACTTGCGGGTCAGGCAAACACCATGAAGCAGCTTACAGGCAGGTTCACACTCAGGAATTAAAGGCAACACCGCACAATTAACGGCTAACGCCTTTGCCGCACGCTTGCTTGCATCTTTCTAGTTTGGCGCAAAGAATCACATGATTGCTCAAAGGATATGTTCTGTGTTGCGCCAAACTTGCATCTTGCACAATTCGTCCTAGCAAGGCGTGTCTCCCCCGGTGGGGGAGGTGGCACGTAGTGCCGGAAGGGTTGACCGACAGACCAGCCTTGCGTCGTCCTCATTGTACAATTTGACGAAAAATCTGACGGCGCAATCGCACGACAATAATTATGCGTTATTGCCTAAAAACCAACAGACAGAAATACCCGGTTCACATTGAACCGGGTATTTTTTTGCAAATTATGAATTCAGATCTTCTGTTCTATCGTTCCGTTGTAAATGCTCAGCAGCTTTTCTCCGACCTTTTTGATGTCCATGCCGGCAACCGCAGCCCTGCCGTTTTCCTGCAGGGAGGGGAGTTCCCCGGAGGTAACGGCGCGTATCAGCCGTTCGAAATCTTCAAGGTCCTTTGCCTTGTAGCAGTCGCGGCGGTCAGTCAGCCAGTCGAACACCGGGATATCGCGGATTATCACGTTCGCTTCAGCCGCGAGGGCTTCCAGCAGAACGATGCCTTCGGTTTCCTCGTGGGTGGGGAATATGTAGGCGTCGCAGCCGACATATGCCTGTTTCAGTTCGTCGGGCTGTACATATCCGGCAAATGTCAGATTCGGCAGCTTCGTGCGGACTGCCTTGCGAATCTTGTGCGGAACACTGTACAGCGGGGTCTTTCCGAACCATACGAATTTGTAGTCGGGCATGTCCTTTGCCATCTGCACAAAGTCCAGAATGCCCTTGCGCTCAAAGTAAAGTCCCACTGCGATGATGACCTTGTCGCTGTCTGAAAAGCCCATCCTGCTGCGGAACGCTTCGCGGTCGCCGGGGGCGGGTTCGTATTTTGCGAGGTCTATTCCGTTGGAAACGGGGTATATCGGATTAGTGATGCCATATCCGCTGATGAGCCGTTTTGAATACTCGGTGGGGGTGACTATAACGTCGCCGCTGCGGTAACAGCTGCACAGCCACTTCTTGACAAGCCCGGACAGGGCGTTAGAGAATATGAACGAGTTTCTGAAATCCTCTTCGGTGGAATGCGCATGGTAAACCACGCGTTTTCCGGATTTTTTTGCCTTGCGCGCGAGGTGATGGGAGCGCAGCCCCAGCGTGTTTATATGAACAATGTCGTAATCGTCCTTTGGGTCGAGGGTGAAATCCACCCCGTTAAGCTGGAGCGCACGCTGCTGGTGCATTATCGCTCTGCCAAGGCCTGATATCTTGACGAGGTTGAACGCCTCGGAATATAGCAGCACTTTCATTTATTGTGAATTCCTTTCAATATCATCTGATTGTAGCTTATCTTATTATTATATCACTTTCCCGATGAATAGTCAAGTGCTGGAAATTCCAAAATTCTATCTGTACCATAAAGGGCTTCCTTTATGGAAGCCCGCAGTTTGTCGAAAAAATCGGTTTTGCCCGCGAAGCGGGCTTTTGAAATCAGTTTTTTGCCACGGGTTTCCCGGGGCAAAAAACACTTCTATCCCAGCAAGTGTGCGAATTATCAGCGCAGCTGATAATGAGTGCGCGCGGCTGGGATGTTCGGCGAAAAAGCCCCTTTAGGGGATTTTTCGACGGTCTCAGGGCTTCCTTTATGGAAGCCCGCTGAATCTATCTGTGCTGGTTCTTGTCCCAGGTCCGGTCGCTGATGATATAGCGCGGACGGTGTTTTACCTCCATGTATATCTTGCCGATATATTCGCCGATGACGCCGATGGATATAAGCTGAACGCCGCTCAGGAAGCAGATTATGCATGTCGTGGAAGCCCAGCCCCCGACGGTGTTCCCCAGAATTGCCTCAACGACAGCCCAGATTATGCCGATAAAGCTGATGATGGCGACTATCACGCCAAGCCCGATTATCATTTTGATGGGCTTTATGGAGAGGCTCGTTATGCCGTCGAAAGCAAGCGCCAGCATTTTGCTCAGCGGGTAATGCGACTTTCCGGCGGCGCGCTCGCTGCGTTCATAGTAGACGCTGGTGCTCTTGAAGCCTACAAGCGGTACCATTCCGCGCAGGAATATGTTGACTTCCTTGAATTTCGCGAGTTCCTGCAGGGCGCGGCTGCTTATCAGGCGGTAATCCGCGTGGTTGAACACGACCTCGGCGCCCATTGAATTAAGCAGCTTGTAGAAGCTCTCAGCCGTAAACCGCTTGAAGAACGTGTCGGTGTCCCTTTTGGAACGCACGCCGTAAACTATCTCGCAGCCCTCGTGGTAAGCTGCAACCATTCCGTCCATGGCGTTGATGTCGTCCTGCCCGTCGCAGTCTATGCTTATTGTGATGTCGCACATGTCCTTGGCTTCCATCAGACCGGCAAGGACGGCGTTCTGGTGCCCGCGGTTGCGGCTCTGCGCAATGCCGATGTAGTGTTCGTCCTCTTCGGCAAGGCGCGTTATGATATCCCAGGTGTTGTCCTTGCTGCCGTCGTTGACGAACATCACGCGGCTGTCCTCGGTTATCTGCCCCGCAGCTGCCAGCGACTTTATCTTTTCAAGGAACATCGGCGCGGTTATCGGGAGAACTTCCTGCTCGTTGTAGCAGGGGATTACTATAATAAGACGTGGTGTCATGTCTGCCTCTTTTCATATTCTTTGTTTTCAGGGTCATATATAGTATACCATCGTTGGCTGGATATGTCAACTACATGAACCTGCACCTGCGCGAAAGCAGCTGTTCCATCTGGCGTATACCGCGGGTCTGGGTGGAAATGATATTCTCAAGTATCGGGCGAAGCTGCGGGCACACCGGGAATTCCAGCGCATTCTGGGACATCAGCACCGCGCCCCGGTGGTGGGGTATCATCTCCCGCATGAAATCCGTGTTTATGCGGCAGCCGGACGGTGCGCTGCGCATCTGCGCGAACATTATCCGCGTGATGTCGCGGTAGCGTCGCTGATAGCTCCTGAGGTCAGTCGCGCAGCTGCGAAGCGCGGAGCATTCCCGCAGAATGCACTGCATGTCCTCTATGCCCTGGGTCTGGGTGGTGATTATGTTTTCAGCGATATTGCGCAGTGGTTCACACCGGGAATACTGCAGCAGGTTTTCTGACATCTTCACTGCGGCTTCGTGGTGCGGTATCATCTGCACGATGAAGTTATGCGAGATACTGCAGCAAAGCGGCGCGGAGGTCATTTCGCGTATCATTTCGTCAAGTATCACGCGGTATCGGTCAAGGTAGGTCTGGGCAGCATTCTGTCCGGGGTCGTTGTGCATATCGGCACGCTCCTTTCTGCATGCTAAATTATATGCGCGGGGGCTGGTACAGTTTCCGGTCAGAGTTTTTTCAGCGCGGTGGTGATTATCCCTTCGACATCGTCTTTCAGGGAGCGTATGCGTACAAGTTTGTTTCCGAATATTGCGTTTTTCAGGGCGTCGTTTTTCTTTGCGCGTTCCGTTTCGTGGCTGCGGTCGTCAAGTTCGATTATAAGTACTATGTTCATATCGTAGTCGCAGAGCAGAAAGTCCACATGCTTTGAGCGTATCTTGTTGAACCACTTCTGCCAGTCGCGGGTCCCTTTTTTTATCGAGACTATATCCGCGACCCGAACCTTGGGGCATATCTGCAGCTCCAGCTTGTCGGCTATGGGTCTTAGTATGCGGTAGAATGAGCGTTCGCGCTCGGTGAGTATCGTTTCGTTCATCTCATACGGCAGCTTTTCGTGCAGGCGTATGAGTATCCATATCAGCACCGCGACTGCTAAAACGGCTAATCCAAGCCACAGAATATAATCCAAATCAGTTCCTCCAGTTTTTATATTGCAACAGATCAGGGGCAAGTTGAGTAACTTTTGTTTTATTCAGCGTTTCTCTAGAGGCACGCTGAATAACGCGAAGCGAAACAAAATCAGACCCGTGAGTATACTCGTCTGAGCGGGTCGATTTTGTTTTATTCAGCGTTTCTCTAGATTATAACACAGCGTTCTTGATTTGTCAAGATGTGAACAGAAACTCCCCCTCCGACCGAGGGGGAGTTTTTATGCCAGGAACCTACGCACCGCTGCGGCAAAATAGAAACTGCCTCCGAAATAGACCAGTTCCCTGGGAATGCTCCTTGCATATTCCAGCGCCTGGCGCGGGTCGTGGAATATCTCGGCATTCACCCCGGCTGCGCTGCGGAGTTCCTCAGCGGGAACGTTGCCGTCTGAAAAGCCGTCGCAGAACACCACCTGCTCAAAGCAGGGAAGTATCACATGCAGGAACGCAGCGTGATCCTTTGTATTCATCATGCCGATAACGCCGGTGATATGCGAATATCCCGAGTCCTTAAGCGATTCCCTGACTGCCAGCGCCGCCTGTGGATTATGCCCCCCGTCCAGCAGGAGAGAGGGCTTTTCCGGGGCGTTGGAGCGGAATATTTCCATGCGCGCGGGTATCTGGGCGCGTTCCAGCCCAAGGGCGATTTCTCTTGCTGGGACGCCCATGCTGGTCAGCACCTCCACAGCGGTCATGGCGTTGCTTATCTGGTAGGCTCCACCCATTCGCAGACGGTATTCCTGCCCGCGGTAGCTGAAGCTGCTGCCGTCAAGCCCGGGTTTTCCGTGTACTTCAAGCTGCGACCTGTCCGGAATTATCAGGCGCGCGCCCGTGGCTTCGCAGCGGCTGCGTATTACTTCCATTGCAGAGTCGGGGATATCCAGCGCTGCGACTGCATTCCCGCCCTTTATCACGCCGCATTTTGAGCGCGCTATTTCCTCGACGGTGGCGCCGAGTATTCTGGTGTGGTCAAGCCCTATCGAGGTGATCACGGCGCATTCCGGCTGCTTTATGATGTTCGTGGAATCCAGCGTGCCGCCAATGCCTGCTTCAAGCACGACGTAATCAGCGCGCTTTTCCGCATAGAACAGGAAAGCAGCCGCATTGAGTATCTCAAACTGCGAGAATTCAAGTTTCCCGCATTCATCAGCGGCTTTGGCGACAGTGGTGAGAAGCCGCGCGAGGTCGCAGGCGCTTATCTCGTATATCCCCGTGGGGTAAGCCACCGCGATGCGCTCACACACGCTGCGCACATACGGAGATGTGAATCGCCCCACGGTGTTGCCTGCCGCTGCAAGCGCAGAGGTGCAGAATTCCGCGACGGAGCCTTTGCCATTCGTGCCGACTATGTGAATAAAACGCAGACTGTCCTGAGGGTCCCCAAGCTTATGCATAAGCGCAGAAAACCGGGACAGATCCTTCACCGGCGCGCCGAAGTGAGAATACTGCCCCAGAAATCCCTCTATGTCGTCACAGCTGCAGATCAGTGAAGACCGCATTCGTCGTAGTCCTTCCACTTTTCGTTGTAGCGCATTTCGTCCGCGAGTTTAAGGCAGATGTAAGCGACTGCGCCTGCAACTACCACAACTGCGCTGATTATCGGGATCACTACCTTTGCGGTGGGGCCGATCTTCTTTTCAACTCTGTCCTTGATGATGCTCATGGTTTTCTTCCTTTCTGTATGTCACGGGTGTCCGTGGGGTTCGGGGTCATTCTTCCGAGAGGAGTTTGTACAGTTCTTTGCGGGAAACTCCTGCCGCCTGCGCGGCTGTCTTGCACGCTTCGGAAAGCTTCATGCCGCCCCCGGCATAGCTTCTTGCAAGTTCCGCTGCCTGCTCGATGGTCATGGCTTCCTCTTCTGCGGGGGCGGCGCCTTCGATCACGATGACGTATTCCCCGCGGGGGTCGGTGGTTTCATAGAGCGCGTTGAGTTCCGCCAGGGTGCCGCGGATAACTTCCTCGTGCAGCTTCGTCAGTTCGCGGCAGAGAGCCGCGCGGCGTTCCCCACCGATGGCTTCTGCGAGGTCTGAGAGCGTCTGCCGCAGCTTGTGCGGGGCTTCATAGTATATCAGCGTGTGCGGGAGTTTCGCGGTTTCTGCCAGGCGCTGACGGCGTTCCTTTTTGTCCACGGGGAGAAATCCCTCGAACGCGAAACGCGCGGTGTCTATGCCGCTTATCGCTACTGCGGCTA
>HF989515.1:15160-29039 GCA_000432175.1 Eubacterium sp. CAG:786
AATGCCGAGTTCATAGCAGCGCTGCACGAGATAAACGCCCGGGTCAGAAATGCAGGGCATGCCCGCGTCGCTCACCAGTGCAACGGATTTACCGTCCTGCAGGAGTTCGACGATGCGCACTGCCTTTTCAGCTTCGTGGGGCTTGTAGTAACTCAGCAGCGGCTTTTTTATGCCGAAGTGCGTTAGCAGCCTGAGCGTCACGCGGGTGTCCTCGGCAGCGATGTAATCAACGTTTTCAAGCGTTTCTATGCCGCGCGGTGAGAAATCCGACAGGTTGCCTATCGGGGTGCCCACCACATAAAGCTTGCCTGGTTCAGTCATAAAGTCTTGTGTACTCCTCGGTGTAGGATTTATCGTCGTTGCGCAGTATCATGGGCTTTTCCACTATCATACCGGATTTTGCGCCCTTCTTTCCGGTGACGAGGAACAGCCACGGCTTGTCGAGAATGCTGTTGAACACGAATGTGATGCTCTTAGGCTCTATCTTGTTCTCGCGCATGGAATTCAGCACGTCCGCGAGGCGCTCGGGACGGTGGCACATCTTGAGCAGACCGCCGTATTTGAGCAGTTTTCCTGCGGCGCGGCATACGTCGTCAACGGTGCACATCAGCTCGTGGCGCGCGATGGCCTGTGGTCTTGCGAGCTTCTCAAAGCCGGAGCCGCTGGTCATGTAAGGCGGATTTGCGGTGACGATATCCATGGTTTCAAAGCCTATCTGGTTCTGGCTGAGTTCACGCAGGTCCGCGAGAACTGGCTGCAGGGTGTTTTCAAGGTGATTTTTCTCCACCGACATTTTGAGCAGGTTTATTGCTTCCTCCTGGATATCGACCGCGTATATGAGGTGCGGCTTGATGTTCTTGCAGAATATCAGCGGGATTATTCCGCAGCCGGTGCAGAGGTCGCAGACTACGCTGTCCGGCTTTACGTTGGCGTAATATGCCAGCAGGAACGCGTCCGTTCCGAAGCGGTGGTCGTCGGACACGTACATTGTGAGCGGTCCGAGGGAAAAGGTTTCAGTTTCCATAAGAATTCCTTTCTCGGTCGGCGATAAAAGCGCGCGGGCGTCCTTTTCGCGTTCCGACGGGATGCCGATAAAATACATTACACAACGTATTACTTAAGGCAACACCGCACAAAGACCATTTATTGGATTTTGCACGTGTCTTGCTTGCATCTTTTCCGTTATCTTGCACAATTCGTCCTAGCAAGGCGGCAGCCTTGCGTCGTCCTCGTTGTACAATCTGACGAAAAATCTGACTGCGCAATACACGCACAATCTTTGTGCGGTATTGCCTAATGAAATACGGTAATGCAGGGCGTCACCCTACAATTATCTGCCCCTCCGGGAGCACTATGTTCTTGTGTTTTGCGTTCATCAGCATCGAGAGCACCAGCGAGACTGGTCCTACTCTGCCGATGTACATGGTTATCATCAGCAGTATCCTGCCGGGGGTGCCGGCTATCGCGGTGGGACCTGCGGAAAGTCCCGTGGTGGAAAACGCCGATACCGCTTCGAACAGGCAGTCAACGCCGCTGACGTCCTCCGGCAGCGTGAAGTACAGCACCGAGAAGCACAGTATTACCGCCATCAGCGACAGCAGCGTTACGGTAAGCGTGCGGTAGACCGCAAGCTTATCTATCTTGTGCCCGAGGAGTTCCACGTCGTTCTTGCTGCGCAGGTAGCTGACGACAGTCATTATCAGCACGAGAACGGTGGTGGTCTTTATTCCTCCACCAGTGGAAGCGGGCGACGCGCCGATGAACATGAATATGCAGGTGCCGAGCTTTGAGAAATCCGACATTCCCTCGACGGAAATGGAATTGTACCCGGCGGTGCGTGCAGTCACCCCGGAGAAGAACGAGTTCATCAGCTTTTCGCCGAAGTTCATTCCACCCAGGGTCGCGGGATTGTCCCACTCAGCTATCATGTAGAAGAGCGTGCTGACGACTATCAGCGCGCCGGAGCCGATGAGCACCGCCTTTGTATGCAGGCTCAGCCTGTGCATCTTTCGTATATTGAGGAAGTTCTCCCACACGATGAAGCCAAGTCCACCGAGGATTATCAGCAGCGCGACGGTCATTATCACCAGCGGGTCGCCGGAGTGGTTGGTAAGGCTGGAATACGCGCCCTCGATACCGCAGAGGTCGAACCCTGCGTTGCAGAATGCAGTCACGCTGGTGAACACGCCCATCCAGACGCCGAAAGCGCCGTGTTCCCGGGCGAAAGCTATGCTGAGCAGCACTGCGCCTGCGCCTTCAAATATCAGCGAGTACTTGATTATGCTGATGAATATGCGCCTGCCGCCCTGGAATGTGCTTTCAGTCAGCCCGTCGGAGGCGTTCGCGAGGGTACGGAAGCCAAGCTTTCTGCCAGCGGCGACGTTGAAGAACGTGATTATCGTGACGAACCCCAGACCGCCTACCTGTATCAGCAGCATGATCACTGCCTGCCCGAATATTGTCCAGTTTGTGAAGGTATCCGTGACGATGAGTCCGGTGACGCAGGTGGCTGAAACAGCGGTGAAAAGGCAGTCGAAGAACGGGGTACCCCCGGATTTCGACGAGAACGGCAGCCACAGAAGCAGCGCGCCGACGAGTATTATCGTCATGAAGCCTATGCACAGCGTCCGGGCTGGCTGCATGGGCTTCTGGGTCTTTTTGATTACCGGCATGTCAGGAAACGCTGATATTCACGCCGGAAACCTTGGGCAGCACAGCAAGCTTCTGCCCGGACATGCGCCGTATTGCCAGCGTATAGATAGAAGCGTCCTCGCTGCTGTTGTTCCTTATGGTGAGTTTGAGGTCCTCGGTGGGTTCGGGCAGGTCGAACGTTATCGTCACGTAGTTCGAGAATGTTTCTACCAGGCCGTCGAGTTCCTTTCCGTTGGAGGTCAGTGTAAGGTCGATGACGTTGAGGTTGTCGCCCTTTATCTGGAACTGCAGTTTCTCTGCATTGTGCATGATGAGGTTGAGGGAACTTATCTCCGAGCCGCAGGGCACCACTGCGGATGTACCGTAGGTGGTGCAGCCGTCGCCAAGCACGAGGCTGTCGCCGGAGTATTCCTTTATCGTGTAGCTGCTCATAGCAACGGAGAGTTCATCGACGCTCACCGCAGAGCCGCCGTTCTTGTTTGTGAGCTTCAGCTGTACATTCTCGGTCTTGTCGGTCACGCTGAATGTGAGCGTGAGTTCGCTGCCGGTGTTCGAGGTTATCTCGTAAGGCATGTCGTTAGCCTTCTTGTCGGAGGTGAGCGCAATGCTGAGGTCGGTCAGCCCGCTTCCTTTTATGGTGGCAGTGTACTTGCCCTTGTTGTACAGCAGGAAGTAGTTGGTGTATACCGCGGAGCCTTCCGGCAGCATTGCGGTGTGTCCGCTCCTTGTCACGGAGCTTGTGCCGGGGATGTTCTCTCCGGTGTAGGTCATGGCGCCGCTTCCGGTCATTTCAAGTCCCGCAGCCTGCGCCCAGTTTATCGCGTTCTCAGAGCATGCGTACAGCTGCACATTGTTGTTGATGTCGCCGACAAGGTAAATGTCGTCTATCCACATGTTGAGGTTATCCTCGCGGTCGCAGAGAATGAAGTCGGGGCAGGTTTCGAGTTCCTTGAGCTTCTTTGTGTTCGAGGCAAGGTGGATTTTTATCTCGGGGAACAGGAACTGCGCCTTTGAATAGCGCTCTCCCTTCATCGAGAAGCAGAGCACGTCGTTGTAGGGGCAGTCGTCTATCATTGAGAGCGCCTGTGTGACGTAGTTCGCGCCGTACTGCGCGTTCTTTCCCTGCACGACGGTGTAGTTGTCGAAGCCGTAAAGCGTGGTGTAAATGAGAAGCGCGCCCAGGGGGATAGTCACGATATTGAACAGCGACTCGCCCCTTTTCTTTATCAGTCTGGCGATAACGAGCGCAAGCAGTAGCAGCATGACAACGCCGATTATTTTGAGGAACGTCGTTTCAGTGATGGTATCCTTGAGACCCTCGCCGATACGCAGGGGAGCGATACCGAGTATCATTGCGCCGACGATGTTCTTTGTGGTGCTGCCGTCGCCGACTACTGCGGAAACGGTGAACATCTCAGTCATGACGAACACGAATGAAGCCACCAGCAGCGCACCGAAGCAGTGTTTTGCAGTGAACCGCCTGCGGTATATCATTATAAGCGCTGGGAATATCGCGATCGGGAAGAACGTTTCGATATATCTTCCGAATATTGCGGTATCCGCGCGGGTGGCGTATACGGAGGAAGTCGCCTTGAACGCCACGCTGACCACGAATATAGCGCCCATCGCAAGAAGCGCATACCAGCAGAATATCGCAAGGCTGGTGCCGATGTAGGTCTGCGGCTTGCCTTCGGCTGTGACGGGGGCTTCGTCGCTGTTCCTGATGCGCCTGCGGGAAACATAGTACATCACGATGCCGGAGAATATCAGCACGATGCACACCGCGCCAAATCCCCAAGTGGAACTGATGAAATAGAAGAAATGCCCGAACAGAGTCTGCGGGAAGTGTTCCAGCTTTTCGGCGTCGATGTTGGAAATACGGCTGAACATGTTTTCGATCGTGTTGACGGAGGCTTTCTCCTTTGTGCCGGAGAGCCAGAGTTCAGCCTGGATATAGTGCTTGAGGAACTTGTCTATCACAAAACCGCCGGCGCAGCTGGTGAAAAATCCCACCAGGGAGAACAGTCTGCGCTTCATAGTTATCAGCACGATGAGTTCCAGCACGACGCCTGCGGCTGTGAGAGCCAGCATGCGCCCGTGGGAAGCATACGCAGCGATGAGCGTGAGTCCTGCCAGAACAGCCCACAGCTGCTGCATGAACACTGCCTTTGCCGTGTGCGGGGCGTCCTTGTGGCTGCGCAGCGACTTATACATCAGCAGCGCGAAAACCCACGGCAGAATGCAGCACATAGTTTCGTTCCAGGTGTATTTTGTCAGCAGGAGATAGCTGGGGTACATTCCGCAGACCACAGAGATGAAAACGCTGGAAAGCTTGCGGACATTGAACCACTTTCTCGAAAGGTAATACACTATCACCGGCGCAAAGCTCATGATAAAGCCGTTCAGTATTATCATTGCGCGGTACTGCGTCATAGGGTCGCTGAACAGCTTGAATACCGGTATATAGAACAGGCTCTGGAAATAGCCGTAATATCCGCCCGCAGAAACGGTGGCAGACCAGTCAAGCCCGTTTGCCCACGCCGCTACGCCGGTGACTGCGTATTCGTCCGGGGTGAGGTTGAACATCGTCGTCACCTGCGTCATCAGCACGTGAATGACCAGCGTGATGACGTACAGCGCCGCCATAAAGAACCAGTCGCTGGAGAACACGCCGGACTTTCCGGAAGCCGCGGGGGCTTCCGGCTTTTCAGCGGGTATCTCGGGGGAAGCGTAATATTCCGGTTTCTGTTCCGGGACGGTATCTCCCAGCGATATGTCAAGCTCCGGCTGAGAGCCGTTATTTTCTTCGTTGATCAATGGAATGACCTCCGTTCTTGTTATTCAGACAGAATTCCGGGTGCCGGCAGTCCTTCGTCGGTAGCGGACGCCTCGGAGATATCCGCAGAGCGCTTGTATTTCATGTAATCCCGCGCGGTCTCACCGTATGCGTACACTGAAAGTCCGCCCTCGGTGCCGATATAGTCGTATTCGTCCAGCGCCATCGGCAGTATCTCTTCCTCGTCGGCGACGATTATGCAGTTTTCGGGGATATTCTTTTCCCGACGGATTATCGTCACTTTCGTTTCGGGGTTGAGGAACTGTATCAGCCCGGCGTTGCGGGATTTCTGCTTGTAGCAGACTATCAGCGGGGAAGCGCTGTCGTCGTACAGAAGCGTTGACACCTGCCGCGCAGGATCGGTCCTTTTGACGTTTTCTTCCGCGCGTTCAGGCAGATATACCATTCCCGCAAAGAGGGTAGTGTAAACGCACAGGCACACCATCGACCCGGAAATCAGCGCCTTTGCGCCTTTCCTTGCGCATGCCGTGAACACGGCGATCAGCGCCAGCACTGAAAACCCCACAGCAGTCATGATGATGAAGCTTTCTGTGGTGAATGGCGTGGTGTAATCCTCGCCGATGCGCCACGGCATCAGACCCAGTACCGGGGACTCGCGGTAGCCCTTTGCAGCAGCCACCTGCGGATAAGTCGTGATAAAGAAGCTGATGCATACATATGCGTATACCACGGCTGCCCATGCGGTCTGCTTTACCGTTATTCCGTACCTGAACAGGAACGCCAGCACCAGGAATATCGCAAGCGGCGCCACATTGTCGGTGTAGCGGCCGAACATGCTGAGGTCCTTTATGTCGCCTATCTGCCCGGAATTGAACTTGAACAGCACCGACAGCGCCATAGAGCCGCCTACCGTCAGGAATGCGTAAATGCCCAGCGCCATCATTCTTGCGCTGAACTTGTGCTCAGCCGGGGTGAATACCTCAACGTTGTCGATGATCTCTTTTTTCCTGCCGGTGCGCCATTCGCCGATGTAGACTATCGCCATCAGGAAGAAAAGCGCGATCGCAAGCGCGCCGACGCCCGCAGTGGAGGTTACGAACGTGTACAAATGCCCGAACAGCGCCGAGAAGAAGCGGTCAGGACCGCCCTTTTCAAACAGCCCGAGAACGCGGTCGAATTCGCTTTCCATGGTGTTGCCGCTGGCGTTTCCGTTCCACACCAGCTGCTGAATAAGTTTCTTGCAGAAGTGCTCGCCGATGAACCCGCCTATCATCACGGGGAAGAACACGGGCAGCACCAGTATCACGCGCTTCATGAAAATACGCACGATCAGCAGCGTCATCACGAACGCAATGACCACCGCAAGCAGTCTGGAATGCGCCGCGTAGCACACCGCGCAGATAAGTCCCGCTGCTGCGGACCATATGCACCGCGAACTTGCTTTCTTGCAGTCCACCGCCTGGAATATCACCCAAAGCAGCACCCATGGCAGCAGGCTGCATATGGTTTCGTTCCACATGAACTTGGAGTGTGCTATGTATGTGATATAGCACCCGGAGCATATCGCGGCAAAAAGCTTCTGCCAGACCTTCTTCACGCCGACGCGTCCCGCAATATGATACGCGATGAGCGGAACGAAGCTGATGAGCACGCCGTTCATCACGAGGCATGCCTTGTACAGCGCATATGGGTTCTTGAAGATAAGGAACAGCGGCGCATAGAACAGCGCCTGGACATATCCGTAATAATAGGACACCTGTCCCATCAGCGCGGACCAGTCCTTGCCGGAATAGAAAGCCGCGACGCTTGCAACGCCTATTTCATCGGGGTTGACTGCGGGGAGTTCCATGCACATAGCCAGTAGCGAATGCATGACGACGCTGGCTGCAAACATGATGAACATAACTCCGCGGTCGCCGAAATTAGTGTAAAAGCGCTTTAGAGCCTGTATCACTTTTCAATTTCCTCTTTCGTGTAGCTGCATATATTATAGTTTGAGTAGTTCGTGTTGGTGTTGTTGTATTCGATGCGCTTTACATGGAACAGCGTTTCGTCCATCACCTTGCGGCAGCCGGAGATAGCGTCTGCCACCAGCCCGAAAATGCCTATCTGGAAGCCGACGATAGCCAGCACAGCCATCAGCACCAGCGACTGGATATGCCCTCCGCCTTCACCAAGGCAGGCATAAACGATGAACCTTACAGCCAGCACCAGCGCCGCGAGAATGAAGATACCAGCCATGACGAGGAAGGTCTTGAGCGGCTTTCTCATGACGTAGTTGCGGATTATCGTGCCGCTGGAGCGCTTGATATAGCCCCACATGCTCTTGAAAAGACGGCTCTTGCGCAATTCGGGATTGGTGTTGATATCCACGGACATTATCTTTGTGCGGTCGGCGCCTGCGGTGATTATCGTTTCCAGCGTGTAGGTGTAGTCGGAAAGCACGTTGAGGCGCAGCGCAGCTTCTCTTGTGTAGGAGCGGAAGCCGCTGGTGGTGTCCACGACGTCGGTGCCGCTTGCCTTTCTTACAACGCTGCTGCCAAGCTTCTGGAGCTTTTTCTTCAGCGGCGAGAAGTGCTCGATGGAGTCGGTGCAGCGGTTGCCTATTACCATGGTAGCCTTGCCTTCCAGCAGGGGACGTACCAGCTTTTCGATGTCAGCGCCGGCGTACTGGTTGTCGGCGTCCGTGTTGACGATTATGTCAGCGCCCAGGCGCAGGCAGGCGTCAATTCCTGCCATAAAGCCCTTTGCAAGACCGCGGTTGTGCACAAAGCTGACTATGTGGTGCACGCCGAGTTCCTTTGCGCGCTCGACGGTGCGGTCGGTGCTGCCGTCGTTTATTATAAGGTATTCTATCTCGTCGATGCCGTCGATATGCCTGGGCAGGTCGTGGATAGTTACGTCAAGGGTCTCAGCTTCGTTATAGCAGGGTATCTGGATAATAAGTTTCATGTTCTTTCTTCCTTTTCTTTTTGCACAAAATGACGATTTTATTTTTCATCTTTCTTACAAGTGCTGCATTAAAGATAAATTTCAGAATCAGTAATATAACCGCATCTGCATTTTACAACGGTTCTGTTATCTTCCAAAATCACCTTCGGGGCCATATTGCATTTCGGACACGTTGTCGTTACATATCCGTTTTTCTTCATCTCCGCTACAGCTTGGTTTGCAAGTATGATCGGTTCTGCTGGATTCTTCATCTGAGTATCCACAAACAACTCCTTTCATGAAACTGTCTGTTTCTTTATGTTGATATTTGTATGTGACATTTATATGGCGCGGTCACATTGTTCCGCTGTCGATGCCGATCCCAAGCTTCAGGAACACGAACGCCATGACAAGGCTCATCGCGAGGGAAGCCGCAATAGCGCGCAGCCATGACGGTGAACCCTTTGCCGCAAGCGCCTCATAGTAGCCCTCAGCCCTGCCGTCGTCGAATTTCGCGCGTATCTGGTGTATACGCTTGACTGCATGCCGGTAATAGAGATAGTCGCCGAACAGGCACACGAGTATCATTCCCACGAAGGAAAGCCCCCGGGCGAACATCTGGATATCTCCGAGCACTTCTCTTGTGCCTATGCCGATGTTCAGAAGTATCGGCGGAATGTAGAACAGCAGTTCGATGAGCAGCATGACAACGCCCAGCAGGTCCATCTTGCGGTAGAACTGGTGGAACGGCGCGAAAAGTCCCGCGCAGACGTTTATGAATATCTTGCGGCGCTTCTGACCGGGCTGCACCGGCGCGCGGAATGCCGCAAACGCCTGTGAATAATGCATGACTGAACGCCCCACGAACGTGCTGAGTTCCTTTGCGCTCACACCGTCGGCGCCGCGGGTGTCATCCATGGTCTGGCGCTGGAGCTGCTCAAGGTACTGCTCGAGATCCATCGGCTGACCGTACTGCTCATTCTGCGCGTCCTGGTCATACTGCGCGGACTGCTCTCCGTTCATGCCGGCGCCCTGACCTGGGTATTCGGCGCGGTGGCTGTCCGAGAATTCATCGGACTGCTCAGGCTCCGGGGTCTGGGGTTCTTCTCCGGGGAGCCAGCCTTTCCATTCAAAGCCCTGCGCGTGGTAGCTTTCAACGCCGCAGTGACCAGCCGCCATGTAGCATGCGCGGTGGTGCGGAGTTCCGCAGACGGGGCATACCACGACGTCCGACTTGTCGTTAAGGGGTCTGCGGCAGATGGGGCAGAGCTTGTTATCAAAACGTGACATTTGTTTTCCTTTCAATATACAGACTGGAATGAAATGTTTTTCTGCATATACATTTTATAGTATATCACAATTTCCGACGGATTTCAATATTAATAGGTGCGCGTCGTGTGAAAATTATCGGAAAAGTATCATGATGCAGGTTTTCAGGGGGGTAATTGTGTAAATTGCACATAAAGCGGCTGCAAAATGACTATGAACCATCTGACAGCGCATACGCAGCCATGCCGTGCGGAATGAATCACTTCCTGCAAATGGTTGAAAACTTATGTTTATGTTGATTATATTGTTTAAAACTTTTTGTACACATTACACAACAAGGGGGCAGAATGGAATTGATTTATTCTGCAAAAAACAGAAAATCGTCATTAAAACTGTTAAATTTTAATTTTTCTGTTGACGGAACAAATCTTTTTGGATATACTATTAGCAAGAGATGAAACAGAAACAGATGCTGCGATCTCTGATCATGTAGAAAACAAAAGAAAGAAAACACAAAGGAGAGCACGGCTCTCCGGAGCCACGGCAGAACTGAAATATTTCAAATGGAGGTTTTAACTATGTGCATGAAAGATGTTGAAGTCAAGAACCAGGTAGGTCTCCACGCAAGACCCGCTACATTCTTTATCCAGAAGGCTAACGAGTACAAGTCTTCCATCTGGGTAGAGAAGGAGGAGCGCAGAGTAAACGCTAAGTCCCTGCTCGGTATCCTTTCTCTTGGTATCGTTGGCGGCGCTAAGATCCGCATCATTGCTGACGGCAGCGACGAGCAGCTCGCAGTTGACGGTCTTGTAAAGCTTGTTGAGGGCGGTTTCTCCGAGTAATTCCGGGGCTTTACATTTCCCGAAATCCTTGCCGCAAGACAAATATCGGTAGGCGCACTGAACAGTAATATCTCCGCTTTTGCGGACGCAGGGGCAGGTTCCGGGTAAAACCGGGTCTGCCCCGTTTTGTTTGTTTATGGGCAAACGTTTACAGGCAAATCATTCACCCTGTGGAATTATGGAGGAACGATGAAAAAGATACTTGCAGCGCTGGCTGCCGCAGCGGCGCTGTTCCTGACCGGCTGCACCGCGCAGCTTCCCGACGGATACGACAAATTCACCGCAGCACGCAATAAGTACGAAACGCTGGACAGCGCGAAAGTCACCATGACGGATATGGACACCGGGGAGCAGATAATGGAATTCAGCTTCTACTTCACCGGCAGGGACGAAATGGTGCTCAGCTATTACGGCTGCTGGGACGGAAAGGTGCAGCAGGCTTACAGCGACGGCGCTGAGTTCTTTTACAAGGACGACGGCGACGAAAAGTGGAACGTGATAAGTTCCGGGGACGACGGGTACATCTACAATATTTACAACCGCAAGTACCGCTATCCCTATGCGGACGCAAGACTGTTCTTCCTGGCAGGTGAGGCAGTCAGCAGCGCCGCGGTGATAGGGAGCGACGACGGTCCCACCAGCATCACCTACACCTACGACCCGGAGAAGCTGAACAACGCTTCAATGCCCGGCGTGGAAGAGGATATCGCTTCGTTTGATAAGTTCTCTACAACGATGGAGATAAACCAGGACGGCATACCCGTAATGTTCACCGAGAGCGGCACAGTCACGACTGCCTCCGGCGAAACGCTTTCGTTCAATATAAAAATCGACATTACCAGCATCAACGAGGTGTTTGAGATACCTTACCCGGTGGACGAAATATACAAGCCCGGTGAGAAGCCCGCTTCCTCAGAGGGCTGACACTATATAATAAAACAGCGCAGCGGGTCATAAAGTTGCATATTACGACAAATTTCCCGGGGGAGATGTTCTCTTCCGGGTAAATTTTTTGTGAAAAGACCTCTACTGCATTTCATAATGCTTGCAATTCCGGTCGGAATATGTTATAATACATCTATGTGTATAAATATATCTGACGAAGTTCAGAAAAATCAGGCAAAGTAACGGAGATGTAATATGGAAGCAGAAAAAACGACAGGTTCTGCCCGAATGTCCCTCTGGGACAGAATATCGGACGCGGGCGAGTACCTGTTTACAGTTTTTATGGTGATGCTTGCTGCAGTCGGCAGGGCGTTGTCAAGGGCGTTCACGGCGCTTGGCGTCAGCTTTGCGTGGGTGGGCGAAAAAATACTGGCTCTGTTCAGAAAGCTTGGCGAGAAGATCTCTGCGCCGGTACAGCGCTACATAAAAGCTTTCAGAATGGGCAGCACAGACATTCGGCACGCAAGGGAAAAGGGACTTTTCCCGGCGTGCGCCGCAGGCTTCAGAATGGTCGGCAGGATTCTTTTCGGAAAGCGCGGTCTTGCCGTGACGATCTGCAACTGGGCGTTTCCGGTGGTGAGCTGCGTGTTCCTGTTCAGCATCGTGAGCTATGCGAACAGCATGACGTACGCGCTCAGGCTTTCGGTCAACGGTGATTTCATGGGCTATGTCGCTGACGAATCAGTGTTCACCGACGCCGAAAAGATAGTTCAGCAGAGAATAACCTACCTTGACAGCAACACCGAGATGTTTAGCTTCGACAGCGCATATGAAGTCGAGATGGTGGGGTATGGCTCCACGCTGACAAAATACCAGCTTGCGGATAAGATGCTTTCTTCCATGGACGCGGAAATAAGCTTCGCATACGGAATGTACATCGACAATTCGTTCTACGGCGCGCTGGAGAGCAAGGACCGCGTCGAGCAGACTCTTGACGACCTGCTGGACGTTTACCGCGAGGGCGGCGACGAGACCGTCGAATTTGAGAGCAAGATAACCTACGAGCCCGGACTTTACCTCACCGAGAGTATAGTCAGCGAGGATTCCATAATCAGGCTGATAACCACCAAAAAGACCGTTGCCGCGTACTACACCGTGGTCGAAGGCGATTCGCCGCTGGGCGTTATATCAAAGCTTGGCATGACTGAGGACGAGCTGGCAAAGCTCAACCCGGATTTCTCGCTGGACAGCTCGCTGTTCATCGGCGACAAGCTGCTGATAACGCAGGAAGAACCGTTCCTTGCGGTAACAGTCACGAGAAAGGAAATCTACGAGGAATCCACCGACTACGAGACCGAGTACGTTGACGATTCCACTCACTACCAGGGCTCCTCCACGATAATCCAGGACGGCGTAAAGGGAACCGAGCGCGTCACCGCGGACGTTTCCTACATAAACGGCGTTGAAACGCGCCGCAAGGTGCTCAGCAGGGTGACTGTGAGCGAGCCTACCTCCGAGATAATCGCACTGGGAACCAAGGAGATACCCTCCGGTGTGACTGCGTCTATCCCCGAGAACAGACCGGTTGGTCAGTTCATCTGGCCTGTGGGCGGTTCTGACGGCGGCAAGATAAGCGAGATGATGTACGGCTACGGTGGATATTACAAGCACGGCGGCATAGATATCGTTGCGCCTTACGGCACGCCGATATTCGCGGCAGAATCCGGCACGGTCATCCTGGCGCAGTGGTACTACGGCTATGGCAACTGCGTAATGATACAGCACGATAACGGCATCGTCACGGTTTACGGGCACTCGAGCTACCTGCATGTTGTCCAGGGTCAGAGAGTGACTGCGGGCGAACTCATCGCGGACGTCGGCTCCACGGGTCAGTCCACCGCTAACCACTGCCACTTCGAGGTAAGAATAAACGGCGTTCAGATGAACCCGATAAATTACCTGCCGTATCACCAGCGCGCAGCATGGTGCGTTGAATATTAATTCGGAATTCTTAATTCGTAATTCGGAATTGATGTGTCCCGCTACGCGGGACGTTATCTCAAAAGATTATACTATAATGCACAGGGCGGAAGATTTTCTTTCGCCCTGTGCTGTTCCTTTCAATGTTTTTGAAATAAAGTCTGCGGAGCAGACACGATAATTCCGAATTACGCATTCCGAATTCCGAATTAAACTGCAACCTTTTCGCTTTGTGTATGGTTTTATAGGTAAATGAAGCATTCAGGCGAAAGGAGCTTGTTATGAAAAAACGTTCTTTTATTGCGGCGCTCGCGGCAATGGTGATACTCACCGGCTGCTCGTCAAATTCCGGCTTGAAAAACGGCGCAGTTTCTCCTGCGGGTGGCGCTGAGAGCGCTTCTGCAGGGTATTCAGGAGGGGGCGCTGCTTCCGGCGATATGGCGTATTATGGCACTGGCAGCACTTCTGCGGGGACTGGCACGGCTTCTTCTGCAGCACCGGCATGCGGCGACGGGAGCGCGGA
>HF989516.1:0-924 GCA_000432175.1 Eubacterium sp. CAG:786
TATGCAGTAATACAGCAGATGAGGACAGTCTAGAAGCGGTAAGAAAAAAAGAAAACACCTATACAGAAGCCTGTATAGATGCTAACGATATTGGCTCCCCAGCCGCTCGATTAAAAGAACATTTCAAATGGGGGATCGTTGATGGGAAGCTGTGCTTGTTAATTCACAAAAGCAACTTATAATTTAAAAGCTATTCCTGCGTTCAACGCAACCAATTAATTATCGTTTGCAACAATTGTAGCAACCTTTTTAGGTTATTTCATTTCCAAGAAAAGCCAAATCTGTTGTGTTGCTTTTATGTTCAATACGGTCAAGCACCTTTTTTTCAACTGCTTGCGTCCAGTATATCTTCAAATTTTCCCGTGCACGAGTAATGGCAGTGTAAAAGATACTATGAGTTATCAATTCGTCAATTTCATCTGTTATAATAATCTTAACAGAATCATATTCTAACCCCTGCGCCTTATGAATTGATACTGCATATGCAATCTGAAACGGTATAACGGATTTTGTAGAATCATCATCGTCTTCATCAGTGCTTTTGTTTTTGTACACAGCAAATCGAATAATGGAACTTTTATCCGATGTCTCAACGATCTCAAATATCTGTTTGTTTTCATTAAGATTTATAAGTGGCACATTAATCTCTATATCAAACTGTATGCGTTCTGTAGGCAAACCGTTATCAAGTATATCAAAATCATTTATACGCCCTTGAGTATTGTTATGGACCAAGGGTAAAGAGCCATCTTCCGGCTTGAAAAATTCGTCAGCCGACTCGTTAAATATAACAGGATCTCCGACTTTATAGCGTTGGACTTCACGCCACACCTCCTTACCGTTATTATTTTCCTGCATGAAATGATTGATATTATTAATGCCGTATAATCCGCCATAATTTAAGCATAATATAATTTCATTCCT
>HF989516.1:942-1139 GCA_000432175.1 Eubacterium sp. CAG:786
TAATATAATTTCATTCCTCCTTGAAGGCTCCAGAATAGAAGAATCCAAATTTGCAGAATACTCCCCAGATTGTAAATAATCAAGAACAGCATCGTCCATTTTTCGAACACTGTTCCACAATTCAATTAGCTTTTGGCTAGTGGTTCTATGCGGTATTTTCAATTCAACAACAGCGTTTTTAGGAAGAAAACTCCGGA
>HF989517.1:0-11469 GCA_000432175.1 Eubacterium sp. CAG:786
CTGACCGTCCGGTCGGTAAGCCGGGTGATGAATTGTCAGAAAGGAAATCCTATGGAATTATGGTTTACAGAGAACCATACGGACAACATACGGTTCTCCATTAAGGTAAAACAGCACCTGTACAGCGAGAAGAGCAGGTACCAGCAGATAGACATTCTCGACAGCGTTGAACTGGGAAGAATTCTGGTGCTGGACGGATTTGTCATGCTGACAGAAAAGGACGAGTACATCTATCACGAGATGATAACCCACGTCCCGATGGCGACAAATCCCGATATAAAGCGCGTGCTGGTGATAGGCGCCGGGGACGGTGGAACTATCCGGGAACTGACGCGCTTCAAGAGTGTTGAGCACATCGACATGGTGGAGATAGACCAGCGCGTCGTCGAGGTCTGCAAGGAATATCTGCCGCAGACTGCGTGCAGGCTGGACGACCCGCGCGTGCATATTTATTATGAGGACGGGCTGAAATTCGTACGGGGAAAGGACAACGAATACGACCTGATAATCGTTGACTCCACCGACCCGTTCGGCCCCGGAGAGGGGCTGTTCACAAAGGAATTCTACGGCAACTGCTACAAGGCGCTGAACGAAAACGGAATTCTTGTGAACCAGCACGAGAGCACATTCTACGACGAATACGCCGAGATAATGAAGCGCGCGCACAGCCGTATAAAAAGCTTCTTCCCGATATCGCTGGTATATCAGGCGCATATCCCGACGTATCCCTCAGGGCACTGGCTGTTCGGCTTCGCCAGCAAGCGCTTCCACCCGGTGCAGGATCAGCACGCGGAATGGTGGCTCGCGCAGGGGCTGAAAACCAAGTACTACAACCAGTATGTGCACAGCGGCTGCTTCGCGCTGCCGAATAACGTGCGCGACGTCCTGCGGGAAACAAAGCCCGCGGAAAAATGAGGTGACAGCATGCTGATAGATTTCAACTCAATGGAAGAAAAGGAACTGGAGCACTTCAAGGGCGGTGAAAAGTCGTTCCGCGCGAAGATGTTCACGGACGGATGCAACAAGATAATGCGCGGCAGGCTGGAGCCGGGTGCTTCCATAGGACTGCACACCCACGAGGGCAACAGCGAGATCGTGTTTATTCTGGAGGGAACGGGAAAGATGCTGTGCGACGGCGTTTACGAGGAACTTTCCGCGGGGAAGTGCACATACTGCCCCGAGGGACATTCCCACAGCCTGATAAACGACAGCGACGGCGACCTGGTATTTTACGCGGTCGTACCCGAACACCACAAGAACTGAAACTGAATACAGGAGGATAAATCAATGAGCAGAGCAATGATAATCGGCGCGGGTGGAGTTGCCGGAGTAGTTATAAACAAGTGCTGTCAGAACAGCCAGGTTTTCACGGAGATAATGATCGCGAGCCGCACAAAGGCCAAGTGCGACGCATTCAGGGAGAAGCTCCAGCCGACCACCAAGACAGTTATTTCCACGGCGCAGGTTGACGCTGACAATGTTGAGGAACTCACCGCGCTCATCAAGAGCTATCAGCCGGAAATTGTAATCAACGTTGCGCTCCCTTACCAGGATCTCCATATCATGGACGCCTGCCTCGCTGCCGGTGTGAACTACCTTGACACCGCGAACTACGAGCCGGAGGACACCGCAAAGTTTGAATACAGCTGGCAGTGGGCTTACCGCGAGCGCTTCGAGAAAGCGGGACTCACCGCAATTCTCGGCTGCGGCTTCGACCCGGGCGTTACCGGCGTATTCTCCGCTTATGCGATGAAGCACCAGTTCGACGAGATAAACTACATCGATATTCTGGACTGCAACGGCGGCGACCACGGATATCCCTTTGCGACCAACTTCAACCCGGAGATAAACATTCGCGAGGTTTCTGCAAACGGAAGCTACATTGAGGACGGCAAGTGGGTAGAAACCAAGCCCATGGAAATAAAGCGCGTCTATAACTTCAAGGGCGTCGGCGAAAAGGACATGTACCTGCTTCACCACGAGGAACTTGAGTCCCTGGCGCTGAATATCAAGGGTATCAAGCGTATCCGCTTCTTCATGACGTTTGGTCAGAGTTATCTCACTCACCTCAAGTGCCTTGAGGACGTTGGAATGACTTCCATCAAGCCTATCATGTACGAGGGCAGGGAGATAGTTCCGCTGCAGTTCCTGAAGGCTGTACTGCCCGACCCGGCTTCCCTCGGTCCGAGGACTGTCGGCAAGACCAACATCGGCTGCATTTTCATTGGTAAGAAGGACGGCAAGGAGAAGCACTATTACCTTTACAACATCTGCGACCATCAGGAATGCTACAAGGAAGTTGGTTCCCAGGCTATCAGCTACACCACCGGCGTTCCTGCGATGATAGGCGCGGCTATGGTGCTCACCGGCAAGTGGAAGAAGCCCGGCGTCTACAACGTCGAGGAGATGGACCCGGATCCTTTCATGGAGAACCTCAACAAGTGGGGACTTCCGTGGGAAGAGGACTTTGACCCGGTACTGGTTGACTGATCACCGAACATCACATGCAGGCGGGCGTTTGCCTGCCTGCGTTTTGCTTTTTGAGTGAGTATAGAAAGTCTGAGAAGTGCTCAATATCTTGTTCAGGAGGTTTATTATGACCAATCAAGAATTCGTAGAACGCATATATGCTTCGGCAAAATCCGTACATCATAAAACATACTCTGCCGATGAAATTGTTGCAAAAATTCGCAAGATTTATTCCGGTAATATTAACACAAGCAAGATTGTGGAATGTTTTTTGATTATTGGAAATATATCATTTGAGCGTGTCGAAAAACATTCTAACGATGAACTGAGATTTGACCTGGGTTGGTGTTACCCTGTAGAGTTTTGGTCAGATATCGGCTGTGTTGTTAACGGAATCGGTATTGTAGATAATTGCGCCGGCAGGATAGAGAGATTTCATATTTCGGAACAGGGTAAATTCTATAATCAAGACCACAAACTTATTGCCGAGAATATAGAGGATTTTGCAGAATACATCACTACTGTGGAATATGATTATCACCCTGAAATTACACAGCGAACATACGATATGCTGCGGTTTTTCGGGTGGTACGAGGGCAGGCACATCGACACGACTGCGTTTGAACAAGAGATGAATCGGCGCGGAATCGAGTTGTCTAAGGAACAGCTTGATTTTTTCGCAGAGTTTAGCGGTCTGTGCTTTTCATTTAGCAGCGACTTCTGGTGTTTTGATTCTTTAGAAGGAATTTTGGCGGAGGATAAATACTATGTTGAACAATCTTCAAATGATGGCAAAAACCCATACAAGATAATCTACTGTGGTGACACTATGGGCGGACCGCTTGCGGTTGACCCGAGCGGTATTATAAACTTCTTTTGGGGTTTCCCTCAAGGCAGGACAACAATGGAATGTATAAACCACCTGTGTGAAAACGTGGATAGGGACTGCAAATGGCTTGCTCCAGGACAGGACAATTAAAAGCATGATTTGAAACAAAGATACCCGCCCTTTCGTACCGCATAAACTGTTGGCATATCACCGAACCATCGTCCGGCACTTGAAAGTTGCCGATTCAAATCGGTGTGGTCGATGTCCTGTAAATTTACATTCACACAATGAAATTCCCGTTTATCGTTCAGATAATTTTTCAACACACAAGAAAGGAACACCATGGACTGGAAAAACAAAGTAGAAACACCCTGCTACGTCATTGACGAAGCCGCGCTGAAAAAAAATCTCGAACTGCTGAAATACGTCCGCGAGGAAGCCGGGTGCAAGATACTCCTGGCGCAGAAAGCATTCTCGGCGTTCGCGGTCTACCCGATGATAGCAAAGTACCTCGACGGCGTGACCGCGAGCGGAATTTACGAAGCGAAGCTTGGCTACGAGGAAATGGCAAAGCCGTTCGGGCGCGAAAATCATGTGTTCTCCCCGGCTTACCCGGAGCAGGATTTCGACGAACTCCTGCAGATATGCGACCATATGGTGTTCAATTCCCCGCGGCAGTGGGCGAAATTCCGCGGCAGAGTGCGCGGGAATGCACGTTACATACAGGCTGGCATACGCGTAAATCCGGAGTACAGCGAGATCGAAACGGATATCTATAACCCGTGCTTCACAGGGTCAAGGCTTGGCTGCACGCCGGAGGAATTCCGGAAAGACCCCGCGCTGTACGAGGGTATCGACGGTCTGCACTTCCACACGATGTGCGAACAGGGCGCGGATACGCTGGAGCGTACATTACCGCATGTCGAGGAAAAATTCGGCTTTATGTTCGACAGGATAAAGTGGCTGAATTTCGGCGGAGGACACCATATAACCAAACCTGGTTACGACGTTGAAAAGCTGATAAAATGCGTGAAGCGTATCCGCGATGCCTACGGTCTGGAGGTTTACCTTGAACCGGGTGAAGCCGTCGCGCTGAACGCAGGCTGGCTGGTGACTACGGTGCTGGATACATTCACGAATGGCTGCGATATCGCAATTACGGACGCTTCCGCAGCCTGCCACATGCCGGACGTGCTGGAAATGCCCTACCGCCCGGAGATAGCCGGTGCAGGGAAGCCCGGCGAAAAGCCGCACACCTACCGTCTTGGCGGTAACACCTGCCTTGCCGGCGACATCATCGGAGATTACTCATTCGATGAGAAGCTTAAGGGCGGCGAGCGGCTGGTATTCGGCGACATGGCGATATACTCCATGTGCAAGAACAACACGTTCAACGGCATGCCCCTGCCGTCAATATACCTGCTGAAAGAAGATGGAGAAGTGCAGCTGATAAAGAAGTTCGGCTATGAGGACTTCAAGGGGCGCCTGTCCTGATAAATGATACAGATATAAGGAAGCGATAAAATGCCGGGGCTTGGCACGATAGTAAACGCAGCCGCGATAATTCTCGGCGGACTTGCGGGGCTGCTCTTCGGGAAGCTGATAAAACCACGCGTTCAGGAAACTATAATGACGGCGTGCGGAGTGTGCGTGCTGTTCCTTGGAATAGGCGGCGCGATGGAGAAAATGCTGACTTCCGCAGCGGACGGTACACTAAGTTCCGGCGGGACGATGATGCTCATTGCAAGCGTCGTGCTTGGCGGGCTGGTGGGCGCTCTGCTGAACATCGAGGGCGCCATGGAGCGCTTCGGGAAGTGGCTCAGGAAAATAACGCACAGCGAGGGCGACGGCGGCTTTGTCGACGGATTCGTGACGGCCTCGCTGACGGTGTGCATCGGCGCGATGGCGGTGGTGGGCTCCATTCAGGACGGAATTCTCGGGGATCACTCAACGCTTTTCGCAAAGGCGATACTCGACCTTGTTATAATCCTCGTGATGACTGCTGGCAGCGGAAAGGGCTGCATTTTCTCGGCAATTCCCGTGGCTGTCTTTCAGGGGACTATCACCGCGCTGTCAAAGCTTCTGGAGCCGATAATGACCTCTGCTGCGCTGAATAATCTGTCGCTGGTGGGTTCGGTGCTGATTTTCTGCGTGGGCGTAAATCTCGTGTGGGGAAAGAAAGTACGCGTTGCAGATTTACTTCCGTCGCTGATATTCGCGGTGGCGTGCGCGTATCTTCCATGGTTTTGAACATGACGGGGGATTTGTGTTGAAAAAAATTATCGGGAGGGTGTAAAATCCAATATGGGTCAGTTCGGGAAATATGCTGCGGATTTTCAGAAAATTTCAACCAAAACCACAACATGTTGTTGAAAACTTATTTGCTACAGTCGATATGTGGGATTTTTTCACGAATAATTATGTCGGAGTCTCTAACTTAGAGGCTCCTTTTTGTGCAAAGTACACAAAAATATGAACAAAATTTCATTTTTTATTTTTGCCTGTTTACTGCAACTTACACTTGAAAAAATGTTGAAAACGGTGTATACTAATTGTGGGTGAAAGTGGTGAAGTTTTCACTAAAGTGGGTTAAAAAACATCAAAATCCCATAATTCAAAACTTCTGCCGACCCACATATTTACATTTAGTTGGGAAAATATATTCAGTATCTACGGAAAATGCCGCCCGAGGAGGACGGCAATTGGCAGTTTCACAGGGGACTACAGCCATGGAAAGGGGGAATAGAAATGTACGGCGAGTTCGAGCACACCATAGATTCAAAGGGGCGCATGAACTTCCCGGCAAAGCTCCGCGAGGAACTTGGCGAGCATTTCTATATTTCCAAGACTATAGGTGAAAACTGTCTGACAGTACACACAGAGCACAGCTGGAACGCCCTTAGGGAATCCCTCAAGGGCAAGCCGCAGAAAGTAAGGCTCCCGATAGAGCGCTTTCTGTTCGGCGGCGCGTGCGAGGCAGAGCCGGACAAGCAGGGCAGAATTGCCATTGCGCCGGCGCTGAGAGCCTATGCGGGTCTTACATCAGAGGTGGTAGTCGTCGGAATGGACGACCACGCCGAGATATGGGACAAGGCTGCGTACAGGGCTTACACAGAGAGCATATCCACTGAGGATATCGCGGCGCTTGCCGAGGAGATCGGTATCTGATGGAGTTTTCACATGTTTCAGTGCTGCTTCACGAAACGGTTGACGGCGCGTTCACAGACCCAAAGGGCGTTTACGCGGATCTCACCACGGGTGGCGGCGGCCACAGTCTGGAGCTTGCAAAGCGTCTGGACGGCGGCAGGCTGATATGCTTCGATCAGGACAGGGAGGCGCTTGAAGCTGCTGGGGAGCGGCTGAAGGGCTATCCGGTCACGTTCGTGCGGAGCAATTTCAGCGAGATAAAGTCGGTGCTGGCTGAGCTGGGGGTAACTGCTCTTGACGGCATCATTGCCGACCTGGGAGTTTCATCACACCAGCTTGACACAGCGGAGCGCGGGTTTTCATTCCACAATGACGCGCCGCTGGATATGAGAATGAGCGGCGAGGGACTTTCCGCGCGGGACGTTGTGAACGAATACGGCGAGGAAGAGATCGCACAGATACTTTTCAACTACGGTGAAGAAAAATTCGGGAACCGGATAGCAAGAGGCATAGTAAACGCCCGGCTGAACGCCCCGATAGAGACCACGGGACAGCTTGCGGAGATAATCAGGTCGAGCGTTCCGGCGGCATACCGCAGGGAGAAAAATCCCTGCAGAAAAAGCTTCCAGGCGATAAGAATAGAGGTAAACCACGAACTCGACGTGCTTGAAACGGCGCTGACAGACGGTTTTGCCGCGCTGAAAAAGGGCGGCAGAATGTCGGTGATAACCTTCCATTCGCTGGAGGACAGGATAGTCAAGAACCGCTTCAGGGAGTTCTGCACGGGCTGCACATGTCCGCCTGAATTCCCGGTGTGCGTATGCGGAAAGAAGCCCATGGGGAGACTCCTGGACAAGAAGCCGATCGTTGCTTCTCCGGAGGAATTGGAGGCTAATCCGCGCAGCCGCAGCGCAAAGCTGAGGGTCATTGAGAAAATACGCAGCACCCCTTTCGAGGATTGAAGCGTCAGGGACGCACTGAATAAAGCGCAGCGCAGCAAAATCAGACGCGTGCTCGTCTGAACGGGTCGGCTTTGTTATATTCAGCGTTTGCTAAGTTATATTGGAAATTAGGAAGGTGGACAAATGCTTCCGGAGATGGACAAGTCAAATCTTGCGTATGATCTGTCACACTTTGACAACACTGCCCGCAGGGAGCAGCAGCGTCAGCAGGACAGGGAGCGCCGCGAGAGAGAGATCAAAATGAACAGACATTCGGCGTCCCGGAGTGGCTCCAAGCTGGGGATAGTGCTGTTTGCAGTGGCTGCATTCGGCGCGCTGTGGGCGGTCAATGTACAGAACACCAAGGCTGACGATATCGCACGAATGGTGGACGATCAGAAAAAGCTGCTTGCAGAGGCGCAGGACCAGAATTCACTGTTACAGAGCCGTCTGGACAGTAAGGTGAATATCAGCTATATCGAGGAATATGCGGCTACCGAGCTTGGAATGAGCAAGGTGTCCAATTCGCAGATAAACTACCTCAGCGTGAACACTGAGGATCTTATCGAGGTCAGCCCCGAGGAGAGCGGCAACATCTTTACCGCTATCGCGGACTGGTTCGGTGACCTGATGGAATACATCGGCTTCTGATGGCATAATATAGAGGTGAGCAGGGACACGCTGTCTACCCTATATCTGCCGGCAACGGAATGATCTGGGCAAGGTCGGCTTACTTGCGCTGTGCGGCATGTCCGCGCAGCGGATAGGCGGCTTTGCTCTTTGTTTTTTAGACAGGCTTGACCTGAAATCAGCGCATGCTGCGGCATTTAATTGGAGGTATCGTCCGTATGGGATTTTGGAAAGGCGTAAAGGCGGTCGGCAAGAGTATTTCTAAGCATGAGCAGGAGCTCGCTGAAAAGCCCAGGCTGTGGAATTCCTCGACAAAGCAGATAGTCGTGCTTGGATTTATCGTTATCATCGCGGCTTATGTCGGGGCGTTTCTGCTGAAATATTCTATTCTCGAGGGCGACAAGTGGAGAATGTATGCCACCGGGCAGCAGCAGTCCGTTGTCACTATCCAGGCAAACCGCGGAACTATTTACGACTCCAACGGCACTCAGCTGGCGGTAAGTTCCACGGTATGGGACGTGACCATCTCACCGCATGACATAGACCTCAACAACACCGCTGCAAAGAAGGAATACGACAGGAAAGCGCAGGCAAAGATAGAAAAGGGAGAGACCCCCGAGCCTTACACAGACCGCGCAGAGCTGGTCGCAAAGGGACTTTCCGACATTCTCGGCGTGGACTATGACAAGATACTCAGCGAGTGCAGAACTGACCTCGACAAGCAGTACTACATAGTCAAGCGCAAGGTAGAGAAGCCTGAGGCGAACGAGATAACAAAGTTCATGAGCGACAACGGGCTGAATTCAGACGATATCCACCTGTGGCCGACTTCCAAGAGAACTTATCCGAACGACTCGCTGGCTGCGAACATCATCGGCTTCACGAATTTCGACGGCGACGGAGTTTACGGTCTGGAAGCGTACTATGACGATTATCTTTCCGGCACCGACGGAAAGGCTGTCTACAGCGTTTCTGCAGACGGCAGGGAACTTAACGGCGCCAGCGACGCGTATTATTCCGCAGTGGACGGCTACAGCCTTGTCCTGACGCTGGACGAGGTGCTGCAGCATTACCTTGAAAAGAACCTTGCGCTGTGCGTTTCGCAGCACCAGGTAATAAACCGCGCCTGCGGAATAATCATGAACTGCAAGACGGGCGCGGTGCTCGCAATGGCGACTGCCCCCAGCTTCAACCTGAACGACCCGTCCGAACTGACCAGCGCATACGACCTGCAGACGCTTGAAGAGATGAAGGCTTCCGGCGCGACGGAAGAGGAGCTTTCCGAAAAGGAAGCCGCGCTCCGCGAGCAGCAGTGGAAGAACAAGGCGATAACCGAGCTGTATTACCCCGGTTCGGTATTCAAGACGGTTACCTGCGCGAGCGCGCTTGAGGAGGAAGTGGTTTCGCTGAATTCCACGTTTCACTGCGCGGCGGTTGAGATAGTCGCGGGCACCAGAATAAAGTGCTGGTCAAGCTACGGGCACGGCACCCTGACGCTCCAGCAGGCAGTAACCAAATCCTGCAACCCCAGCTTTATCCAGATAGGACAGCTGCTGGGCAAGGATAAGTTCTGCGATTATTTCGAGGCGTTCGGATTTACCGAGCCGACAGGAATAGACCTCCCGGGCGAGTCGGGAAGCCTTTATGTCAGCCGCGACAACATGGGTATCGTCGAACTGGCGTCTTCAAGCTTCGGTCAGACTAACAAGGTCACTCCGCTGCAGATGACTACCGCGCTGTGCGCTATCGTAAACGGCGGCTATCTGGTGACACCGTACGTGGTAGACAAGATACTCGACTCCGACGGAAACGTGGTACAGACCACCGAAACGCGCATAAAGCGCCAGGTCATCTCCGAGGAGACCTCCGCGACTATGCGCCAGATACTCGAAACCGTTGTTAACGATAACGGCGGCAGCAACGCTTACATCAACGGCTATCGTATCGGCGGCAAATCCGGTACGACCGAGAAGATCGATGAATACAACAAGCTCAAGGCAGAAACCGGCATCGACCACATGACTTACGTTCCGTCGTTCGCGGCATTCGCGCCGGCTGACGACCCGCAGATAGTCATGCTGGTAATGGCTGATACGCCTACTGGTACGCAGTACTACGGAAGCGCGGTGGCAGCGCCGGTCGTTTCCGCGGTGTTCAAGGAGGGTCTGCCGCACCTTGGCATCTACCCGACCTACACCGCAGAGGAACTTGCAAAGATGGACGCGGCTGTGCCCTACGTCCTCGGTATGGAATCCCAGAGAGCGGAAGCAAAGCTTAACGCAGAGGGCTTCGAGGTGCGCTATGTAGGCGACCAGGCAAGCGGCGCGACTGTAACCACGCAGATACCCGCTTCCGGAACGAGCATCCCCAAGGGCTCGACGGTGGTGTTGTATCTCGGAAATGAATACGACCTGGAATCCGGAGTGATACCGGACGTGACGAATATGACGGTTTCCCAGGCAAACGAAGCGATAACCAACGCCGGGTTCAACATCAAGATCTCCGGCGGCGCTGCGGATAACGACAGCGCGGTTGCAACAAGCCAGTACCCGGTAGGCGGCACTGACGCATACAAGGGCAATGTGGTGGAAGTTACGTTCCAGGTGAACGGCTACGCAGATTAAAAGGCGGTGAGGTCATGACTTTAGGAGAACTGTTCAGCGGTATCACGGAAATTCCGGTGGCGATGAGAAATACGCAGGTCACTGGCGTGACCTCTGATAACCGGGAGGTGCAGCCGGGGTTTCTGTTCGTTTGCGTTAAGGGCAGGAGCTTCGACGGGCACGACGTCGCAGCGGCAATGCTGGAAAAGGGCGCGTGCGCAGTTATGACGGAGCGTGCGCTGGGGCTTCCCGCGGAGATAAACGTATCCGGGAGCCGCAGGCTGTACCCCGAGGTGCTGTCTGCATTCTACGGCAGACCTACCCGTAAGCTTATCCTCGGTGCAGTCACCGGGACTAACGGAAAGACCACGACGGTGAACCTCTGCACGCAGATAACAAGGGCACTGGGGCACCAGACAGGCGTTATAGGCACGGTCGGCTGCGACACCGGCAGGGGGCTGGAGTATTCCCACGACGGACCGCCGACTACCCCGGAGCCGAGAAAGCTTTATCAGCTTTTCCGCGAGATGGCTGACATCGGCACGGAATACTGCTTCCTGGAGGCAAGCTCCATGGCGCTGGCGCAGCACCGTTTCGCAGCGGAAAGCTTCGCGGTGGGCGCGTTCACTAATCTTACGCAGGACCACCTGGATTACCACGGCACGATGGAGGACTACTACCTTGCCAAGAGAATGCTCGCGGATATGTCCAGGAACATGGTGGTGAACAGCGACGACGAATACGGGCGCAGGACGGTGGAATACTGCCGCAGCTGCGGAATTCCCGCGATAACCACCAGCGTGACAGGCGAGGCTGATTATTACGCTGAATTCGTGAAGCTGGAGCCGCA
>HF989517.1:11542-17775 GCA_000432175.1 Eubacterium sp. CAG:786
TCGCGAAGATTCCGCTCACCGGAATGTACAACGTCAGCAACGCGGTGCAGGCGGCGGTCATGTGCCATCTGCTTGGCTTCCCGATGGAAGAGGTACTGACGGCGCTGGAGAAGTCGCCGGGGGTTTCTGGGCGGCTGGAAACGATATATCAGGGTGATTTCACGGTGCTGAGGGACTACGCCCACACCGGCGACGGTCTGGAGAAGCTCCTTTCAACGCTTAAACCGCTGGCAAGGAACCGGCTTGTTGCGGTGTTCGGTGCAGCCGGAGAGCGCGACGCGGGCAAACGTCCCGAGATGGGCAGGATAGCCGCTAAGTACGCCGACAGGCTCATCATAACTACTGATAACCCTCGCCACGAGCCGGGTCAGCAGACGATAGACGATGTTCGCCGCGGGGTGCCGGAGGGCATCGACTGCGAGGAATACACCGACCGCAGGCAGGCGATACACCGGGCGCTTGAAACGGCACAGCCGGGCGACCTGATAGCGCTGTGCGGCAAGGGTCACGAAGATTACCAGGCGATAGGGGACGAAAACGTCCCGTTCAACGAGCGCGAAATAGTGCTGGAATGGCTGGGCGCGCACGGAATAAACTAAGGTGGTGCGATATGTTTACTGCAAGTGAAATAGCGGAAGTCACCGGGGGAAGGCTCATCGGCGCGGACGTCACCGTGACCGGGGTCTCCACCGACACCCGCACTATAGAAAAGGGAATGCTTTTCGTGGCAGTCAGGGGCGAAAGCTTCGACGGAAACGACTTTATCGACGCAGCGGCTGAAAAGGGCGCGTCTGCGGTGATATCCGACCGTGAGGAGGGCGCCGGGAGCCATTCCGTGACGGTGATACTGGTCAGGGACAGCCGCGCGGCTCAGCTTGCGCTGGCACGTCACCACCGCATGAAATTCCCGCTGAATCTGGTGGGAGTTACCGGCAGCGTGGGTAAGACTTCCACAAAGGATATGGTTTTCGCGGTGCTTTCGTCGCAGTTCAATACGCTGAAAACCGAGGGCAATTTCAACAACGATATCGGGCTTCCGCGCACGCTTTTCCGGCTGAATGAAAGCTACGGCGCGGCAGTGATCGAAATGGGAATGTCCGACCTGGGCGAGATAAGCGTGCTTTCAGGGGCGGCAGTGCCTGATATCTGCATAATCACCAACATCGGCTGGTGCCACATTGAAAACCTCAAGACCCGCGAGAACATCCTCAGGGCAAAGCTGGAGATACTCGACGGCGCTTCTGAAAGCGCTCCGCTGATACTCAACGGGGACGACGAGTTCCTGAAAAACGTGGATATTCCCGGCAGGCGCATCGTGAAATACGGCAGGAGCGAGGGCTGCGACGTCCGCGCGGAAAACATCGTACAGAATGCGGACGGGCAGGAATTCGCGCTGTTATATCGTGGGAAGTCCTATGGCGCGAAGCTTCCGGTGGTCGGTGAGCACCACGTCATGAACGCGCTTGCCGCTTTCGCAGCGGGAATAGAAGCGGGAATGTCCCCGGAAGAGATAGTGCCCGCATTCATGCGGTATGAGGCGTCAGGAATGCGCCAGCGCGTTGAAAAGCGCGGTGATATCACGGTAATTCTGGACTGCTACAACGCAAGTCCCACGTCCATGGAAAGCTCCCTTTCGGTGCTGGGTGGAATGTCCGTACCGGGCAGGAAGTGCGCAGTGCTGGGCGATATGCTGGAGTTAGGCGAGATGTCCGCGCAGCTTCATGCAGGGGTCGCTGACTACATCATGAAAAATGCGGACTGCGCGTTCCTTTACGGCGCTGAAATGGCTCACTGCCGTGAACGGCTTGAGCGTGCCGGATTTGAGGTGCACCATTCCACCGACAAGGCTGCGCTGACAGCGGAGCTCCTGGAATGGCTCAGACCGGGGGACGCGGTGCTGTTCAAGGGCAGCCGCGGAATGCGCATGGAAGAGATCGCTGAAAAAGTGAAATAACAATAAACGGGGAAGAGTTATGGTTATCTGGATAAGTGTGATAGCGGCGGCAGTGGCTTTCGGGCTGACATGGCTGGCGGGAGTGTGGTTCATTCCGTTTCTGCACAAGCTGAAATACGGGCAGACGATACTTGATATCGGTCCGAAGTGGCACAAGGCTAAAAAGCAGGGAACTCCCACCATGGGAGGTATCATGTTCATCATTGCGGTGAGCGTGTGCTTCGTGTGCGCGGTCCTGCTTTTCGGTCCGCTTGGCGGAAAGAATTTCGCAGGGGAGGACAGGATTGAACTCGTCCGCGCAGGCTCAGGGCTTGTGATGGCGGTGATGTTCGGATTTATGGGGTTCCTTGACGACTTCATCAAGGTTAAGAAAAAGCACAACGAGGGTCTGACGGTCATGCAGAAGATCGTCATTCAGGTGCTGATAATCGCGGCTTATTTCGCAACGCTTTACCTCAGCGGAGTTACCCGCACGGCTATCATTTTCCCCTGGGGCTGGAACCTCGAGCTCGGCTGGCTTTACTACCCGATAATGGGCGTGGTGATACTGTATCTCGTGAATGCAGTCAATCTCACTGACGGCATCGACGGTCTGTGCTCCTGCGTGACTGTGGTTTACATGGCGACGTTCACCTGTATCGCGGGCATTCTTGGCATGTTCTGCGAGAGCCTGCTCGCGCTGCTCACGGCGGGCGGCTGCATAGGCTTCCTGATGTGGAACTTCCCGCCTGCGAAGGTGTTCATGGGGGATACCGGTTCGATGTTCCTGGGGGGCGTCGTGTGCGCGCTTGGCGTCGGCTGCGGGGTGGAATTCCTCATGCTGATAGCGGCTCTGGTTTACATCTGCGAGGCGCTTTCGGTGGTAATTCAGGTGACTGTGTTCAAGATAACCAAGAAAATCTATCACACCAAAGAGGGCAAGCGCCTGTTCAAGATGACGCCTATCCATCACCACTTTGAACTGAGCGGCTGGAGCGAACTCAAGATAGACATAGTATTCTCGCTGACTGCACTTGCGCTGGGCGCATGCTCGGTGCTCATGGCAGTGAGCATGTTCTCAAGATGATCCATGGTCAGGAGGTCAGAAATGGCGGCAGACAGCAGGACTGTTAGGAACGGAGCCGTTCCCGGGCACAGCGGCGCACACGGGTCGCAGGAAAGACCCACAAGGGGCAAGCAGGCTCCCGTAAAGAAAACCAAAGAGCCGCACAAATGGTGGATCTTCTACTGGGGCGGCAGCATTGATATCCCCATGCTGGTGATAACGCTGGTGCTGCTCGTGCTTGGCATAACGATGATGTTCTCGGCAAGCCACGCGCTTTCCTACCGCGACAATCAGGGCGACTCGTATCAGTACGCCACAAAGCAGGTGGGATTTGCAGTAGGCGGCCTTATCATGATGTTCGTGCTGAGCTTTGTGGATTACCGCATACTTATGCATGAATGGCACCCGACGTGGTTCGGAAAGAGGCGCACTGTTTCGCTGGCGCACGTTCTGCTGGTGCTTTCCATGGGACTTACCGCGCTGGTTATTCCTTTCGGCGTGCGCAACATCGAGGGCGGCCCCAAGCGCTGGCTTCCTGTTCCGGGACTGGGTACGTTCCAGCCGTCGGACGTGCTTAAGGTGGGGCTGATAATCTATCTTTCCTACTACATAGCGGTGAACTACAAGCAGATGCGGCACTTCGTGACGGGTATCGTAAAGCCGTTTCTGGTTTTCGGCGTGATCGTTGCGCTGCTTATGGCGCAGCCGCATTTCTCAGCGGTAGTCATCATGGGAGTTATCATGGTGTTCATGCTGTATATCGGAGGTATCAATATCAGGTATGCAGTCATGGCGCTGGCAGCAGGCGGTGTTTTGCTTCTGCTGGTTCTGCTGTTCTCGGACTACACCTACTTCTGGGACAGAATAGTCAATACTTTCGACCCCCTCGCCGACCCTTCAAAGGATACCTACCAGACGTATCAGGCAGTGCTTGCTGTGGGTTCAGGCGGTCTGTGGGGAAAGGGTTTCGATAATTCCACGCAGAAGTACTACTACCTGCCTGAAGCGCAGAACGACTTCGTTTACGCGGTGTGCTGCGAGGAATTCGGATTTATCGGCGGCGTTGTAATCATTCTGCTGTTTCTGATATTCGTGTTCCGCGGTTTCTATATCGGCAGAAAGTCGGACGACCGTCTGGGACTTATGCTGGCGACCGGAATTTCGCTGCAGGTAGGTCTGCAGGCGTTCCTGAATATAGGCGTAAACGTTTCTGCGGCGCCTAATACGGGTATTTCAATGCCGTTCTTCAGCTACGGTGGCACAGCGCTTTTCATGCTGCTGTGCGAAATAGGCGTCATGCTATCGATATCAAGACGTGCAAAACTAAGTTGATATAAGGGACTTTTGAAATTCCGCGAGGATATGCCGGTTTTCAGAAGTACTCATAACTGAAAGGTGATATGATATGAAAGCGATATTTGCAGCCGGCGGCACTGCCGGACACATCAATCCGGCTCTTGCCATTGCCGACAAGCTTAAAAGCGTGTTCCCGGAGGCAGAGATACTGTTCATCGGCACTCCCCAGGGAATGGAATCGCGGCTGGTCACAAAGGCCGGCTATGAATTCGCGCCGGTGGAAATGGCGGGTTTTCAGCGCAGGATATCCATTCAGAACATCGGCAGGAACGCCCGCGCCGCGTACCTTTACCTTTTCGCTGCAAAACACGCTGTCAGAAAGATACTCAAGGAATTCAGGCCGGATATCGTCATAGGTACTGGCGGCTATGTCACGGGAACCGTTCTCGGGCAGGCAGCGGCACTGGGTATAAAGACAGTCACACATGAGAGCAATTCCTACCCCGGCATGGCTACCAGAATGCTGGCGAAAAAGGCAGACAAGGTGCTCCTTGCCACCGCGGACGCTGAAAAGTACCTCAGCAGCACCGAACACTGCGTTGTCACGGGCAATCCGCTGCGTTCCAATATCGAGATAGAGGAACGTTCCGCGGCAAGAAAGCGCCTGGGGCTGCCCGACCAGTTCACGATATTGTCTTTCGGTGGGAGCCTGGGCGCGAACCGCATTACAGAGGCAGTTGCGGAACTCATCGCATGGGAGGAAAAAACCGGCGGCATAAACCACATACATTCCTACGGCGGAAAGGGCAGGGAGCTTTTCTATGGCGCTCTGGAGCAGAGCGGCGCGCACGAGGATAAGTCCAGGCACATTTTCAGGGACTACATCGACAACATGTACACCTGCATGTGCGCGGCTGACCTGATAATTTCCCGCGCCGGCGCAATGACCATAACGGAACTCATGGCGATAGGCAGACCGGCTATCCTGGTGCCTTATCCCAACGCTGCGGAAAACCATCAGTATTACAACGCGCTGACGCTCAGCGACGCGCACGCTGCAATACTTATCGAGGACAAGGACCTCACAAAGGCGCGCCTTGTCGAGGAGGTCTCCGCGCTGTATAACGACCGCGGCAGGCTGGCTCTTATGGAGGAGAATTCCCGCAGGTCGGCAAAGAACGACGCAGCGGGCAGAATTCTCAGCGAGATACTCGACCTGCTGGGCGAAGAAGCAAAGTCCTGATAACCAAAAAACGACCTCCGGCATACTATGGGAACATAGCAATGCGGGAGGAGTGATATTATGGCTAACAGCCAGAAACTGGTGATAAACGGCGGCCGCAGGCTGGAGGGCGAAATACAGGTGCACGGCGCGAAAAACAGCGCATTGCCGCTGCTTGCAGCGACGATACTTTCGCACGGCGAGTGTATCCTCCACAACTGCCCGGCGCTGACTGACGTGGACGCCGCATGCAGGATACTTTCCTGCCTCGGGTGCAGATGTTCCCGCAGCGGCAGCACGGTCTGCGTGGACCCGACAAACGTATGCGGCAGCGAGATACCCGACAACCTCATGCGGGAGATGCGGTCGTCCATCGTGTTCCTCGGGGCTGTGCTGGGGCGCGCGGGGAGATGCAGGCTGACGTTCCCGGGTGGGTGCGAGCTTGGCGCAAGACCCATCGACCTGCACCTGGCTGCATTGCGCGAGATGGGCGCAGTCATCAATGAACAGCACGGCTGGCTTGAATGCACAGTTCCCGGGGGACTTCACGGCGCGAGGATAACGCTGTCGTTTCCGTCGGTGGGGGCGACTGAGAACATCATGCTTGCAGCGGCATGCGCAGACGGCGTGACGGAAATACACAATGCCGCCCGCGAGCCGGAAATAACCGACCTGGCAGAATTCCTGAACAAATGCGGCGCGAAAATAACGGGCGC
>HF989517.1:17862-25796 GCA_000432175.1 Eubacterium sp. CAG:786
TAATTCAGGACAGGATAGCAGCGGGGACGTACCTCTGCTGCGCTGCCATCACCCGCGGCGAGATGATACTCACGCGGTGCTGCCAGGAACACATGACGGGCTATCTTCCGGTACTTGAAGCGATGGGCTGCAGGATTTACCCCTATGGCTGCGGAAAGCTGTACATAAGCTGCAAACGCAGGCTGACAGCCCCGCCGACTATCCGTACGATGCCGTATCCCGGGTTCCCGACGGATATTCAGGCGCCATTCACTGCGCTGTGTTCAGTCGCAGAGGGAACGTCGGTGTTCGTCGAAAATATTTTCGAGAACCGCTACCGTCATGTTCCGGAGCTGATAAGGCTTGGCGCTTCCATCAAGGTGGAGGGAAGAGTTGCGGTGGTGCAGGGGGTTCCGGTGCTGTCCGGTGCGCGGCTGTGCGCCGGTGAACTCCGCGGGGGCGCGGCGCTGGTGACTGCAGCCCTTGCCGCCGAGGGAACTACTGAAATAACCGGGGTCGGCTACATCGACCGCGGCTATGAAAGCATTGAGAAAACGCTGCGCTCCGTTGGCGCAGATATTACCAGGACAGGGTAAATCCCCATAGAACAAAGGAGCGCAGAAAATGGACAGCAGAAAGAAAAAATCCGGCGCGTCTGGCAGGCGCCCGGTGGAGCCGGCAAGGAATTCCGGGCGCAATACTGCTCCGCAGGGCAGGAATGCGCGCAGCTCCGGCAATGTGAAGAGCCATGCCGGAACCAACAGCCGTGCGAACCAGCAGCGTCAGCTCACTCCGGAACAGCGCCGCAGGACAAATCAGGCTTATCACAAGGCGACAGTCCACCGCGACGTGAAGAGCAAACGGCGCGGCAGGCGCGGTGGGAACTATGTGATGTATTATATTCTGGGTGCTGCGGTGATTATTACGGTGCTCATAATTCTTTCCAATACGCTGTTGTTCAACTGCACTTCCATCGAAGTCGAGGGGAATTCCCGCTACACCGCGGAGCAGCTCATAACGCAGTCCGGCATAGAAAAAGGTCAGAACCTGCTGCATATAGATGTGGATTCGGCGCAGTCGCGGATATTTGCGGCGTTCCCGTATATCGACGATGTAGAGGTGCAGAAGTCCTTCCCCACAAAGGTGAAGATAGTCGTGCAGGAGGCGGAAAAGTGGTTCCAGGTGAGCGGCGGAGGCGTCAATGCGGCTGTTTCGCGCATGGGCAGGATAATTGAACTCGGCAGCACGCCGGGACTTCCGGTGATAGAGGGTTACGCCCCGACGGATATTTCCCCGGGGATAAAGCTTACCTCAAAGGAAGCGGGGAAAACCGACCTGCCGGCGCAGATACTTGAAGCGGCTGAAGAAAACGGCATTGCGGGAGTATCGCACATAGACCTCACCGACCGTTTTGATATCACCATCGACTGCGGCGACAACATCACCCTGGAGATAGGT
This sequence comes from Eubacterium sp. CAG:786, assembly GCA_000432175.1. Classification (GTDB taxonomy): domain Bacteria; phylum Bacillota; class Clostridia; order Oscillospirales; family Ruminococcaceae; genus CAG-115. The sequence goes on from HF989517.1 coordinate 19,300, forward strand.
GGTGCCTCCGACCTCGGCATTAAATTTGCGGAGGCGTCCGCGGCAATAAAGCAGGAACACTCCAATGTCGTGATCGACCTGCGCGCCCAGGAGAAGATATTCGTCCGCAACAAGAACGACCAGGAGCAGGTGCTGCCTGATCTCGGTCCTACTTCTGAGGGCACGGCAGAGGCTGGTTCGGCAGAAGTCACCGCGGAACAGTGATGACACAAATAAAATTTCATCATCTCGGCATAAATTGTCAAAATATTTTTAAAAAAACAGTTGCAATATCTTTTGTTATCTGTTATAATATTAAGTAGTTGTATATCGCAGGGTGTATTCTGTATTCCGGCGTAAAAAAATATGGAGGGTAAATAGTTATGGCATTTGAAATAGATAACCACGATGACGAGTTTGTGATGGACGACGATTTCGAGGATCAGACCAAAATAATGGTCATCGGCGTCGGTGGCGGCGGTGGAAACGCTGTCAGCCACATGGTCGAGGGTGGAATGACCGGTATCGACTACGTTGTCGCAAACACCGATGTCAAGGCTTTGCGCTCCAAGGACGGCAGCCGCATGCGCCGTATCCAGATCGGTAAGAAGCGCACAAAGGGTCAGGGTGCCGGTAACAAGCCCCAGGTAGGTCAGGAATCCGCAGAAGAGAACCGCGACGAGCTGAAGGCAGTCATGGAGGACGAATCCATGGTATTCATCGCTGCCGGTATGGGCGGTGGCACAGGTACCGGCGCGGCTCCTGTCGTTGCAAATATCGCCAAGGAACTTGGCAAGCTCACAGTCGGCGTTGTCACAAAGCCTTTCGCGTTCGAGGGTCAGGCTAAGATGAACCAGGCGCTCAAGGGAATCGCAGAGATGCGCAAGTATGTTGACTCCCTCATCGTTATCCCTAACGAGAAGGTAAAGGAGATCAGCAACGCAAAGCTCAGCATGATCGACGCTTTCAAGGCTGTTGACAGCGTGCTCTACAAGGCGGTAAAGGGTATTTCCGACCTGGTAAAGGGCGTGGGCTTCATGAGCGTTGACTTCGCTGACGTTACCATGGCCCTTAAGGATTCGGGCATTGCTCATATGGCTATCGGTACCGGCAAGGGCGACAACAAGAACGAGGACGCCCTCAACCAGGTGCTCCACAGCCCGCTGCTTGAGACTTCCATTCTCGGCGCGCGCAGACTGCTTATCAATATCAGCATTCCTATGACGACTTCCGCTGACGAGGTGGACGGCATCGCGAGCGAGATCACCAAGAACGCCGCTCCCGACGCTGAGATCAAGATGGGTATGCAGTTCGATGAGGAACTGGCAGAGGACGAGGTTTCCGTTATCGTTATCGCAACAGATTTCGTTACCGACGAGGACGGAGTGCCTATCGATGTTCCCGCTGATGACGGCGCTCGGACTGCTCCGGCTGCAGGCGGCTTCAATATTCAGACGCCTGAATTCGGCGGCGACAACGATATCGACAAGCTCATCAATATTCTCAACTCAAAGTAAGAATACGAAAATACAGTCAGAAGATCCGCACTGTTTCAGTGTGGGTTTTCTGTTGTTTGTGGAATACTTTTTTGATATGTTTTATTGTTGCACATAGTCCAAATTAACTTCTCATATGACGTTAAATTTGTGTAAAGAATATAAAGTTATCAAAAAGGCTTGAATTTTCACGGACTTTGATATACAATAAATATATGCAGCATAAAATATTAGCTGCAACAGGGACATTTGTCACAGGTAGGTTATAAATATATATCGGCATTCCCTGAGCGATGTGTTGAACAATTTTTACTGGAGGTACTACCATGCTTAAGAAATTAAGGCGTGCTGCCTGTGCAGTCTGCGCTGTGGTTGTTATGGCGGCAGTTTCAGTTAGCGCTGCGGCAGATGATTACACCTATGCTATGGACAATAAGAAACTCTGCGATGAGATCAGGGCAGACAATCAGAATATAAACGGCTCTGAGGGTACTTTTACCACCAAATTCGGCGACAGTACCGGAGAGGATTTCTTTTCACTGCGTTTCAGGCTGTTCAACAAGTACGCCGACCTTGACTTCTGGAACGACGACAGCGTAAGCGTTTCCATCGATGTAAAGCTTGAAACTGAGGGCAAGGACGTTATCGGCTGCCTGCCCGCATTTACGACAAACTGGAGCTGGGTAAACCCGTCTGATTACATTTCCCTGAAGTACGGCGAGTGGGTTACTGTTACCGAGAGCGGCAAGCACTTCTACGACGGTTTTTCCGGCAAGAAGCCTGCTTACATAATGATACAGGTCAGAACAAACTGGGGCGCTGCTGCACAGGGCGACGTCAAGCTGTCCGTAAGGAACTTCCGCATAAGCTCAAGCGGCGCAGCAGTCACCGAGCCTGAGGAAACCACAACATCTGCCACGACCGCTGATACCACTACGTCAGCGACCACAGCCGTTCCCACCGAAGAACCGGCAGAGGTCACAACCTCTGAGCAGGCAGTAACAGCGGAGAACACCGCAGAGCCTTCAACAGCGGATAACGGCACTGCTGATTCTTCCGAAACCAAGGAAGCTGCAGTAACCGAACCTGAGCAGACCACCAGCGCGCCTGCAGACACCTCTGCACCGCAGACAGAGCCTACCACCATCAACGTACCCGAGATGGAGGGCGAGCAGCCGGAAACCTACACCGACCTGTATCAGCACGAGTCGCCGGTTATGCTCATCGTTATCATCGTCGGCGCGGCGGCAGTTATTTCTATCGGCGCGGTAGTCGGATACATAATCTACAAAAAGAAGAAGTACTATTGATCAGTAGCACGTCAGAATACGGAGGAAAGTATGGATAAGGTCAGCAAAAAGGGCGGCAGCTTCATGGATACACTGGCTTCGATTTTCGGCAATGTATGGCTCAAACGCGGCATGGCTGTGCTCTGCTGGGGTTACACCGGTCTGCTGGTTTGGCTTGCATGGCTGAATTTCGCGTACTTCCTCGAATATGATAACCCGACGTCGCTGTTTGTTATTTACGTTTTTATCAACGTTGCGGCGCTGGGTCTGATGATCTACACAAGGCACCAGGTAATCACGCAGATCAATGTTATGATAATGCCGCTGATACTGCTTGTATCGTTCATTCTGGCATTCGGCAGCTGGTACATGCTGCTTCCTCCGATATGCGTTATCGTGGCTATGTTCTTCATCTGCCGCGCGAATGAAACGCTCAAGACCGTTCTTGGAACCATGTACCTGCTGATGTTCGTGGTCGGCGGCGCGGCTTATGTGGCTATTACGCTGCTGATGGGCAGGCTTACCATATTCACGGGCGTAGACCTGACCCTCCGCGACGCGAATTATGAGAAGCTTTCCTCCGACGAGGCTTACCGTATAGTGCGCTATGTCGATAAGCCCAACGGTGAGCGCCGCACAGCAAGCTATTATGTCGAGGACGTTTCCGGGGACGTCGATATTCCATTTGGAAAGGCAAAGAAAGTGCTCGGCTGCGGCTGGGTGCTCACAACGAAGTATTCCGGCAGGGAGGACGACCCGGTTTCCTGGGTAAAGACCACGATCGACGGCGAGAGGGTTGAAGCGCTCAACGTCGAAGGCGTTATCAAGGAAAACCCGTATCTCGCTGAGGAAATCATCGTGCAGACAACGGAAGAGAGCACTGTTTCCATTTACAGCCCGGCTTCCGGAACAGCCACGGACGAGTCAACAAAGGAAACCAGCGGTTCTGCAGAGCCGTCAACAGCTGAACAGTAAAAGGAGCCTGGAATTGGAGAGAGTTCTGAATTTGGCAGGGAAAAACTCAAGCGAGATATTCCAGCTGCGTTACCCGTTTTCACTGCTGTCGTTCTGCGACTACGACCTGTCGTATTTTGCCGAGAACGCTGTCGCAGTCTGCGATGAGGCGCTGCGTTCCGGTGAACTTGACGCAGACCGCGTGACTGATCTGCGTAATTCCCTGAGAAACATGCACGTTTATATCGAGCATAACCTGCGCACCATCTACGACAAGATAGTGCTGGATTGCTGGATAGACTACATCTGCCGTCGCGACAACATCGGCACTGCGGCACTCTGGAACCGCTTTATAGACTGTAAAACTGCCTTCGAAAAGGCGGTTTTTGTCAGGCTGTGCGAGTATCGTTACAATAAGGGAATAAACGAGTGGCTGAACCTTGTGCGCGTGCAGGATTATGCAAAGAACAAGGTGTATTTTCTGTTTTCAAAGGAACTCACAGGCGTGGAGGAAGCAAGCGCCCGTCGGAACTATTTTGACCTGATGTTCAGCGTCACCGCAAGGGAGCTTGGCTGCCGGCTGGAGGACCTTGGGGTAACGCAGGTGTTTTCTGCGGGGCGCGCTCCGTCTGCGCCTTTTATGTACCCGAGTATTTCCAAGGACATAATGAAGAATGCGCTGGCAGACTTTGATTATTCCGACGATTATTCGGACATCGGCTCGTATGAGATCATGGCTGACCAGATCGCGATGGACGCGTTTTCTCACATGAAATCAGCGCTGGCGCAGGAACTGGGAAGCTACAACATGTCGCGCCCCGCAATGGAAAACGCCCCGGGCAAGATATACATGCCCTGCGGACTTAAAGCGGCAGTTGACCTTGAAATAGACGCCCTGCTTGAAAGCGGCGGCTGGCTCGCACGCTGCAAACGCTGCGGAAGATATTACGTCAGGGACAGCGAATACACTGAGGAATACTGCTCGCTGCCCGGTCCGGGCGGCAGGACATGCCTTGAAATATACGAGGCTGAGCACCCGCGCAGCAGGGTCACACCTGAGATGGAGCGCCAGTGCAGCCAGATAATGGACGAGATGTACGGCAGGGTGACGGACGGTTCCATGAGCCTGAAGGAGTACGAAAGCTGGCGCATTTACCTCGAGGCTATGAAAACCAAGGTCAACAACGGCGAGATACAGCCTGACGACCTGACGGCGTTCATCGCGTATTCACGCACCATGGATATTTCCAGGAGCAACCCCGTTGTCGAGGTGAAAAAGCCGGTGGCAGAAGTCCACGAGCGTGTGGTGAAGCCGTTCGTGCCGGAGCGCATCAGCAGGAGCGATATCGGCAGGCAGCCGGAACCCGTTCCCGAGCCGGAGCCGGTACAGGAGCCTGTTCAGCGCAGGGAGGGCTTCTTCACGTCACCAAGCGTGGAACGTCAGAAATCCCAGGCACGCCCGGTTTCGCACATAATCAGGGGCGAGCAGGCATTCGCCGAAACAAGGCCGTATCAGATGCCGTTAAAGCAGGAAGCGCCGCGGCAGGAACGCGTACTTCCGGATTTTGGCGAGAATGAGAGTGCACCCCGCGAGGCTGAGAATACATTCCGGCAGCGCGGTAACAGCGGGTTCAGGGCATTCGGTGAGAATGCGGAACCAGCAGTAACACCGCGTCCGCAGCGTCAGGAAAAAGAAGCACTAAGGAACGACGCACCCGAAGCAAGGCAGCCCGAACCGAGCGGTTTTAAGCCTTTCGCTGAAAGCGCGAAATCCGAACAGAAGCCTGCGGAAAAGCCCGCGGTTCAATCACCGGAAAGCGGTTTCAGGGCATTTGCTGAGAATACAGCCGCAGAGCCGGAAGTCACCGAGGAGCGTTTTGAGGAGCCGTCCGAGCCGTCGCCCGAAGGGGAAAAGCCCGCAGAGCCTGAAAAGGCACCCGAACCTAAACCAGCGCGCAGGGTCATCAGGAAAAACGCTGCAGCGATATCCGCATATGGCAGGATGGCAGGTACAGTCACTAAGTCTGACGCGTCATTCGAAGCTGTTTCAAGGCCTGAGCCGGCGCCTGAAGTCCCGGCAGAGGAACCGAAAATTGAGCAGCGCGAGGATCCGTTCTGGGAGATAGGGTCGATATTTGACGTGCTGGAGCAGTCAGAGAATGACATGAAACAGGAGCCGGTTGAAAATCCTGAACAGAAAAAGCCACAGCCCGAAAAGCCCGCAGAAGAGCCGCGCCGTGCTCCGTCCAAAAAGCGCCGCACCGCGCCGAAATCTGAAAATCAGCCGCAGCAGGAGGTGCCGAGCGGTATATGGACGGAGGACAGGCATCTTTACGAAGAGCCTGCCGCAGCGTCCCATGAGGAACTCAACATGCTGAAGGATAAAAAACGGCGTTCCAGCAAGACGCAGCGCCTGTTTGACGCGATCATGAAAGAGCCTGATGACAACCCCAATTTCAGAAAGAGGTAATTTACTTAATATCTGCGATTTACTTACTTGAATGCGCCGTTAAGTTCCACTTGTTGCATTATTTTTGTAAGATGCGTGAAAAATTCTGCGTGTAATCGTTTGAAGTTTGTGCAATCTTACAGTTGAAAAATATGCCGTAATGTTATAAAATATATGTATGGATAGGGTAGTCTGTCTACATCTGTCTAGAATTTTATGGAGGATTTTTATCATGAAGATTACAAAGATTCTGGCTGCAGCTTCTGCAGCAGTAGTAAGCACTGCAGTTCTCGCTGCAACTGCTAGCGCTCACGAGGCGTTCCTGATGTA
>HF989517.1:25802-33320 GCA_000432175.1 Eubacterium sp. CAG:786
TCACGAGTCATTCCTGATGTACGCTTCCGCCGACTGGTCTTGCTCCAATATGGAGGCAGGCGCTGCTACAGGTCACGACGCCGATGTTACAACTGATGGTACATACACCGTTTCTGTAAGCGGCTTTGAGTTTGAGGACGAGGAGACCGCTGAGATGGTTCCCGCTACTGCTACAGGCGCTACAGTATTCTGCGTAGATATCGACGGTCTGGCTACTCAGCTCGGCTGCGGTAAGGACGCTGAGGGCTTTGAGGCTCTGCAGACTGGTGCAGAGAAGATGGCTCTCGCTCAGGCTGCTGGTCTGACAATCTCTGATGTTGTTATCACTGCTACAAACACTGACGGTACTTCCACCGACATCGCTGTTGACGAGAGCAAGCTCATCTATGGCGATATCGAGGGCAACGGCAAGATCAGACTTGAGATCTACAATGCTTACGGCGACACCTCTAAGGACGCTCCTATCTCTACTGACTGGTCTTTCGATGACAGCCTGTCTGTAACCTTTACAATTTCTGGTATCGGTGGCGGCGACGCTGCAGCTGAAGACGCTACAACTGCTGACGCTACTACAACTGCTGACGCTACTACACCTGCTGACACAACTGCAGGCGCTGATAAGGGTTCTCCTGACACTGGCGTTGAGGGTATCGCTGCTGTTGCTGGCGTAGCTGTTCTGGCTGCTGGCGCTGTTCTCGTTTCCAAGAAGAGAAAGTAATTTAAACAGCTGATATAGCTTGACACAAACGGCATCACTTCGGTGGTGCCGTTTTTTTTTCATTTCCATTTTGTGCAGGCATTCTGTTCAGCATACCCGCGACAAGCAACTACAGAAAATGAGCAATAGTCTCCCAATGTGCAGAATGTATGAAAAAGCCCTTGACAACGCTGCGGTTTTGGTGTAAAATATAATCAGTGAAGGACCGGAGCAAAGTCCGGCGCACGGAAAGGAAACTGTATGGCTGAAAATGAAAATGTGACGTTCGACGAGAATGAGGGCACAGTTACGCTGACTGACGAAGCAGGCGATACCGCTGTTTTCCACTTCTTTGAAGAAACATATATCCCGCTGGACGACGAGGACGGAGTTACCACCGAATTCGAGTGCATTTCCAGCATGGAATACAAGGGCGATGTTTATTATGCGCTGCTTCCGAAGTCTGACGACGAAGAGGAACCGGACGAGTTCGTAGTACTCAAGGGCGAAGAAAACGACGACGAGCTGCTTCTTACCTCTATCGACGACGAAGAAGAAAACCAGAAGATCGGCGAGCTTTTCTTAAAGGCTCTGTTCTCGCTTGAAGATATGTCCGACGATGATGGCGGGATTTTACAGTAATAGTTCTGCTGTTTCTGTAAATACTATTCTTGTTAGCTTACTGCCTTGTACGTGTGGATATACTGTTTATAATCCGAACATGTTGTAAAAGGGATCTCGACTCTGGCGGTGGATTGCAGACCTCCCGTACTGCGGAAGATAGGGAGCGTGAAGCCACTAGGCGATTTTACCCACCCTGCTGATTAGCGGGTTTTATTAGGTATATCTACGGCAAGGCGGTTTGACTGATAATAAGGGAGCGATCCCATTGATGGAGCTGATTTTATCGGCTCCATTTTTTATACAAAAAGCGGGACGAAAGGAATTTCGTCCCGCTGGTGCTATGTGCTGTAAAATTACTTTCTGACTACCTTGTGGTAAACCTTCTTGCCCTTGCGGATAATCACTTCGGGGTCGATGGTGATCTCAGCGTTTACGTCCTCGACGATGACATCGTTGACTGCCACGCCCTTGCCAGCGATGAGCGTTCTTGCCTCGCGCTTGGAAGTTACCAGTTTTGTTGCCATCATCAGGTCAAGTATGCCTATCTTTCCCTCGGGGAGTTCAAGCTCGGTGGTGGGCATATTCTCGGTGTTGCCCTTGCCGCCAAACAGAGCCTTTGCAGCGTCCAGAGCCTTGTTGGCTTCCTCTTCGCCGTGAACAAGCTTCGTCAGTTCGTATGCGAGAATTTCCTTTGCCTTGTTCAGCTGGCTGCCTTCCCAGCTGGACATTGCCTCGATTTCTTCTATGGGCAGGAATGTCAGCATGCGTATGCACTTCATTACATCGGCGTCGGCAACGTTTCTCCAGTACTGGAAGAACTCGAACGGGGAAGTCTTTTCGGGGTCAAGCCATACGGCGCCCTTTTCGGTTTTGCCCATCTTCTTTCCCTCGGAGTTCAGCAGAAGAGTGATGGTCATTGCGTGAGCGTCCTTGCCGAGCTTCTTGCGGATAAGCTCAGTACCGCCAAGCATGTTAGCCCACTGGTCGTCGCCGCCAAACTGCATGTTGCAGCCGTACTTCTGGAACAGCATGTAGAAGTCGTAGCTCTGCATGATCATGTAGTTGAACTCCAGGAACGTCAGACCGCGTTCCCAGCGCTGCTTGTAGCACTCAAAGGACAGCATCTTGTTTACGCTGAAGCATGCGCCGACCTCACGCAGAACGTCGATGTAGTTGAGGTTCATCAGCCAGTCTGCGTTGTTGACCATTATTGCCTTGCCGTCGGAGAAGTCGATGAAGCGGCTCATCTGCTTCTTGAAGCAGTCGATGTTGTGCTGGATAGTTTCCGGGGTGAGCATCTTTCTCATGTCGGACTTGCCGGAGGGGTCGCCTATCATTCCGGTACCGCCACCGAGAAGCGCGATGGGCTTGTTGCCAGCCATCTGCAGTCTCTTCATAAGGCAGAGAGCCATGAAGTGACCAACATGCAGTGAGTCAGCGGTGGGGTCGAAGCCGATGTAGAATGTCGCCTTGCCCTCGTTGATCATCTTCCTGATCTCTTCCTCATTGGTGACCTGCGCGATAAGACCGCGTGCTACTAATTCGTCGTAAAGTGTCATTGTTTTTCTCCTTGTATGTTAATTTAAATTTTCAACTTTTAACTGTGTATTATCCGGGAAAACTCCCATAAGCAATGGAAACTCTTTTAATTTCCATTGATACCACCCCTTTCAGCGCCGGCAATTATCCGGCATTGTCAGTACGTTTAAAGCTTTTCAGTGAATCCACAAGCGCGTCTTGATATTTCGCTAACCCGCCGTCGTCCGAAAGGTACGAAACCACGACCCAAGAATTATCGTCGAGCATATAATCGCAGTGGACAGAATCCTGCCCGCTGAATCTAAAAATATACGAATCAAGCCCGTCTATTTCAAACTCTTCAATCGAAAAGGTATCTGGTGTAAGTTCCGCCAGCATTTTGCCTTTTTCAATCATAGTATTTCCATCGCTGTTTTCGTTGTACTGTACGGTCATATTCACGGGCCTGCCGTCCTCGCCGCTCACTGCAAGGCTGATGCTCTTGTCATAAATAGCTAAACCAGTTTGGCTGAGATCCAGATTGTGTACCTTGTAACTAACGAAATCCGGGACGGAAATGCTGAACGAAATTTCGTCGCATGAGAACTTCTGCGCTGCAGCGCCCTGACCGGAACAGCCGGAAACCAGCAAAACCAGCGCAAGCCCCGGAACTAAAATTGCTTTTTTCATATAAACTAACCTTTCTGCGTTCCCTGTTTCAGGGAGTCCCTCAGCAGCTCCTTTCCAACTGTGCCGTGGCTCAGCAGTTCGCGGGTTTCTTCAAGCCCGAACCACCCGGCTCGCTCGACTTCTCCAGACAGCCGGAATTCACCGCGCTTCACGGTGCAGAGATAACCCAGCATCAGATTATCGTGCTTGGGGTAGTAATAGCTGCCGACGTAGCGCATGTTCAGCACTTCCAGCCCGGTTTCCTCGCATATCTCGCGGGCTGCGGTCTGCTCAGCGGTTTCTTGCTCCTTGATAAATCCCGCAACGCAGACGTAATTTTTTGTCGCATAGGTCTGGCGTATCAGCGCGTAATTCCCCGCGCCGTCGGTCAGCAGGCATATCACGCAGGGGTATGAAAAGCTGAACCACGGGCGCCCGCAGCTTTCGCAGAACGGAATTTCGCCCTCGTCGCCGATGGATTTTTTAATAAGCCTGCCGCCGCAATCGGGGCAGAATGTGAACTGCATATAATCACCTCCGGGGTATTGTTCCCTGTCAGCCGCCGGAAATTCAGCGTTTCTTTCCAGTCAGGAACACTGCCCCGGCAGCAGCTGCAGCCAGTCCGGCGAATACCGCCGCAGATCCAGCGCCAGTGTCCGGAGAACCCTTAACGTCGTCCAGAGAGCCGCTTTCAGCAGTATCGTCACCGTCATATTCTGTGGTATCCGAGGGATCTGCTTCATCTGTGATATCTGCCGTTTCCGTTTCGGTGCTTTCCGCTGTGACTTCAGCAGTTTCTTCCGCCGATTGTCCATCGGAAGCCGGGGCAAGCCTAGTGAATGTTCCGAACATGCTCAGCATATCGTCGCGGTATTCTTCCATCTTGTCCTCTGGAACGGTAACGGTAATGTTTATCCAGGTTCCGTCATCCCAGGGCATTTCAGCAATGTAGGAATTGTAGTCATAAAAGCTCATTCCCACTACGTTAAGCGGCATTCCGTCCGCGTCTTTAACGGAATACTGGACTACATTGTCCATTTCCCCCCATAACGCTGCCTCGCCGTCGAAGCCAAGCTCGCTCTGATGGAACGCACAGGAAATGCAGCCGTTCTCCCATTCCGCGTTGAAAAGCTGCCACTCAGTCGAACCGTCGCCGACCTCCCGGGAGCTTCCGTCGCCAGGTTCATAGCTGCCTGCGGTGAACGCAGGCAGATCCGCTGAAAACGCCGCCAGTTCTCCGTAATAGGTGAAGCTCTGCGCTTTAAATGGATAGCTGCCGGAGGGTTCCGCAGCGCACGCCGCAATACGGAGCGCTAAAACTGATGTTGCTGAAACGAGGGATAATGCTGTGATGTGAAAACGCTTCATAATTTTCTCCTTCCAAAATAAAAACGCCCTCCTGAGCCAAAGCTCAAAGAGGGCGAATTATCGCGGTACCACCTCAGTTCGCGGGAAATTCCCGCCTTGTGGCAGCTATAACGGGCTTACCCGTGCAGGACTACACACGCAAATGCGCTTTCGCACCGCCGCTCAGGGAGGTATTTCATCGCGGAATTCCTGCCGCTTCGCACCACACAGCGGCTCTCTGAAAGGAACACTCCGGGACTACTGCTTTCCCGTCAACGCTTTTGATATTATTTATAAATTTCAAATCAGAGCTGATCTGCGATCTCAAGAACCAGCTTTTCGCTCTTTTCCCAGCCGAGGCATGGGTCGGTGATGGACTTGCCGTAAACGCCTTCGCCGACTTTCTGAGCGCCGTCCTCAATGTAGCTTTCGATCATCAGACCCTTTACCATGCTGCGTATCTCGGAGGAGTGGCGCATGGAGTGGAGTATCTCATTGGCAATTCTTATCTGCTCGAGGTACTTCTTACCACTGTTGGAGTGGTTGGTGTCCACGATGCATGCCATATTCTTGAGGTTCTTTTCCTGGTACATATCGTACAGCAGCTTGAGATCCTCGTAGTGATAGTTCGGGATAGTCTGATCGTGCTTGTTCTGCGCGCCGCGGAGAATAGCGTGAGCCAGCGGGTTGCCGTCCGTGTTGACTTCCCAGCCGCGATAGATGAATGTGTGGCTGCTCTGCGCTGCACGGATAGAGTTCAGCATTATGGAGATAGTGCCGCTGGTGGGGTTCTTCATGCCGCAGGGGCACTCCATGCCGCTGGCGGTAAGACGGTGCTCCTGGTCCTCGACGGAACGCGCGCCTACTGCGACATAGCTCAGTATATCGGACAGGTAGCGGTAATTCTCGGGGTAGAGCATTTCGTCCGCGCAGACAAGACCGGTTTCTTCAATGGCACGGGTGTGCAGCTTGCGCACATGGATAAGACCCTCCAGCATGTCCTCGCCCTTGGTGGGGTCGGGCTGGTGTATCATTCCCTTGTAGCCCTCGCCGGTGGTCCTCGGCTTGTTGGTGTAGATTCTCGGGATAATGATTATCTTGTCCCTGACCTGCTCCTGCAGTCTTGCAAGGCGGCTGGTGTAATCCATGACCGAATCCTCGTTGTCAGCAGAGCACGGACCGATTATCAGCAGGAATTTGTCAGACTTGCCGGTGAACACATCAGCGATCATCGCGTCACGCTCAGCCTTGATGGACTTTATCTTGTCACTCAGCGGGTAAAGCTCCTTTATCTCCTTGGGAACAGGCAGCTTTCTGCGGAAGTTCATTGGCATTTTTATGTATCTCCTTCTTTTGCAATATATCTAAAAAACATTATATCACCATTCGCGAAAAATGTCAAGCGATTTTGTGCTTTGATGTGTGAAAGCGAGTGACATGAACTAAGGCGCTGCGAAATTGCAGCGCCTTTGATTTTACTTGTTTGCGGAAGTTTCCTTTTCCTTGAGCAGATCCCTGATCTCGGTCAGCAGAACTATCTGCGGATCGGGCTTAGGCTCGGGCTTGGGTTCTTCCTTTTTCTTGTGGTGGAGCTTGGATATCACCTTGAGCAGTGCGAACACCGCGAGCGCGATCAGCAGGAAGCTGATTATCGACTGAATGAACGCGCCATAGTTTATGGATATTTCAGCCACTCCGGGAGTTACGACCTCGCCGGCTTCGTTCAGCACTTCTTCAACAGCGGGCTGAATGATAAGCTTGAGTTCCGAGAAATCCATCTTGCCGGTGATAAGTCCAAGAACCGGCATCAGCAGATCGCCTACCAGCGAATTGACTATCGCCGTGAATGCGGAACCGATGATAAGACCTACCGCCATATCAAGTACATTACCCTTGGATATGAACGCCTTGAATTCCTTTGCCAGCTTGAATTTGTCCTTTTTCTGTTCGGGCTTTTTTTCCTCTGCCATGATCTTTACCTCACATTATGTAGTATTAATCCGGTGCAGTGCAACTGAAAATATAATAGCACAAACTTCTGCACTTGTCAAGGTCACTTTCTGTCGCTGAGTGCAACGTATTTCTTGTCGAGGTTTATCGCCTTGTAAGCGGGACGGATAATGCGCTTTCCGTTTATCATTTCTTCCATTCTGTGGGCGCACCAGCCTGCCATTCTCGCGCATGCGAACAGACCAGTGTACATGTCTACCGGTATCTTCAGCATCTTGTAAACCAGACCGGAATACATGTCCACGTTCGCGCATATATTCTTAATGTCACCGCGCTCGTCCGAGAATACGCCGGGGGTAAGGCGCTCGATACTGTCAAGCAGCAGGAATTCCCTTTCGAACTCCGTGCCCTTTGCGAGCTTCATTGCGTTCTCCTTGAGTATCTTTGCACGCGGGTCGGACAGGGTGTAAACCGCGTGTCCCATACCGTAGATGAGGCCGGAGTGGTCGCCCTCTTCCTTGCGGAGAAGCTTGTGCAGGTAGTCTGCGACTTCCTGGTCGTTGTCCCAGTGCTGAATGCCTTTCTTCGCGAAATCCAGCATTTCCATCACCTTGATGTTCGCGCCGCCGTGACGGGGACCCTTCAGCGAGCCGATGGCCGCTGCATAGGCGGAATACGCGTCAGTACCCGAAGAAGAAACGGTACGGCAGGGG
>HF989517.1:33334-38066 GCA_000432175.1 Eubacterium sp. CAG:786
GGCAGGTGAATGTCGAGTTATTACCGCCGCCGTGTTCTGCGTGGAGCATCAGGCACAGGTCGAGCAGGTGAGCCTCCTCAGTGGTGTAGGAACGGTCGTCGCGAAGTGTGGAGAGAATGCTCTCTGCAAGGCTCTCGTCCTTGTTTATCTGGTGCATGACCATGGAATCATTGTGGTAGAAACGGCGCATCGCCTGGTAGGAAGTTACCATGATAGCCGGCAGACGTGAGATTATGGAGATAGCCTTGAGCATCTCGCTCTCGACGGATTTGTCCTCGGGAGCAGAATCATAGCTGTACAGCGCAAGAACTGCCTGCGCCATCTTGTTCATAATGTTCGGGGACGGATTTCTGATGATTACGTCCTCGCTGAAATACATCGGCAGGTCGCGGTATTCTGCAATGAGCTTTGAGAATGTGGTGAGCTGCTTCTCGTCCGGGAGCATGCCGAACAGCAGCAGGTACGCAACTTCCTCATATCCATAACGCCCGGTAGCCAGCACATCGCTGACGATATCCCTGATGTTATAGCCGCGGTAGATGAGTTCGCCCTCGATGGGCTGCTTGTCGCACTCGCTGATGACGTAACCGTGTACGCAGCAGACGTTGGTTATTCCTGCTACAACGCCGGAACCGTCGGAATTACGCAGACCGCGCTTTACTCCGAATTTTCCGGGCAGGCTGGGGTCGATGGCAGTGGTGCTGAGAAAATCAGAACACATCTGCTTGAAAGTAGCCGAATTCTTCAGCTGTTCCATTCTTTTCATTATAAATAGCCGCCTCCGTGCTTTCTTTTTCTGTCTAATCCGCTCTCCTGTTATGCACGCCGAATGGATCAGTATACAGTCTGCGTATTTTTCCGCGCGGGATTTATCCGGCAGGCTGTAAATATATATTTAATTGTACCACAGTTGCAGAGAAATGTCAAGCATTATTGCAAAATTCTGAATATTCATTTTTAACATATTGCATAATGCACAGATGGGTATATATTCTGAGAGGAGAGGCAGTCAGATGAAGCGTGCTGTTGCAATAGTGCTGGTTCTGATGATAATGTTCAGCGTTACAGGCTGTTCCGGGGAACCGCGCTGCAGGCTTCCTGAAAGGCTGTCGCTGTACATCAGCGGGGAACGCAGGATAGTCACCATCACGCCGGAAGAATACCTGACCGGGTGCATACTTGCGGTCTGCGACCCGTCATTTCAGCCGGAGGCGCTGAAAGCGGTGGGCGCTGCATGCTGCGGAAAGGCGCTTTATGCGATACAAAACGCGCAAGCTGGTGAATTCATGGGAGCCGACCTGAACGACGCCCCCGCAGAATGTTCTGCCTGGCTGTCGCCGGAAGCGGCTGCTGCGGAATACCCGGACCTCGACGAATACGCCGAAAGAATAGCGCAGGCAGTGGGATACGCGGTTGATACATATATGGAATACGACGGCGCGCCGGCATTCACGCCGGTGTTCAGGTGTTCCAGCGGTGTGTCCGACGCCGGGGGAATGCCTTATCTGGCGCCGCTTGAACTCCCCGGGGACAGCGCGGACAAGTGGTATTCCTCGGTGTGCACAGTCCCGTCGGAATATGCGCGCAAGGCGCTCAGGAAGTACACGGGCAGCGTGGTGCTTCCGCCAAAGGTTTCGGACTGGTTCACGGGCGAGGTGAGAACTCCGGCAGGCACTCTGGTGACTGTTCTTTTCGGCGGCGCTGAGATTACGGGAAGCCAGCTGCAGGAAGCGTTCGGACTGAGGAGCTGCGCGATAAGTATTATAGTTTCCGGCGACGAATTCACGCTGACTTCACTTGGCTGCGGAGGCAACATCGGCATGAGCGCTTACGGCGCGGAAAGAATGGCGCGTTCGGGCATGTCCGCGGAAGAAATACTGGAGTTGTTCTATCCAGGCGCAAATATCTGGTAGCCTCTAAAAACCGGGACACGAGCAGATTTCGTATATGACTTATATCAGATGTAAGGCACCAAACCGCAGTAATACTTGATGTATTTCAAGGTTTGGTAACGCAACAGATGATATAAGTCATAGAAATCTGCCGTGAAGGAGGTTTTTAGAGTTTACCATTAATTATACCACACTCAAGCAATGCCGTCAAGCGTTATCTATTGTCAAAACGGTAATTTTACAGTTATGTAGTATTTTAAGTTAGTTTGAAATAACTGAATTTTCCAAAAAAATTTTTGTAAAGCACTTGACAAATCGTTTCAGGTGTGCTATAATCATATCAAGGAAATCGATAACAATTCCTGATTTAATAAATGATTTATCGGAGGTCAAAATTATGAAATTTGTATGTCCTGTATGCGGTTATGTTTACGAAGGCGACGCTGCTCCTGAGAAGTGCCCTCAGTGCGGAGTTCCGGGTTCCAAGTTCACTGTTATCGACGACAACGGCGGCAAGCTGGTGTTCGCTGACGAGCACAAGATCGGCGTTGGCAAGCTGGAGGGCGTTCCCGAGGAGATCGTAGAGGGTCTGCGCGCTAACTTCACCGGCGAGTGCACAGAGGTCGGCATGTACCTGGCTATGGCAAGGGCCGCTCACCGCGAGGGTTACCCTGAGGTAGGCCTGTACTACGAAAAGGCTGCCTGGGAAGAGGCAGAGCACGCAGCAAAGTTCGCTGAGCTTCTGGGCGAGGTCGTTTCCGCTTCCACCAAGGAGAACCTTACAAAGCGCGTAGAGGCTGAGCACGGCGCAACCGCCGGCAAGCTGGATCTCGCTAAGAAGGCTAAGGCTCTCAACCTCGACGCTATCCACGACACAGTTCACGAGATGGCAAAGGACGAGGCAAGACACGGAAAGGCTTTCGAGGGTCTGCTGAACAGATACTTCAAGTAATCAAAATTGCATAAAATGCCCCGGAGTTCAACGCTCCGGGGCTGTTTTTATTCATCTGTGGAACCGCGCTTTGCCATTTCGGTGTTGTATTGCAGCTGGGTTATCTCGCCTTTGGCGAGCAGGTCGGAGAGCTCGTCGTCGGTGTAGCTGTAAAGCTCGCTGGTGTTCACGGAGTCAGAACTGGTGTCGGTGGTCTGCGAGATTATCTGTGCTTCGGCAGTCTGTTCCTCGGTGCCGCTTTCATCGGCAAGGTACTGCTGAGCCTGGTCGCTCAGTTCTACGGTGTCGTATTTTCTGGTCTGGACTGCGGCTGCGGTTTCCTCTGCCTGCTTTTCCTGCGCGGGTCTTACGCCTGAGAGTTTCGCGCCTGCTGCGGCAGTTACGGCGGTTGTGCTGGTATCAAGTGTGATGTTCATGGTTATGCTCCTTTTTTGCGGGAATGGTCGACCCGCTCCGGACAGTGTGCTGCGGCGTCCCTGTGGTTCAGCGCGCATTATGGAATGCCGTTGCTCTAGGGAAACGCTGAATAAAACAAAATCGACCCGTTCAAACGAGCGAACTCACGGGTCTGATTTTGTTACGCTTCGCTTTATTCAGCGTATCCCTAGCTTCTGACTTGATGGTATCACTGCAGGCAGACTTTGTCAATTTAATTGAATGCTATGCTGAAAATTTCATTCTTTCTACACTTTTCTTTCATAATATGGCACAGAATTCTGTTACTGAAATGTTATTATTTGTAACCGAATTGTAATTGCAAAATAAATCGAGTGGTGTTATAATATATCCATGAAAGGGTGTGGTAATTATGAAAAAAAGGCGGCTGTTCTGCGAATTATCGCCGACATGCTATCAGATATCGCTGCACAAGGAATATCTGCTGCGCGACATGCACGACGCATTCAGCGGGGAAAAATTCGCGCATGAAATCAACACCGTGCCCATGCCAGCGGTGGTCAAGAGCCACACTTCCAGCATACTGCGGAAACTGAACGGTGTTGACATGGAGCTCCAGCGCAGCAAGGCGGTGAACCTGCGTATTGCCGCAGCCCGAATAAATGGCATTGTGATACGCCCCGGGGAAACATTCTCGTTCTGGAAGCTGGTCGGTGAACCCACGGCTAAAAAGGGCTACCGCGACGGTCTTGTGATAAACGCCGGGAAGCTTGAAAAGGGCATAGGCGGCGGGCTGTGTCAGCTTGCAAATCTGATACACTGGCTGGTTCTCAACAGCCCGCTTACAGTGACGGAACTGGTGCACCATTCCGACGCGCTGTTCCCGGACGACGGAAGGCGCGTTCCGTTCGGGACAGGCACCAGCGTGTTCTATAAAAATGTGGATTACCGCTTCAGGAACACCACCAGCCAGCCCGTGCAGCTGCTGGTGTGGGTGGACGAATTCCAGCTGTGCGGTGAACTGCGGACCACGGAAAAATTCCCGTACATATACAGAATAACCGAGGAAAACCAGGGCTACATAGAAGAGGACGGCGAGTTCTACCGCGTGAGTAAGGTGTTCCGCATAACGCTTGACCGCGAGCGCCGGGTTCTCCGCCGGGAACTGATACTTGACAATCATTCAAAGGTGATGTACGATTACTCGCTGATACCCCGGGACCAGATAATCACCCCGGGTCTGAGGAAGCTGACATGACGATTTACACAAGCGGAAGCGGCAGCCTTTCCGCAGAGCAGCTGACGGAGTATTCCGGCAGTGTTGCGGCATTCTTTCAAAGGAACAACGTGCGCCGTGCGGCGGTGGTCTGTGGAAAATCCCCGCTGGTGTATACTGCGGCGAAAGCCTGCGATATCGCTCATGTGTGCTTTGTCCCTGTGGACGAAAACCTGCCGGAACAGCGCCGTTCCCTTATAACAGCCGATGCTGACG
>HF989517.1:38219-41929 GCA_000432175.1 Eubacterium sp. CAG:786
TACACTTCCGGTACGACCGGTTTGCCGAAAGGGATAGAAGTCACCCGGGGCAATTTGCGGAACTTTATGGAGTGGTTCCGCGGAATTCCTGCGATAGCCGACGCGGAGCCGCATTCCGTGCTCAATCAGGCTATGTTTTCGTTTGACCTTTCGGTTGCGGATCTGTGGTATTCCATACGGGAAAACGTACGGCTGACAGTTATGGAAAGAAGCCTTTTCGGGGACTTTTCCGCGATGTTCCGGCGCATGGGCGAGAGCGGCGCGGAACTTGCGGTGTTCACTCCGGCGTTCGCGGAGCTGTGCCTGTGCGACAGCGCATTCTGCCGCGAACTTCTGCCGCGGCTCAGGGTGGTTTTCTTCTGCGGGGAAGTCCTGCGCCCGGCAACGGCTGCCAAACTGTTCAGGCGGTTCCCGGGGGTGCGTATAGTCAACGCGTACGGTCCGACGGAATGCTGCTGCGCAGTCACCGCGGCTGAAATAACCCCGGAAATGGTTGAAAGACCGGAACTCCCCATCGGCGAAATGAGCCATACTGTCGGTGGAATTCACGTAATAAACGGCGAGATAGTCATAACCGGAGAAAGCGTTGCGCGTTATACTGACGGCGTTTCCGGTGGTTTCGGGGAATATATGGGGGAAAGATGCTTTTACACCGGCGATTGCGGAAGCATTCGCGACGGTTATCTGTGGTTTCATGGAAGGCGCGACAGGCAGCTGAAAATAATGGGCTTTCGTATCGAGCCGGGGGATATTGAAAATAACCTGCTCAGAATTCCGGGAGTTACCCAGGCAGCGGTGTCAGTATCGGCAAACAAAAGGCTGACTGCGCAGGTCGCGGCTGATAATCTCACGGCTGAGGAGATACGGCGCCAGCTTTCTGCGATGGTGCCGGGGTACATGGTACCGGGGAAAATAACAGTAACGCAGAGCCTGCCGGTGAACGGAAATTTCAAGCTCCGCAGGGAATAGGGAGGGCGCAATGGATATCACGACTGAAACAATAATCGGGCTGCTTGAGGAATTCTGCGAGCATGACAGCCCCATAACCCCGGACACGGAACTGCTGGAAAGCGGCATGCTGGATTCCCTTGCGTTCATTGAACTGATCGATGCGCTTGAGGACATGGGCTGCGAGATACAGCCCACCCGCTGCCCTAAAAGCAGTTTTTCCACCCCGGAAAGCATTGCACAGCTGTGCATAAGCCCTTCATGAAATATTTCTGTGAAAATTGCGAAACTCT
The DNA here is from genome assembly GCA_000432175.1 of Eubacterium sp. CAG:786. Taxonomy (GTDB): domain Bacteria; phylum Bacillota; class Clostridia; order Oscillospirales; family Ruminococcaceae; genus CAG-115. The sequence continues at coordinate 39,461 of HF989517.1, forward strand.
ATTGCAATTTCGGAAAAAATGTTGTATAATATGTATCGTGTAATCCATTACACGACAATCAAACGACTTAATGAGGAGAAATCATGAATCACAGAAAATTATTGAGCATTCTGCTTGCCACTGCGACTGCGATAAGTATGACCGCATGCTCCGGCAATAGCGTCAGCACCGATAGTTCTTCGGACGTTTCCGCACCGGCAGGTGAAACAAGCACCCCTGAGATGGTGAGCAATCCCCATGTTTCCGTCAACGGGTGGGAATTCAACCAGGTCGCGATTGGTGGAGGCGGTTTCGTTTCCGGCGTATTCGCTACCAGCAAGAACGGGCTTTACTATGCGAGAACTGACGTTGGAGGCGCTTACCGCTACAACAGCGACGCCGAAAAGTGGGAATCCATATCCTACGGCATCAGCGAGGAAGACCAGGGATTTCTGGGCATCGCGGCGCTGGCATTCGGCGAAAAGGACCCCAACCGCCTTTATATGATAGCCGGAACAAGCTATTTCAGCGGCGGCAGGACCGCGATTTTAATCTCTGACGATTACGGCACGACATTCCGTCGCACCGAACTTTCAGACTACAGAGTCGACGGCAACGGAATGGGACGCGGAAACGGCGAGCGTCTTGCGGTTGACCCCAAGAACAGCGATATCGTTTACGCAGGCTTCATGAGCACCGGTGGACTGCTGAAATCCACCGACGGCTTTGCTACATACACCGCGCTTGACCTCGGCACTGATACCATCACCGGCAATAACAACGGTATCTGCAGCATAGTCATCGACCCGAATTCCGGCGATGAGAACGGCTGCTCAACGATTTATGCAGCGATTTCCCGCAAGGGCGACTACAACATCTATAAGTCCACCGACGCCGGCGCAACATGGGCGCCCGTGGAGGACGCTCCGAAGGATCTTATGGTGCAGCGCATGAAGTACAACGGCGACGGCAAGATAATCATAACCTACGCTGACGCCGAGGGTCCCTGGAACAACAATCGTTCTTCCGGTGGTATCCGCATGCTGAATATCGCGGACGACACATTCACCGATATCACGCCCAAGGAGCAGGCTTACGGCGATGTGGTCATCGATCCCAACGACCCCAACAGAATGGCTGCCTGCACCGAGAATATATACGTTGAACAGCCCACCGGCGCTTTCGGCGACGAGTTCTATGTGACTACCGACGGTGGTCAGAACTGGACGCTGCTCAACGACAAAATGACATTCAATACGAACGGCGTTGACTGGCTTTCCACTACTTCCATGCACTGGTGCAGTTCGATGGCTATCGACCCGAACAACACCAACAGGATAATGGTGGTTTCCGGCAACGGAATTTACGCGTGTGATAACATCTGGGACGACGCTCCGGAGTTCTATTTCTTCGCGAAGGGCGTTGAGGAAACTGTTCCCTATGATATCGCGTGCATTCCCGGCGGCGGTCTTGTGACTGTTACCGGGGACTACGACGGCTTCTATCAGGAAAGCGCAGAGGTGTACGGAAACGTCCACAGTACCACTGCAGGCTCTATGGCTGGCGTCGCAGTCGCAGCTGACAATCCCGACGTATGGGTGAAGTGCGGCGGCGACGATAAGACCAACGGCTTCTGGTACACGCTTGACCGCGGTGCGACCTGGAAGCAGTCCAGAAAATCCCCTATCGACACTGGCAATGCGCATCGCGGCTCCGTTGCAGTTTCCGCTGACGGAAAGACCTTCTACTGGGCGCCTGAAAATGCAGCGTTCATCTACTGGTCCGAGGACAACGGCGACAGCTGGAACCAGAGCAAGGGTGGAAGCGCCTGCAAGCGTCTGGTTGCCGACCAGGTGAATTCCGAATATGTCTACGCAGCCAGCGGAAGCGCGTTCTATTACAGCACCGACCGCGGCAGGACGTTCACGGCTAACAACGATCTTTCCGCATTCAGCGCGAACAGACCTGCTGCGGTACCCGGGGTAGAGGGCAAGATATATTACCCCTGCATGGGACTGCAGGTTTCCACCGACAACGGACAGACATTCACGCGCCTGAGCACCGTTTCAAACTGCCAGATGGTAGGCGTGGGCAAGGGCAAGACTGACGACTCTCCCTGCACGCTGTTCATCTGGGGTCAGCCTACTTCCGACGACCCTGTGGGACTGTACTGGTCCGAGGACGAGGGCGCGACTTGGAAGCGCATCAACGATGACAACCACCAGTTTGGCGGCACCGGCAACGGAAAGTTTGTATACGGCGACATAAACAAGTACGGCAGAGTTTACATGAGCACGCTTGGTCTTGGCGTCGTATATGGCGACCTTGTTGAAGATTAATATTACCCGATGATGAAAGGCTGTCAGAAATGACAGCCTTTCATCTTGTCGAAAAAATCAATTTTGCCCGCGAAGCGGGCTTTTGAAATCTGTTTTTTGCCTCAGCTCTGCCGAGGCAAAAAACACTTCTAACCGCACAAGTGTGCGAATT
>HF989517.1:41988-45056 GCA_000432175.1 Eubacterium sp. CAG:786
GCGCAGTGCGGTTGTTCGGCGGAAAAGTCACTTTAGTGACTTTTTCGACGGTCTCAGGCTGTCAGAAATGGCAGCCTTTTTTCTGTATCATGGTGTAATTCTTGTGAAATATCATTGTGGGAACAAAAAACACTTGAATTCTGTATCAATATGTGATAAAATAAAATGAGATATGTCCGCATGGACGTGATACTTTCGTATTCAGCAAGGAGCATACTTGATATGAAGAATAACAGTAAATTTGGCGTTCTGGTGCTTATACCCGGGTTCGTTCTCGCTTTCGCGGCAAGAATGGCTCAGCTGTGCGCCGGAACTGACATGACGAGCGGTTTCCTGAAGCACGATAACGGCTTTTTCATGGACTTCTGCTTCTGGGGGGCGATAATCCTCACGATAGCGGGAGCAGTCGCTGCGGCAGTGCTCGACAGAAAAAAGAACGCCGCACTCTACCAGACCGCTGTTTCTGAAATCACCGACGGCAGAGCGGCAGCCGTGGGATTCGGGCTGCTCGTTCCCGCGCTGGCAGCGCTGTACGAGGGCTATTCCGAGTTTAAGATACCCGCTGACAGCAATATTTCACCGTCGCCGCTGATGATGTGGGTTGATTTCATTTTCGGCGCAGCTATGCTGGTCGTGGCTTTCATGATACTCTATAAAAAGGAATTCAGACCCGGGCTGGGCTTTGCGGTCGTTACGGGCGCGGGGTATTACACATTCAGGGGCATCGGCATATTCATGGAGAAGATGGCGATAACCACTGTGCCCGAGTACCTTATAAACTGCATTTCCGTGATACTTACCGCGATATTCTTCATGCAGCTGTGCAGGCTGCTTTCCGGCAACGAGGGAAAGCGCACCCGCGAGGCGTTGGCTGTTTCCGGCGCGGCTGCGGTGGTGACTATTTTCGCGAATACGTTCGCAGGGCTTGCGGCAATGCTCTTCGGACCGGCTGACGTGGCTTCCAGGATCGTGCTCACGCCGTATGAGGCAGAGTGGCTGTTCCAGGCGAACTACGGAAGTTCCGCGTACTACATGAGCCTCGTGCCGATGGCGGACGTTGCTGCAGGTGTGTTCATCATCGTGGTAATGATAGCGCTGTTCATGAAGCCGAAAAAGGCAGAGACAGCCGAAATCGCTGAAACTGCCGATAACAGCGAGGGCTGATAATTCCACATCTGAAACCGGGGGTGTTGACAGTCAGAAGCTTGAATAAATTGCTGCGCGGTGCGGCTGCACTGACTGCGGCACTGGCGCTGTGCGGCTGTTCCGGCGCGTCCGTTGAGAACCTGCTCACCGCGCCTAAACTCACGCAGGAACAGAGCAAGATATATCAGGCGCTCATAAACAGCACGGGTAGTTCAGTGCGTCTGAAGTACCCCAGGGGCGGGGAGTTCCGCTCGGCGTTCGTGCTGCAGGATATTGACGACGAACCCGGGGACGAGGCGCTGGTGTTCTATGAGTCCCAGTCGGTGCAGTCTGGCGAGAGTGCGCTCAGGCTGAAGGTGCTGGACCAGTACGACGGCGAATGGCAGTCAGTATACGACCTGGCATGCGTAGGCAGCGAGGTGGACAGCATAAGTTTCGCCAAACTGGGCGAGGGGAAGTGCACGGAAGTCATCGTGTGCTATTCCATGCTCAACCAGACTGAAAAGACACTCAGCGTGATGAATTACGACAACGGCATAATTTCGGAGCTTTACAGCGGAAGTTACGCCTGCATGGAGGTCATAGACCTCAACTCTGACGGAATGGACGAGCTGGTGACGGTGGTTCCCGACAAGACCACCCAGACCGCTATGGCTACGATGTTCACAAGGAACGATGACGGGCTGGTGAAACTCGGCGAAACTCCGCTGGGGGACATGGGCGCTGATTTCATCAGCGTGACGAAAGGTCAGCTTTTTGCGGATACCACGGGACTTTTCGTGGATTACAGCCGGGGCAACGGGCAGTACGGTACAGACGTGCTTTACTGCCGCAACGGCAGGCTGATGACGCCCGTGAACTTTCTTGCCGGGGAGGACGGCACGCGCACCAGCGTTATTTCGCGCTTCACGAACGACTACATGACCGACATACGCAGCACCGACATCGACGGCGACGGCTGCCTGGAGATACCATCCATGTCGCCGCTGCCAGGCTACGAAACGCTCACTCGGTCTGAACAGCTGTGCGCGGTGGTGTGGTATACAGTCAGGAACAACCGCTACGAGCAGGAATACTACAGCTATTACAGCAGCAAGTATAATTTCGCGCTGCTGTTCCCCAGCAGATGGCAGGGAGTTGTCACGGCTGTGGTGAATTCCCAGGATAATGAGATAATTTTCATATCATACAACCAGGAAAACGGGCTGGAGGTCAACGACAGCACCGAACTCATGAGAATTCGCACCATCGACAAGGACGACACCGAGGCGCTGGTGAATTCAAAGGACTACCACATGATAGGCGAGAACGACGAGAACATCATCTGCTGCAAGGAGACCACCGGTTATCTCACCGGGCAACTTGCGCTGACTGAGAGCGAACTGAGGGACAGCTTTATCGTACTGTGACGCGGAAAGGGAGAATATGAAAAGAATTCTGGTATGCGAGGACGAGGACGCTATCCGCGACTTCGTCGTGATAAACCTTGTCAGGTCGGGCTACGACGTGGTGGACGTTTCCTGCGGCGAGGACGCAGTGAAGGTCTACACCGAGCAGAACGGTAATTTCGACGTCGCCCTGCTGGACATCATGATGCCCGGAATGGACGGCTTCGCGCTGTGCCGCTGGATACGCGAGCAGAGCAGCGAGATAGGCATAATCATGCTCTCGGCTAAAAGCCAGGAGATGGATAAGGTGAACTGCCTGATGATAGGCGCGGACGATTACGTCACAAAGCCGTTTTCTCCGTCGGAACTGGTGGCGCGGGTGGACGCTATCTATCGCCGCGTCAATGTCAGCCAGAGCCGTCAGGAGTCCGTGCGCAACATTACCTCGGGTTCGTTCACGCTGGATTACCAGAGCCGCACGGTGCTCAAAAACGGCGAGCCTGTGGAACTCACCCAGGTGGAATACCACATCAT
>HF989517.1:45093-56287 GCA_000432175.1 Eubacterium sp. CAG:786
AAGAACCGCGGCACCGCGCTGGACAGAAAGACCATACTGCACCACATCTGGGGCGAAGCGTATTACGGCGACGACAAGGTCGTTGACGTGAATATACGCCGTCTGCGCATGAAAATAGAAGAGGACCCGTCAAACCCGCAGTACATACAGACGATATGGGGCTTCGGCTATAAGTGGAACGGCTGATGGACAGAAGATCTACACTCCGCACCGGGATACGCAATTCTATTGCGGGCAGGTGGATGTTCAACACGCTCAGCGTGGTCGGAATTCTGCTCGTTATCGCGAATGTCTGCATCTATTACTTCACGCGGCAGTATTATTACGGTTCCGCGGAGAATTACGTCGTTTCCGAAGCGAACGCTACCGCGACCGTGCTTTCGCGCCTGTACGAGGATATGGCTGTTAACTATTCCACCGAGGTGCGGGAACTCATCGAGGGCTTCGACAAGAAAGAGCAGATGGAAATGATGTCCATCAACAAGAACGGTGAAGTCACCCTCAGCAGCAGCGGCTTCTCCCCGGACGAAAGCTACAACATGCCTGATTACGACATGGCTATGAAGTCCGAGGACGGGGTGGGTATATTCCATGGATATGAGAACGGCGAGAATATCATCGCGGTCACGGTGACTATCGCCCAGCCGAGTTCCAGCTACAACGCGCTGAGATACGTCACCTCAATGAAGCAGATAGACGGTCAGCTGGGCACTATAATGCTGGCTGCCGTTATCGTCAGCGTTGCGGTGATACTCCTGGTGATAAGCAGCGGAATGTACTTCGTAAAATCGATATGCGTTCCGCTGATGCAGATAAGCGTGACTGCGAAAAAACTCGCAAAGGGCGATTTCTCGGAGCGTATCGCTATCCGCAACAACGACGAAATAGGCGAGCTTTCCAGGGTGTTCAACGACATGGCTGACGAACTGGAGAACTCCGAAGCGATAAAGAACGACTTCATTTCCTCTGTATCGCATGAACTCAGAACTCCGCTGACGGCGATAAAAGGCTGGAGCGAAACTCTGCAGGCCGGCTACGACGAGGACACCTACCGCAAGGGCATGACCGTTATCACCCATGAGACCGGCAGACTTGAGGGAATGGTAGAGGAACTGCTGGACTTCTCGAGGATACAGAACGGCAGGTTCTCGCTGCAGATGGCGAATATAGACATCATCGCGGAACTTGACGACGCGCTGCTCATCTACACCGACAAGGCGCGCAAGGAAAACAAGACGATACACTACACCGAGCCGGAATTCCTGTGCGTCGTTTATGGCGACAAGAATCGTCTGAGGCAGGTGTTCATCAATGTTATCGACAATGCGATAAAGTATTCCGACCCGGGTGGGAGCGTTGATATCAGCGTCGAAAAGGGGACAGATACCCTGACGATAACCGTTGCGGATACCGGTATAGGCATTGCGGCTTCCGACCTGCCAAAGGTAAAGGCGAAGTTCTACAAGGCTGACAATACACGCCGGGGCAGCGGCATAGGTCTTGCCGTGGCAGATGAGATAATCTCGATGCACGGTGGAACCCTCGACATCGACAGCGTGCTCGGAAAGGGCACGACGGTGACGATAACCCTGCCGCTTAAGCAGATGAACGAAAGGAGCGACCCTGATGGGGAGTAAGAATACAGGCAAAAAGACCACGGTGGGCGGTCAGGCGCTTATAGAGGGCGTAATGATGAAAGGCGTTTCCAAGGGCGCGATGGCAGTCCGCATGAAAGACGGCTCCATTGACGTTGACGAATGGGATATCAAGCCGAAAAAGTGGTACAACAAGTGCCCCGTGATAAGGGGCGGCATCAATTTCGTTCAGCAGCTGGGCGAGGGATACAAATGCCTGATGAAATCCGCTGAGAAAAGCGGAATGATGGACGACGAAGAGGACGAGGAGCCTTCAAAATTCGAGAAGTGGCTGGACGACAAGTTCGGCGACAAGCTGACCGGGGCGATAATGGCAGTCGCTATGGTCATCGGCATAGGACTGGCTGTGTTCCTGTTCCTGCTGCTGCCAAGCTATCTGTTCACCTGGATAGAGAACCTGCTCCCTACAGAACCTCTGGGCGGGCTGGAGAGCGTGCTTCCGGGGCTGCCCGCAGGGAGCACCGTGCTGGTCAGGTCGGTGGATATCTCGATGTGGAGAACTACATTTGAGGGCGTTATCAAGATAATCATTTTTGTCGCGTACATGTGGGTGACTTCACTGACGAAAGATATGCACAGAATGTACCGATACCACGGCGCGGAGCACAAAACCATCGCCTGCTACGAGGCAGGAAAGCCGCTCACCGTCGAGAATGTACGCCCGATGACGAGATTTCACCCGAGATGCGGCACAAGCTTCATTATAATCACGCTGCTGGTCAGCATCCTGGTGTACAGCATTGTTCCGATAACTCCGGAGCTTTTCAAGGAATGGCTGCACCTCAGCAGCGACAGCGTGGCAATACTGCTCAGAACGGTCTGCAAGCTTCTGCTTCTGCCGTTCGTGGTGGGATTTGCGTACGAACTGATACGCTTTGCCGGACGGCATGACAATATTATTACGCGTATCTTCTCTGCGCCCGGTCTGTGGATGCAGAGAATAACCACCAAGGAACCTGACGACAGCATGATAGAAGTCGCTATCGCTGCAGTAACTCCCTGCCTGCCCAAAGAGGGTGAGGACGACAACTGGTGAGCGGCATGAACATCGGCGCGCTCCTGCGGGAATGCACCCGCGCCCTTGCGGACGGCGGCAACGACAATCCGCGCTTTGAAGCGGAACAGCTGATAATGCGGCTGTGCGGAGTGACCCGCAACGACATGCTGATTTTCCCGGGGCTTCCGGTCACGGAGGAACAGGTGGATTCCGTGATGGGCGGCGTTTCGCGCAGGCTTTCCGGGGAACCGCTGCAGTACATCCTCGGCGAGTGGGAATTCTACGGGCTGCCGTTCAGGGTCGGCAAGGGGGTCCTTATTCCGCGGCAGGATACTGAAACTATCGCTGAACTGGGGCTGGAATTCGCACGGCGCAGGCGTTATCCGGGGTTCACTGCTGCGGACCTGTGCGCAGGCAGCGGGTGCATCGGGATCACCATTGCGAAGCTCGCTAAAGTCCCGGTCAGGCTGGTGGAACTCTCGGAAAACGCACTGGAATACCTGCGCGAAAACATAGCGCTGAACGACGTGGGAAACCTGTGCGAAGCGATACGCGGCGATGTCCTTTCGGACGATACGGCGCGTGGATTACCGCTGTTCGACCTTATCGTCACAAATCCGCCGTACCTTACGGAAAAGGATATGCGGGAACTCCAGGCGGAAGTGAAATTCGAGCCGGAAACCGCGCTTGCAGGCGGCGAGGACGGTCTGGACTACTACCGCAGAATGATACCGCTGTGGAGCGGCAGACTTAAGCCCGGTGGAATGCTCGCGGCAGAAATAGGCATGGGGCAGGAAGCTGACGTTATGCGGATATTTGAAGAATGCGGAATGACGGCACAATACAAAAAGGATATGTGCGGAATTATCCGTGTGATATATGGAACTAAAAACGGAGGAAATAACAATGGCTGACAAGAAAAAGAATGCGCCGCCCAAGCCGGTGGTAAGGATAGTTGACCCTGCAGAGCGTGAAAAGGTGCTCAAGAGCGCGATGGCACAGCTGGAGAAGAAGTTCGGCGAGGGTACAGTCATGTTCATGGGTGAGAACCGTCACATGGATATCGAGTGCATTTCCACGGGTTCGCTCATGCTGGATCTGGCGCTGGGTATAGGCGGACTTCCCAGAGGACGTATCATCGAGATATACGGTACTGAGTCCTCCGGTAAGACGACCATCTCGCTGCAGGCTGTAGCCGAGGCCCAGAAAGCAGGGGGAATGGCTGCGTTCATCGATGTGGAGCATGCGCTCGACCCAGTTTACGCGAGAAAGCTCGGCGTTGACGTCGATAATCTGCTGGTTTCTCAGCCGGATACCGGTGAGCAGGCTCTGGAGATAATCGAAACGCTGGTGCGTTCCGGCGCGATCGACATTATCGTTCTGGACTCCGTTGCCGCTATGACGACAAAGGCTGAGATAGACGGCGATATGGGCGACGCTCATGTCGGCGTTCAGGCAAGACTGATGTCCCAGGCGATGAGAAAGCTCACCGCAGTTATCAGCAACACCAATACCGTTGCAATATTCATCAACCAGATACGCGAGAAGATAGGCGTGATGTACGGAAATCCGGAAACGACCCCCGGCGGCCGTGCGCTGAAGTTCTACTCTTCCGTGCGCATTGAAGTACGTCGCGGAGAGCCTATCAAGGACGGCGGCGAAATAATCGGCAACCGTACCAAGTGCAAGGTGGTCAAGAATAAGGTCGCTCCTCCTTTCAAGACTGCCGAGTTTGATATCCTGTACGGTCAGGGCGTTTCCAAGATGGGCGAGATCGTCGATACCGCAGTCGAATTCAACATCGTCAAGAAGAGCGGAAGCTGGTTCAGCTACAACGATATGAAGATAGGGCAGGGCCGCGATAAGGTGCTTGATTACCTCAAGAACAACGCGGATATCTGCGCTGAGATAGAAGCAAAGATACGCGACGAGTTCGCTAAGAATTCCGCGCTGCTGGACAGCCTTACCTCTGACGACGAAGAAGGCATTGAGCCTGCAGAGGGCGCCGAGGGTGCAGAGAAGCCTGCAAATAAGCCTGCTGCCGACGACGAGGACGATTACGCAGAGTTCTCCCCGGAGGACATTGAATAAGCATGAGAAGGCTTGCTGACTGCCGCTGCGAGAACTTTCACGGCGGCAGGATAACTGAACTGTCGCTGTATAAGGGCGACACATATAAGCTGGAGCTTGAAAGCGGGCAGACGTTCTTCCTGAACTGCGCGCTGGTCGCGGATTACGACCTGTACGAGGGCGGCGAGATGGACGCGGAACTGCTGGAGAAGCTGCAGCATGCCGACAATATGCGCAAGGCGAAGAAACGCGCCCTCTACCTGCTGGGCAGCCGTATGTACTGTTACGGTGAACTTTACAAGAAGCTGATGCCGGTTTACGGCGAGGAGGCTTCCCGCGCGGCTGCGGACGCAATGCAGGAGTACGGCTACATCGACGACGAGGATTACGCGCGCAAGCTTGCAGAGCGGCTTATCCGCGGCAAGCGATACGGCATGGGAAAGACCCGGTGGGAGATGCAGCGCCGGGGTCTTGACAAAAATCTCGTTGAGGACGTTCTCGCGGAGTATTCCGAGGACGACATCGACGAGGAGATAATGCATCTGCTGCAGACAAAGTACAGCGAAAAGCTGTACGACCCCGACGACCGCAGGCGCACTATGGCTGCGCTGGCGCGGAGAGGTTATGGCTGGAGCGAGGTGAAGCGCTGCATGGAGCGCTGTGCAGAACTCACCGATGATGAAGACTTTGAGGACTGACTGGAGAGAATAGAGTAAATGAGCAAGAAGATAAAGGTCGCAATGGTGTCGCTGGGATGTTCCAAGAACCAGGTGGACGCCGAGCAGATGATGGCGAAAATAGCGGACAGGGGCTACGCATTCGTAGCTGAGCCGGGCATGGCAGATATAGTTCTGGTGAACACCTGCGGATTTATACAGTCTGCTAAGGAAGAGGCTATCGGCTGGATAATGGAACTCATCGACCTCAAGAACGAGGGCAGGATAAAGCGCATTATCGTGACTGGCTGCCTCAGCGAGCGTTACCGCGACCAGTTCGCGGAGGAGTTCCCGGAGATTGACGCGGTCGTTGGCATCGCGGAATACGGGAAGATAGCGGATATCGTGGACGGGCTGACGGATTTCGACAAGCCTGCGCACGACGAGGGCACCCCCGCTGTATGCTACTTTGGCAAGAAGGAAGAGCACAGCATGGAGGGCAAGCGCATTATTTCCACGCTGCCGCACTATGCGTATCTGCGTATTGCGGACGGCTGCGACAACTGCTGCACCTACTGCGCTATCCCGAAGATACGCGGCCGCTACAGAAGCCGCAAGATGGAGGACATCGTTGAGGAGACCAGGCTTCTTGCCAGGGACGGCGTAAAGGAGATAGTCATTATCGCGCAGGACGTTTCGCGCTATGGGCTTGACCTCTACAACAGACTTGCGCTCCCGGAGCTGCTGGATAAGCTCTGCGAGATAGACGGGCTGAAGTGGATACGTATGCTTTACTGCTATCCGGAAAGAATAACTGACGAACTCATCGACTGCATGAAGCGCCAGGACAAGATAGTGAAGTACCTCGATATTCCGATGCAGCACTGCGACGACGCGATATTAAAGCGCATGAACCGCAAATGTACCGGCGACAGCCTGCGTGAACTGGTTGCAAAGCTGCGCCGTGAGATCCCCGGCATTACGCTGAGGACCACGTTCATCACCGGCTTCCCCGGGGAGACTGAGGAGCAGTTCAATGAGCTGGGTGAATTCGCTGAGGAAATGAAGTTCGAGCGCATGGGCTGCTTCGCTTATTCCGAGGAGGAGGGGACGCCTGCGGCTTCATTCCCCGATATGGTGGACGAGGACGTCCGCGAGCACCGCAAGGAGATACTTGAGGAGCAGCAGGACACCCGCGTTGCTGAGATGTACAACGCAATGATAGGCAGCACCGACGAGGTGGTTGTCGAGGGCTATGACAAGTACCTCGCAGAGGGCGGTCTGTACTTCGGCAGGAGCGCGATGTTTGCGCCTGAGATCGACGGAATGATCTATTTCAGCGTTCCGCAGGGCGCAAAGAAGCCGCGTATCGGCGACTTCGTGACGGTGCGTTTCGATGATGTGGTAGACAACAATCTGCTGGGAGAAATGGTATGAATATAGCTAATAAGCTGACCCTTATGCGCGTGATACTGGTGCCGTTCTTTGTGGCGTTCATGCTGATAGGCGCTATACCGCTCAATTACCTCTGGGCACTGGTGGTATTCGCGGTGGCAAGCATCACCGACATGCTGGACGGAAAGATCGCGCGCAAATACAACATGATAACCAGCTTCGGCAAGTTCCTTGACCCGCTGGCTGACAAGATACTCGTTGCTGCGGCTCTGGTTTGCTTCGTGCAGCTGGGCTGGTGCAGCGCATGGGTGACTGCGCTCATTCTCGCGAGGGAGTTCGTTGTTTCTGGCGTGCGGCTGGTGGCAGCTTCCAGCGAGAAAAAGGTCGTTATCGCAGCGGGAATGCTCGGCAAGATGAAAACCGCAATGACTATGGTGGCTATCTGCGTGATACTTTTCATGTGGATACTCACACAGTTCGGCGCGATATCTCCGGAGGGCTTCCAGATACAGATCATCAGCGATATCCTGATGTACATCGCGGCAGCGCTGACGGTGGCTTCCGGCGTGAAGTACCTCTATGATTACAGGGAATTCATTGATCCTACAAAGTGATCTTGTTAATCGGAATTATGGTGTCTGTTTCGCGGACAATTATTTTAGAGGTGACCTAAAGACACAACACAGGGCGAAAGAACCACTTTCGCCCTGTGCCTTTTTAGGAAATCTTTTGAGATAATATCACGCAAAGCGTGATACCGAAATTCCGAATTAAGAACTCCGAATTGACCTATCAATCGCAGTAGCCGAATGCGAGGACGAAATATGCCTGCGCGTCGCCGGGTTCCATGCGTATTTCAACGGTATGCTCAGCGCTCTCTGCGTCGTCGATGAGGTAGGAAGTAACGGGGTTGTCCCAGCCGTCGGACATGTTGGCGTCAACGGATTTCACCTTTTCGCCGTCAACATAGATGTCAGCGGCGCCGTACTTGTCGCTGTCCTGCGCCTTGAATACCATTTCAAGCACGCTGCAGGTGATGTTGAACTTTATCGAACCGCCGCTTGTGCCCTTGTACATCCAGCCGTTGTGGAACGACGCATGTGTGTCATGCTCCTTGAAGCCGTCAAGCTCCACGCCGGTCATGGTTTCTCTGTCCATGTAGTGCATGTTCATGTATTTTGCGCTGAATACCGGGTCGGGGAGATCCTTGTTTACTTCGCCGACGTTCTCGGCAACAACGGGGAGCACCTTCTGGTAGTAGTTATCCACAAAATCGGTGATGCACTTGTGACCGTATGCGTTCGGGTGGGACTGGTCGTCGGAGTAGTCCTGCCACGTCATTCTGCCGGCTTCTATTTCGGCGTAAACGCTGTCGGGAACGCTTATCATAGGCAGACCGTAATTCTCGCCTATCTGGGACATGTGCTCCTGGCAGGTGTAGCCGCTGTCAAGGACGGTGAACAGGAGCACTACCGCGATGTCCTTGTCCTGGGTGAGGAGCGTGCGCACCAGGCTCTCGTAAGCGTTTTTGTAGTCGCTTTCCTGACCGTCGTTTACAGCAAACTCAACGAAAACAATGTCAGGGTCTGCGGAAAGCACGTCGCGCTCCAGTCTGAGGTTCCCGAGGAGGGAGGGGGTGCCGCTGATACCGGCGTTCACTCCGGTGACTGTGATGTCAGGGAAGTAACCCTGCAGAAGATCGGTGCAGGTTTTGGCGTAGAATTCAGTGGTACCTGCATTATAGCCTTCGGTTATGGAGCCGCCGATGTACGCAACTGTGATATCCTCGCCGTTCTGCGCTTTCTGGAACACATTCGCCATTCTGGTCATATCGCCGGTGGAAAGCAGGGAGCGGTCCACCATCTTTTCGTAGTCGGTGCGGGTATCGTCAGCTTCTGCAGTCGGCTCTGCTGCGCTTTCCGCTTCAGAGGAAACAGGCGCGGATACTGAGTTTTCTGCGGTGGAAGCAGTGCTGCTGTCTGCGGGAGAGGTGCTGTCGGACGAGGTCTGCTCCTGGCTCGGGGTGGAATTGCTGCCATTGCATGCTGTGAAAGTCAGCAGCATTGACGCTGCAAGTATCACTGACAGGAATTTTTTCATTTTGTTTCTCCTTATAAATATGTTACGGGTGCTTATCCATGTTTCAATTATAGCCGAATGTGCCGTGATTGTCAATAGTAAACGGTTACACAGAATGAAAAATATTGCCGCATGAATATAACCACAAATGTGCTGAAACGTATGGATCACGCAGGAATTATATAAGGTAACCTCTAAAAACCTCCTTCACGGCAGATTTCTATGACTTATATCATCTGTTGCGTTACCAAACCTTGAAATACATCAAGTATTACTGCGGTTTGGTGCCTTACATCTGATATAAGTCATATACAAAATCTGCTCGTGTCCCGGTTTTTAGAGGTTACCATAAGAAAATTGCAGAAAAGATAAAATATTTTCGCATAACGGGTATTTCAGACTTGACATAACGAATAAATTGTCTTATAATAGAAGTGTTAATTCATTTTATTAACTCAGGGTGCGCCTTTTATGCGTGGTGTTCCCTGAACATCGAAATTATGCGGTATAAATTAATGTGCGTATGCACATGAAATTAACAGGAGGCAATTCAATGAGAGTTTACAACTTCAGCGCAGGTCCCGCAGTGCTGCCCGAGGAAGTTCTTCAGGAAGCAGCAGATGAAATGCTCGATTACAAGGGCACAGGCATGTCCGTTATGGAGATGTCCCACCGCTCAAAGGCTTACGACGCTATCATCAAGGAAGCTGAAAAGGATATCCGCGATATCATGAACATTCCGGATAACTATAAGGTACTGTTCCTTCAGGGCGGCGCTTCACAGCAGTTTGCAGCTGTTCCTATGAACCTCATGAAGAACAAGAAGGCAGCCTACATAATCACCGGTCAGTGGGCTAAGAAGGCTTATCAGGAAGCCAAGATCTACGGCGACGCCGTTGCAGTTGCTTCTTCCGCAGACAAGACCTTCTCCTATATTCCTGACTGCTCCGACCTCGATATCCCCGAGGACGCTGATTATGTTTACATCTGCGAGAACAACACCATTTATGGTACAAAGTTCAAGACCCTTCCCAACACAAAGGGCCACACTCTGGTTGCCGATGTTTCCTCATGCTTCCTGTCTGAGCCGGTTGACGTAACAAAGTACGGCGTTATCTACGGCGGCGTTCAGAAGAACGTAGGCCCTGCAGGTCTGGTCATCGCTATTATCCGCGAGGATCTCATCACCGATGACGTTCTCCCCGGAACTCCCACCATGCTCAAGTGGAAGACACAGGCTGACAACGACTCCCTCTACAATACCCCGAACTGCTATGCTATCTACATCTGCGGCAAGGTATTCAAGTGGATAAAGAAGATGGGCGGCCTTGAGGCAATGAAGGCTCACAACGAGAAGAAGGCTAAGATCCTTTATGATTTCCTCGACCAGAGCAAGCTGTTCAAGGGCACTGTTGAGCCTAAGGACCGTTCTCTGATGAACGTTCCGTTCGTTACCGGCAACGAGGAGCTTGACGCGAAGTTCGTCAAGGAGGCTACCGCAGCTGGCTTTGTAAACCTCAAGGGTCACAGAACCGTAGGCGGCATGAGAGCTTCCATCTACAACGCTATGCCTATCGAGGGCGTTGAGAAGCTGGTTGAATTCATGAAGAAGTTCGAGACTGAAAACGGCTGATATACCTGATCAAAGGAGATCGTGACATGATAAACGTACTTACACTTAACAAGATCGCCGCATGCGGTACCGACCTGCTCGACAAGAGCAAGTACACCGTTGGTGATGATATCGCAAATCCTGACGCTATCCTGGTTCGCTCCGCTTCCATGCACGAGATGGAACTGCCCTCCAACCTGCTGGCTATCGCAAGAGCGGGCGCAGGCGTCAACAATATCCCGATTGACAAGTGCAGCGAGCAGGGCGTTGTAGTATTCAACACCCCCGGCGCTAACGCGAATGCAGTTAAGGAACTGGTCATCGCTGGTCTGCTTCTTTCCTCCAGAAAGATCCCGGCTGCTATGGACTGGATCAAGACTCTCAAGGGCAAGGGCGACGAGGTAGGAAAGCTGGTCGAGAAGGGCAAGAGCCAGTTCGTAGGTCCTGAGATCATGGGCAAGAAGCTCGGTGTTATCGGTCTGGGCGCTATCGGTATCCTGGTAGCTAACGCAGCTGCAGAACTCGGCATGGACGTTTACGGCGCTGACCCGTATCTTTCCGTTGAGAACGCTCTTAAGCTTTCCGGCAAGGTCCACTACGTAAAGAGCAACAAGGAGATCTTCGAAAAGTGCGACTATATCACACTGCATGTTCCCGCACTGCCTGATACAAAGGGCATGATCAACGCAGAGGCTATCGCTTCCATGAAGAAGACTGTACGCCTGCTGAA